>NZ_JACHGO010000001.1:0-323347 GCF_014202345.1 Desulfovibrio intestinalis
CGCTGCCATACTAGGCTGACGCCGTATATATGCGAGCATCCGAACGAATTTCCAAAGTCTATTTTCCCTTGACCATAGGGCGGGGCCATATATGCTCTAAATTGCTAGTGTGCAGGGCTACTTTGTGACGCAAATGCCTGTGGGGACAATGGGGTTTGACCTGCTACAGGATATTTGTCATAGATTTATTGTTCGGAACCAGTAACCGTTAGCGAAAATAGGTTCCACGCCATGCAATGCAGTAATAAAGGAGCTTCCTATGCGTAAAGTGAAAATCCTGGCGGCGGTCATTCTGGCCTTGTTCGTATCGGCATGCAATTCTGGTCCCGAGTGCGATTCCAGAGAAGGCAAGGACTATGTCAAAAAAGTCATGCAGGCCTATTCTCAAGAAATTGGCATAAAGGATATGGGCATTGACATCGAAGGGTTTAAAACCACCAGCGCCAACAAGGATTCCTGCAAATGCGTGGCAACCGTTGTTATGGGTAAAGCCCGCACAGACGGTGAACCTCAGGTCAAATACGCTGTTGAGTTTGAGCTGCCAGTCAAGGCCAACCAAAGTTATTATATTGAGCTTATAAACTAGCCGCACCTGTCAAAACGCGCTTTCCGTTTTGTTGTACGGAAAGCGCGGATTAGTTTTGGCTGGCTATGTTGCCTGGTTTTTAACCGCTGTGCTGTTGGCCGCAGGCTATTCTCAACAGCCGTAAGGCCATTGCAAGTTCGCATCGCTTGGCATTTACAGTTATGCTAACATATGACTTCTAAAAGGATTTTTTGAATGATGTTGATGATGCTTGCAGTGCCGTCGCTCCTGCCTTGGCCACCGCAGTATCTTCCATAACGCTTCCGCCGCTCACGCCAATGGCCCCGATTATGACGCCATCGCGCACCAGCAACTCGCCGCCGCCGAAAATCACAAGTCCGTCATTGGTTGCCTCAATGCCGAACAGTTCTTTACCCGGCTGAGCGGCTGCCCCAAATTCAGATGTGGGCATGTTGAAAAAGCGTGCAGTTATGGCCTTCTTTTTCGCAATGTCTATGCTGCCAAGAAAAGCCCCGTCCTCGCGTGCAAAGATTTTGAGGTTTCCCCCTGCGTCCACAAGGGCAATGTTCATTGGAATTCCAATGTTTTTTGCCTTGTGCAAAGCTGCGGTGAGGATGGTTTGAGCCTCTTCCAGCGTCAGATCGCCGGGAAGGTGGGTTTTGACAGGCGCGGAATGGGCCGTGCCCAGGCCCAGAATCAGAACCAGTGTGAGTGAAAGAATAAGCGCGCGCATAATGGCTCCCGATCTGCAAGGTTATGGCCGCTCAGCGGCCAATTTACAACAAACATACAGTGGTGCTAATAAGCGGGCAAGGGATAAAGTGTTTTTATCCTGTAATGCAGACTTGTGGTAAAATATGATATGCAAAACAGGTCTTCATAAAGCACATATTCAAAAGATGTTTTATAATAAGAGAGGTGCTACATGATCAAAAATATGATAAAAATTGCGTGCATGTTTGTTTGCGCAATAATGATGAGCACATTCGCGCAGGCTGCACAGGCAGAGAGCATTTGCGGCAATAAAATTGCTCAATTGGAAAAACAGCTGGCAATTGCCAAACAGCACAACAACACAGGCAAGGCGGCAGGGCTTGAGCGTGCGTTGGAAAAGGTACGCACCTGGTGCACGGATGAAAACGAACTGTCCGAAGCTGAAGTGAAGGTGTTTGAAAAGCAGGAAAAGGTAGCAGAACGTCAGGATGAACTGGACAAGGCCGTTGCCAAGGGTGACGGGCAGAAAAAGATAGAGAAGCGCAAGCAGAAGCTGACAGAAGCGCAGGGCGAACTGCGTGAAGCTGAAAAGGCCCGTGACGCCCTGAAGCAAACTCCATAATGGCGTATCATGATTGAATGACAAGGCCCACGCCTAGGCGTGGACCTTGTCATTTGGGGCTGCCTGCTTTTCAGACAGGGAAGTTTATTTTCTGTTGCCGGAGGGGTGCACTACGGTTTTCTGGTTGTCTGCCTTGCGTATGCTGCCCTTGCCGAATGTTTGGGGCACCTTTTAGAGCAGATTAACTTCGAAATTCTTTACATTTCAAAGTTGTCATTCAGCCGAAATTACATTTTCCGGCTGAATCCACGCGCGTTGCGCCGCGCTGCACACTCGCGCAGTAAAGCTGTTCTGCTACCGTATGAGAGGCATCAGAAAATATTGCCACACAAGGGTAAGCAGCAACAGGCTGAGCGAAACCATCAGGAAGCGGCGCACTGCGGCGGGGCCGACACGAATGGCCAAACGGCTGCCAAGCCAGTTGCCCATGCAGCAGGCCACGGCCATAGGCAGGGCCAGGCTCCAGACAACCACGCCGTTGATCATAAAGACCATCAGTCCTGCAAAATTGGACGCCAGATTGAGCACCTTGGACGTTGCCGATGCCTCCATCAGGCCCATGCGTAAAATCCAGTGGAAAGCGAGAATCAGAAAACTGCCAGTGCCAGGGCCGAAAAATCCGTCATACGCGCCGATAAGAAGGCAGACCATTGGTGTCAGCAGCCAGAGGCGCGGGCCATACAGGGTCATGTCTTCAGCTGTGCCAGCTCTTTCCTTGCGCGGCATGAGCGTTGCGCACATGCCCACGGGCAGAAGGCCAACAAGAATTTTGCCCAGCAGGGCTGGCTCCACATGCAGCGCCAGACGCGCTCCTGCCCAGGAGCCTAAAAGAGAAAACGCCAGCCCGATCAGGGCCACACGCCAAAGCACAAGGCGGCTGCGCGCGAAGTTGCCCAGGGCTACGCAGGTGCCCAGGCAGGCGCTGAATTTGTTGGCTCCCAGAGCCATATGCGGCGGCACGCCCGTGAGCAGCAGGGCGGGCATGGTCACAAGGCCGCCTCCTCCGGCAATGGCATCAATAAAGCCCCCGGCAAATGCGGCAGCAATGCCTGCCACCAGGGCGATGAGGCCGAATTCCATATCTACCACTCCTTAAAGATAATCCACGCGGCCAGTACTATAAGGCCAAAGCCCACCGCATGATTCCAGCGCAAGGGTTCGTGCAGCCAAAAAGCAGAGAAAAACATGAACACGGTCAGGGAAATGACCTCTTGAATGGTTTTCAATTCCGCTGCTGAAAAATGTCCGTAACCAATGCGGTTGGCAGGCACTTGCAGTACGTATTCAAAAAAAGCCAGCCCCCAGCTGACCAGAATGACTATGGGCAGGGCCGCACCTTTGTAGCGCAGGTGGCCGTACCACGCAAAGGTCATGAAAACATTGGAAAAGAACAAAAGGCCCACGGTGGCCACAGGAACAGGTACGTTCATATTGCGTCCGCATGCCGGGTTGCGCCGGGCAAAAGGAATGGCACGCCTGCCACGGATGCAGGCAAGGCTGAGGCATATATGCAGGGACATACGGAGTCAAGAAATACTGGGATCAAGACTGCGCTGCAGAGCTGTGGAAAAATGAAAGCAGATATCTGCCCGGTGTTGCAGCATTTATTCAGCATCTTGTCGGCCCGGCTTGATGTTGTTTGGTGCTGGCCTGTAAAACATAGGCCCGCAGAGGCGTTTTATGTTGGTGGCGCAGAGCCCGGCGGGCACTGCCCCGGAAACACAGTTTCAGACCAGGTGGCTTTGTCACTGGACTGAAGCAACGCTACAATTGGATGTGGGGAAGAGCCCTTTTAAAAAGGCTCCTCCCCACAAAGGATCTCAAAATGAAATCGGTTTAATGATCCCGAAGCATCTTGACCGAGCAGAATTTGCCGCACATGGCGCATACTTCTTCAGTCTTGTGATCTTCGCGGCGTTTTTCAAGCATTTGAGGATCAAGGGCAGCCTTGGACATGCCCTCCCAGTCCAGAGCCTTGCGGGCAGCGTTCATAGCTGCTTCGCGGGCAACGGCGTGGGGGCGTCCCAGGGCTGTTTCGCCCACCTGGGCCGCTACGCGCGAGGCCATAACGCCCGCCCGCACGTCGGCTTCGTCAGGCAGCGTAAGGTGTTCGGCGGGGGTGAGGTAGCAGAGAAAGTCCACGCCAGCCTCAACGCCCAAAGCACCGCCAATGGCGCCTGCAATGTGGTCATAGCCGGGCGCGCTGTCGCAGCACAGGGGGCCAAGCACATACAGCGGCGCGTTGTTGGTCAGGCGCTTGATGCCCTGAATCTGGGTACGCACCTGATTGAGCGGCACATGCCCCGGCCCTTCAATCATGCACTGTACGCCGCGTTCAAGGGCGTATTTGGCAAGACGGCCCAGATTGATGACTTCTTCCCACTGGGCGGCGTCGCCCGCGTCGACACCTGCGCCGGGGCGCAGGCCGTCGCCAAGGGACAGCGTGACGTTGTAGGGACGGCAGATGTCCAGCAGGCGGTCAAAATACTCCAGCAGGGGGTTTTCGCGGTTGTTTTCCAGCATCCAGCGGGCCAGCATGGAGCCTCCGCGTGAAACAATGCCAAGAACGCGGTTGTTTTTAACGGCCATTTCGGCCCCACGCCGCGAAAGACCACAATGCACGGTGACAAAGTCCACGCCCTGTGCGGCCTGTTTGGCTATTTCGTCAAAAAGGTCATCAGGATTCATGCTGGCGATTTCGCGGTCTGCATCAAGTATCTGCTGGCCCACGGCATAGAGCGGCACAGTGCCCAGAGGGCGGGGGCAGGCTGCCAGCATGCCCAGACGCAGGGCGTCGAGATCTCCGGCGATGGAAAGATCCATCACCGTGTCTGCCCCGGCATCCAGAGCGGCGTGAATTTTGCGCTCTTCTGTGCTGGGGCAGTTGTTCAAGGGAGATGTGCCAATGTTGGCGTTGACCTTGACCTTGGCTGGCTGCCCCACAAGAATGGGCTTCAGACCGGCATGCGCAGGATTGCCAAGCAGCACCATTGTGCCTGCTTCAAGGCCGGCGATGATGGTCTCGGGCGTAAGACCTTCTTCGGCAGCCAAAGCGGCAAGATGCGTGTCCAGCAGGCCGCGCAGAGCGGCGTTTTGTGAACAAAGCGTGGTAGACATGTGTGCCTCGCGGGTTGCGACGCAGGGCGCAAAAAAAACCACAAGCGGCAGAAGAGCTTGTGGCTGCGGCTTCCCTCCGGCAGTGCGAACTGCGTCAGGTTCATAGGGTCTGGGTTTTCCCACTCTCAGCCGTGCAGCGGTTGCCCGCACGGATCCCCTAGCTCGGCAATGAGTGTACGCCTGACGCATGCGTCTGTAAATAGTGTCTTGCCGCCTATGAATAAGCATCCAAGGCGCTGCTGCCGTTTAAGTATGGAATGCTCTGTTGCGCATGATTAAGGGCTGATTGTGGTATGGCAAGGTGTTTTGCCGCGCACGCTTGCCTTTCATATATTATCCGCCCGCGATATTTGTCTGGCATTATCGTTTGGCAGTACCGTCTGACAGTCTCGTTTGGCATTGTCTCTCTGGCAGTATCCACCGTTCTGTCCATTGAGCGTGGTCTGCCGGGCGTTATCTTCAACGATGGGAGCATCCAATGTCTTTCGGGCATTATCAGTCTTGCAATCCCGCCACTCCTGGCTTACATGGGTGGAATGCAGAGGAACCGTTTCTTCAGTCCCCTCACCTGGCCCGTATTGTCATTCCTGGCGGTTATTATCGTTGGCGCAGCCTTGCTGTACGCCCCCGCAAGCTGGCAGGAAGGGCAGAGCCTCAGTTTGATTGACGCTGCCTTTCTATCAACGTCTGCCGTATGTGTTACGGGGCTTACCCCTGTTGATATAAGCGTTGTGCTCAGTCCTTTTGGCACAACGGTGGTGCTTCTGCTTGTGCAGTTGGGCGGTCTTGGGATCATGACCTATACGAGCATAATCTTTTTGCTCTGGCGTAATCATGTGCCCTTTACCAGCCGCGAGGCCGTAAGCCAGGAACTGCTGGGCGACAACTTCAACCTCAAGTCTTTCCTCTTACAGGTGCTGGCCCTTGTGTTCAGCATTGAGGCCGTTACCGCAGCTTTGCTGTACTGGCATGATCCTGTATTTTTTTATCCGTTCAGCGCGGTTTTTCATGCGGTTTCTGCCTTCTGCAACGCGGGATTTTCTCTTAGCCCCAACAGCCTCATGAATTTTCGCGACGATGTGGTGCTGAACTGCATTATTACGGTCAGCGTTTTTCTGGGCAGCATTGGTTTTGGTGTGCTGCGCGAAGCGCTCGGCATCGTCACCGGAGGCCGTATGGGTGTGCCGGTGCGGAAGTTCAGCCGTTTCAGCCGTCTGGTATTGAAGACCAGCGCTTTTTTGATAATTGTGGGCGCAGCTATGGGCTTTGCCATCGAGTTCTGGCGCATTGGCAACGAGCATGAGCTTGGCGAAGGATTTGATCTGGCCCTGACCGCGTTCTTTCAGGCAGCGGTGGCGCGCACGGCAGGCTTCAATACAGTAAATATGAACAGCCTCAGCGAAGCCACCTTGCTGATACTTATGGCGCTCATGTTTGTGGGGGGCAGCCCCGGCTCCTGCGCTGGCGGCATCAAGGTGGTGACGTTTCGGGTGTTGGTTGGCTATATTGCGGCACAGTTCAGAGGCGACAGGCAGATTGTGCTGGAAGGCCGGGGGGTGCCACGAGAGAACGTGACCCGCGCGCTGACCCTGTTCTTTCTTTATTCCATGCTTGTAGGGTTCTCCACATTTTTGCTCAGCATTACGGAATATGGCATACTGCACGGAACAATATCGGGCGAACCCTCGTTTTTGCGCATTTTGTTTGAAGAAGTCTCTGCCCTTGGCACTGTTGGTCTTACGCTGAACCTTACTTCAGAACTCAGCTCTGAAGGCAAGGGGATTATCATCATCAACATGTTTGCGGGGCGCGTCGGCCTGTTGAGCTTGCTTATGGCTGTGCAAAGCCTTCAACCGCGCAAGGCATACACCGTGGCGGAAGCCCAGCTGCCTATCGGTTAATCCCGGCGTGCCCCTGCCTGCTTCGGATGTGCGTATTTATGATCCGCTTGGGGCAAAGCAAATATTTTACTGTAGCGGGCCGCCTGGGCGCTTCTTTTTATTGTTGATTGAAGACAGGATATTACTGCCGTTCTGCGGCGGATTTTGTACAAAAGACGGCTGGACACGGCTTTTGAGACCCTGCCCGGCATAAAGGCGTTTCCGGCAGTGGCGGATGCGTCATTGTGAGAAATATATGGCGGAGAAAAAACAAGAGATCGGCGTTATCGGCCTGGGCAAGTTCGGGCTGCGCATGGCCACCACCCTGGTTTCGCTGGGGCATACGGTGGTAGGCATAGACATGTCTGACGCGCGGGTTCAGCGGGCCGAAGAGGCGTTGAACTCCGTATACAAGGCCGATGCCACCAATATTGCTGTGCTGCGGTCACTGCATGTGCAGGATTTGGACTGGGTGGTCATCAGTGTGGGGCAGAGTGTTGAGCAATCCCTCAGCATCACCCTGAATGTGCAGGAACTGGGCGGCCCCAAGATATGGGTCAAGGCTTCCAACGAAGAACACCGCAAGATTCTGCAACGTCTGCGCGTAAACCGCGCTCTCGTGCCAGAAATGGAGGCCGCTGTTATGGCCGCTCACCAGCTTACCTACCCTGGCATGCTGGACCTTATTCCCAAATATGGCGGCATAGCCATTCAGGAGTTGAAGGTGGACGAGTGGCACGGGCGAACCCTTATTGATCTCAATCTGATGCAGCGCTTCAATGTTATGGTGTTGGGCATACGCCCCGTGGGAGAGCATTCCTTCAACTTCGTGCCCCCGGCCATGACGGTGCTGCAAAAGGGCGATACCATCGTGCTGGCAGGGCGAGCCAACTCAATGGGCGACCTCAAGCCCTAGGGGCTTCTCTAAATAATTCTTTTGTCCAACTTGCTGCGCTAAAAGGCCGCTTTTACTCTAGTCGTGTACCGTGAGAGTGCACTTCCCCCGTAAAAAAGGCCTTTTTTCTTGCCCTTGGCGCAAAATCATTTATTTAGGAACAGTCCCTAGCCAGTACCGTTGTTTAGAAACAGCCTCGAAGCAGCGAAGTCATGAAGCCGCACAATATCCGCATGGTGGTGAAAACGGGCGGCAAGGGTGCCGCGCCGTAGAGCAGTCGCATACCGTGCTATGCCCTTGGATTTTCAGGCCGGGGAATCAGCTATTGTCCTGCTCGTCATCGGTTGGCGCGTTCTGGCCGGGCAATGCCCACCAGGGCAAGGTACGCCATGCGTTGTTGAGAGCTTTCTCCTGTTCAGGCCAATGTGGCGAGTAGCGGGCAAGTTCCGCCCTGTACGCTGCGGAGTGATCCATGTGGCGCAGGTGGCACAGCTCGTGCCAGCACAAGTGCTCCAGAAGCGGCAGGGGAAGCAGTACCGCCCGCCAGTTGAGGCTGATTCGCCCAACGGGCTGATTAGTCATTTGCCCGGCAAGATTGCTGTTCTGTTGCATCGTCTCATACGAGCTACGTTCGCCAGCGCTGGCTTCAGCCTTGCCGGAGAACAGACGCATAATATTTCCTGCCCATCGCCCGGCTCTGCTACCTGTCTGGGAGGAGGCGTGGTGTACTGCGCCGCTCTCAGCCGAGGCTCTGCTTTTCCCCTTTCCTTTGCTATTGCCGGTTCGCCGCGAACGGGCACAACTGCCCCAGCGTGAACGCTGATCTCGCACGCTGACTTTTTCAAGCCCAAAGCCCCCTTGCCGTGCCAGATCCTCCAGATAGGCTGGCAGCATGGCTTCTGCCATGTGGCGGCACCATTGCCGTAAGGCCTGGGCGCACAGACTGGTGTTGTCCACCGGGCCGAACAGACGCAGATAGCCAGAATCTTGTACCAACAGCAGCCGTTGTGTGCCCTGCCGCATGAGCAGGGAAAATCTGTTTTCGTGGTGGCGGGCCGCAGCCAGTTTGCCTGTAGTGAGGTCTCCTCCGGGTTGTACCGCTAACGTCAATCCGGCCAGGGGCAGTTCAATGGAGTGGGGCAGCTGTTCGCTTGGGGCCAGGGCCTTGTATTTTTTCCATGCGCGTTCGAGCCAGGGTAAAAACTGGGGCAGACTTTGCTCCAGCAACGCAGAGGACATGCCTTCTGGCGCAGTGAGTGTCAGACGCCCGTGAGCGTCGAGGGATATGCGTGTGTGTTTGGCACGCGAAGAGCACCGAACCGTAGCCGTAAGCTTTGTGCCGTCAGACAGTTGCATGAAAACCCTGACTGGAAGGGTTTGGGCCTTGAGGTGAGAGCGTAGCGAAACCGCTTTTTTTTCAGACATGCATCAACGCTGCCACAGGAGATCACGCCTGTAAAGACGGCCTGAAAATGACCGTGGCAGGCAAGTTTTTCCTGTTTTCAGCTGGCATATTTTTTGCTGTTTTTCCGAACGGAGTAGGGAGCAATAATTTCCCGGTGTCCGGCACTGAAGGAGTAATTATGAGCGTGTCCAGCACAAACGGCGTCAGCGGCCTTTCGAGCATTGATGAAATTTGGAGCATCAATAGCGGCAGCACCAAAACAGGCGACTCCTCTTCCAAGGGAGATTCCGGTGATACTGTGAGTATTTCCGAAAAAGCCAAGGCGCTTTTTGCGGAAAAGCTGGGCAAGTACACCACTTCAACTTCTGACGAATCTGAAACCAGTACCTCTTCTCAGGCTTCTGTAGAAGGGCTTTCCGGCGGAGAGTCTGGTGAGTCTTCTGACACAACAAGTGCCGCTGGGGGCGTATCCGGAGCCGGTGGCGGATCCGGCGGTTCCAATACAGTTGAGAGCATCAAGAAGCAGATTGAATCTCTCAAAAGCCAGCTGACCAGCCTTGCCAGCCAGGTGAGCGGCGGCGCGACGGATGCTGGAGTTAACAGCAAAATGAATGCCCTTCAGGCCCAGATATCGGCTCTGGAAGCGCAACTCGCCGCAGCGGAGCAGTCAGCCTAATTTCTTGACAGTAACCGATATCATTTATATGCTTAAAAAAGGGGATGGCAATGGCTGTCCTCTTTTATTTCTCGTCGATTTACAAACTTGAAAAACATGTCCGCATGTTTAAGGAGAGAACGTGATGAAAACGCTGAAGGGTAGCCAGACCGAAAAAAATATTCTTACAGCTTTTGCCGGTGAATCTCAGGCCCGCAACCGTTATGACTTTTTCTCCGCCATAGCCAAAAAAGACGGTTTCGTGCTGGTGCAGGAAATCTTTCTTGAAACTGCCGCTCAGGAAAAGGAACACGCGAAACGCCTGTTCAAGTTTCTTGAAGGTGGCGAGGTCGAAATTCAGGCCGCGTATCCCGCTGGCGTGCTTGCAGGCAGTGAAGCCAACCTGCTGGCGTCAGCCCAGGGCGAAAACTACGAGCATACGGAAATGTATCCCTCTATGGCTGCTACCGCTGAAAAAGAAGGCTTTTCGGAAGTGGCCTTTGTTATGCGCCATATCGCCGTGGCCGAAGCTTACCACGAAAAGCGCTTTTTGAAGCTTGCCAGCGACATCAAGGAAGGCCGCATGTTCATGCGTTCCAAGCCCACGGTGTGGCGCTGTCTCAACTGCGGCTGTCTTGTGGACGGCGATCATGCTCCCGACATGTGCCCCGCATGTGCGCATCCCAAGGCTTTCTTTGAAGAGCTGAACTACAGCTTCTAAAGCATTTAACTTTTTCAAGGCCAGTTTGCTTCAGATTGTTTTTTGCGGAACGGTTCGCAGCATCAGGAGCGTAACTTTGGCATTGCGCTTGAGCTTTGACGCTGGCAAATGAGCCTTTGTCAGAAAAATTACAGCGCCCAGCGGTATGTTATTAACGCAGGGCGCTGTAATTATAAGTTTTTTATTTTTGCATTCTGGCAAGGGAATTGCATAGTTACTGAGCAGAGCATGGTCAGGTGATAAAAAGAGCCGTCTGCATCTCTAAAAAGCAGATATCCTTTGCGGAGACATGCCCTCAACGTTTGAGACATACCCGTTGCACCTTTTAGCCGCGCCAATAAAGAGTCGTGCTGTTTTCGTGGCAGTGGCTGCTTCAGCCGTTGCGACGCAGAAATTACGAATAAAAATGGCAACGAGTTCGCGGAAATATTGCTCCAAAGAATCGCTGTCATTAACTGTAAGCCGCAGACACGGCAACAGCTGACGGGCCCGAAGGGCGTATGGATGACGACAGCGATTGCATGGAGTATGCGGAGTCGGTACGCGTGCTTTAGTCAAACGTAATTCCCTGTGTCACAACGCTTGGAGTATGTGTAGAGATGCTGTCCCCCCCCATAAACAGTTCGGGCAAACCCTGCGGGCTGCGGTTGAAGCTGCGTTTACTGCTCCACAGAGGCGTCTGCTCGTCCAGCCGCCGAGCTGTTTCAGCGTGAAATTGCTCTAAGAGAACGTTTTTTTATGCAATATGTGTATTCATATAAAAAAATTATTTAATTATATTATCAATGATTCTAGCTTGTTGTGATAGATTGCTTGTTGTTAAGGGGTTGAAGCCTCTTGCTTTTATGTTCCAGCTATTGCTAACTGTTTACAGTCTTTATGCTTCAGGTATTATGGTTGAGTATTTCCAAAACAGACGTAACCGTCCGCTGTGACATTGCAGTAAAATGTGCAAAAAAGAGATAGCTCGAATAACGTAATGCCAAAGAGCTTGCAGGATACCCCTAATCCGGGTATCTGACTGATCGTCTTAAGGCATGCCGTTATGAAAATGAGCTTCAGGGCGATAGAGTTCATAATGTGGGCCATTCTGGCCGGTATGCTGACAGAGCGGAGATCTGCTCGACGGTGTGGATTTCCAGTTTAGGGAGTGAACCGTGAAACAATATCTATCATACCTTCTGACTTTGGTCCTGCTGGTGCCTGCTGCTGCGACCGCAGCGGAACAGACGTATCCTCTTCCCCCGGCAGGGCAGGCCATTACTGTGGAAGATTCCGTTTATGGAGTGCTGCGCACTAACAGGGCTTTGCGCGGTATGCAGGAAAACCGTAACGTGCTTGAGCATGAAGTTGACCGCGCCAAGGCTGGTTTTGGCCCGCGTGTTGACGTTACCGGTCGCGCCGGTGGCAGTGTGTTGAGCGATTCAAGCACACGCGGCAGAGACCTGGACACACAGATGTGGGGCCTCGCTGGCGTAAGTGCCCAGCTTGTGCAGCCCATCTGGGACGGCTTTGCCACCAGATCGCGTGTTCGTACTGCGAAATCAACTCTTGAGTCTGTGAAGCACCGCGTTTTTGATACCGCTACTTCTATGTCGCTTGAGGGAATTATCTCGCACATCGACGTACTGCGGCGCAGAAAAATCCTTTCTTTAGCTGAAATGAACGTTACGCAGCACAAGGCGCTGGTTAATCAGGCGCAGGAAAGGGCCAACCTTGGTGCAGATACAGCGGCAGACGTTACGCAGGCCCGTTCGCGCCTGCAACGCGCGCTGTCGAGCCTTTCTGAAGCCAAGGCCGCCCTGCTGGTAGCTGAAGAACGGTATACCCGCCTTACGGGCCTGCCCGCGACGGGCAAGCTGGCTCCTGTGACCATGCCCCCTGAGCTGTATCAGGGCCCCGATGCCGTGCTGACGCAGGCTGAGCAAAGCAATCCCAAGCTGGCCGCTTACATGCAGGATATTCGTGCCGCACGCGGCGAACGCGAATTGGCTGATTCGGCCTTTTATCCTACCCTGAATCTTGAGGCTGGCCCCAACTACACAGACCGTGGCGGCGCCAGTGACCGCTGGATATACAGCTTTGACGTTCTTGGCGTCGTGCGCTGGAATATCTTCAACAGCGGAGCCGACCTGGCTGAGCGCCGTGCGGCTTCGGCGCGCATTCGCCAAAGCCGTCAGGTGATGTACGACTTCATTGACGAACTCAAGCTGGATATCGAAAGCACCTGGACCAACTATCAGGCGGCCCAGGAACAGTTTTCACACTACAGCAAGGCTGTAGAATACAGCAAGTATACCCGTTCGGCCTATATTGAGCAGTTCCAGATTGGCAAGCGCAGTATTTTGGACGTGCTGGATACTGAAAGTGAACTTTTCAACTCTTCTACCCAGGCTGAAACCGCTCGAGGCAACATTCTGGTAGGAGCATATCGTTTGAGCGCTCTTTCCGGTAACCTTCTGCCGCAGATGTCCATCAATACTGGACCTCTTGCGCAGAATCCGCCCAAGGACGCTGCAGACCCCCGCGAAGAATTCGCTCCCGGCTGGTTCGATTAAGAGGCTGTTATACCCCGGCGTGGTCTGCACGCCGGGGTATAACATTTGGCCTTTCAATACAGAATTTCTTCTGTCCCTTCCGCTGATTCGGATAGCCAAAAGGCTTGGCAACCGGGCCGCAGTATTGTATTTTTCATATGGCGGAAGATCGCCTAATTTCAGGTGATTCGGCTATATGCCCGGTAAACGATTCTGTTTTCCGATCCACACTCCCGCCCATCTGCAAGGGGTTTCTGCCCCGGCGCTATAGCAACGGGAATATCATGGAACAACCCAAGAACACAAATTTTATAGAAAATACCTCTGACGAAACAGCTGCAAACAGTGGCGGCGTTTCTGCAGGGGGTTCAGGAGCGTCCGAAAACGCTCCTCATAAAGACCAACTGGGCGATTCTGCCCAGGGGCAAACTCCTGTCTCTTCTGTCCTCGACGATGCTGCGAATCCTGGCGAAAGCCAGAACGTCAGCCGGGCAACGGTATTGCAGCCTCCAGTGCAGCAGTCTGATCTGCAACAAAAGCAGCCAGCGGGTTTCGCAGGCGGGGGCACACCATTGCACGGAGCCATGCCGCTTAAGCCGGGGGGCAGAATTGTGCTCGGCAACGGTGGACAAAATGCCGCCAATGCTGGCGATGTCAGAGATGCAGGCGAAGCGGTTGTCCAGCATGCTGCCGAAGCTGGGCAAGCACCTGTGCCTGCTCCCCATACGTCCCCCCATACGGCGCAGCAGGTGCCCTCGCAGACGCCGCAGCAGATGCCCTCGCAAACTTCTTCGCAAGGGCCATTGCCGCCGCAAGCGCCGCAGTCAGCTTCCGCACCCCAACAGGTGCATCCTCAGGAGATGCCGTTTGCCCCGACGGCATCAAATGGCGTAAACAGCCCGATGTCTGCCGATGGTTCTGTTCCAGCCCACGGCGGCAGCGAATCGCCGGCTTCTGCCCCCGAAAACAGGCCCGCAGGGCCTGCGGCTGGCGTTTCCAGTCAGGTTGGGCAAGCTGCTATGGATGCCATAGCCCACGCTGCGCGGCACGAGGCCGCCATAAACGGGGGGCAGGCTGAAAAAGAACGCAACATGGGGCCACTGCGTCCTTCAGACGTGGATTTTATGCCGGGTTTGTTACGCAGTCTTGCCGTGTTGCTGCGTCTTCGCGGCAAGGTAGTAAGCCCGCAGTTTCTCATGGCAGGGTTGACGGGCAGCAAGGTGACGCCGCAGGCCTGCCTGAGGGCGGCGCGCAAGGCTGGTCTTTCAGGGCGCATTGTTTTTCGCCCCGAGCTTGAGGAAATTCCTGCCCTGGTGTTGCCCTGCATCCTTCTGTTGACGCGCGACCGCTCCTGCGTGGTGACATCCATTCGTGACGGAAAAGCTGAAGTCATTTTTCCTGAAACCAGTGAAACAGCCCAAACAGTGCTGCTTGACGACCTCAAGCCGGAGTACTCGGGCTATACCATTTTTGCTGCCGTAGAGGCCGCGCCCGACGACCGGGCAGAAAGACTGAGCATCGCCCACGGCAAACGCTGGTTCTGGGATGTGCTGCGGTATTATGCGCCCATTTACCGCCATGTTGCTCTGGCTAGTGTGGTCATCAACCTGATCGCCGTGGGCAGCCCGCTTTTTGTCATGAACGTCTATGACCGCGTGGTACCCAACAACGCCATTGAAACTCTGTGGGTTTTGGCCATAGGCATTCTTATTATCTACCTGTTCAACTTTCTGCTTTCGTCGCTGCGCACGCACTTTGTGGACGTGGCCGGACGTAACGCGGATATTGTGCTTTCAAGCTCGCTGGTAGAAAAAGTTCTTTCGATGCGTATGGATGCCAAGCCGGAATCTACGGGCGCTCTGGTAAACAATCTGCGCGAATTTGAACAGCTGCGTGAATTTTTCAGCTCCTCAAGCTTGCTGGCTTGTATCGACCTGCCCTTCCTTGTCATTTTTCTGCTGCTTATCGGCTTTATCGGCGGACCGATAGTCTTTTTACCACTGGCGGCCATGCCGCTCATGCTGGGCTTGGGCTTTCTGCTACAGCACCGTTCGCGCCGCAGCGCCGAGGCCAGCTACAAGCAGAATATGCAGAAAAATGCTCTGCTGGTGGAAATTGTGGGCGGTCTTGAAACCCTCAAGTCCTGCATGGCCGAAAGCCGCATGCAGAAGCTCTGGGAATCAGTTGTGGGGCTTTCTGCCCAATCCAACAGTGAAGCCCGCAAGTATAACAACCTGGCAGTCACAGCATCCATGCTCATCACACAATTGGTGACCGTGGCCATGATCGTGTGGGGCGTATACCGTATATCTGAAGGGCTTATGACGATGGGCGCGCTTATCGGCTGCAATATTCTGGTGGGCCGCACAATGGCTCCGCTGTTGCAGATGGCCTCGTTGCTCACGCGCTTGCAGAATTCTCATGTGACGCTCAAGGCTCTGGATATGCTTATGATGCTGCCTTCTGAAAATCAGGTGGAAAAGACCTGCATGGATTTTGGCATGCTTCGGCCTTCCTTCACGATGGAAAGCGTTTCTTTTGCGTATCCACACCAGGAAAGACTGGCCCTTGACCGCGTGTCGCTGCGCATTGAGCCCGGCGAGCGCGTAGGCATCATTGGCCCCATGGGGTCGGGAAAAAGCACGCTGTCCAAGTTGCTTATCGGCCTTTACCAACCCAAGGAAGGCGCTGTGAAGTTTGGTGATGTGGACATCCGCCAGATCCCCAGTACTGACTTGCGGGGCAGGGTGGGCGTTTTGCCGCAGGATGTGGTGCTGTTCTATGGCAGTATTCGCGACAATATCGCCCTGGGCGATCCTACCATCAACGACCACCTGATTTTGCGGGCAGCGGCCCTGGCTGGCGTAACAGACTTTTTACGCAACAATCCTGCCGGATTCGCCGCTCAGGTGGGCGAACAGGGAAAGGCCCTTTCCGGTGGGCAGCGACAGGCTGTTGCGCTGGCACGAGCGTTGGTGCGCGATCCTGAGGTTCTGCTTTTGGACGAACCCACAAGCAATATGGACACCGACTCGGAGCTGATGCTGCAAAAACGTCTGTTCTCGGTCATGCAGGGCCGCACTGTGGTGCTTGTAACGCACCGTCTGTCCATGCTCCGTATTGTTGAGCGCCTGATTGTTATGGAAAACGGCCAGATCAAGATGGACGGCCCGCGTGACGCCGTACTGCAAAGCTTGCGTGACCGTTCAAAACAAAGCGTTGCAGCGGCAAGGTCTGAACAAGGCGCTGAGGCGCATCGGTTAGCGGGGAATGCGTGATATGCAGCTGACACCACAAAATAAAGACACTGTGGAAAACACTTCCTCTTCTGCGGAGCAGCCGCAAGCAGTGGAAACTGTCTCCGGTGGAGCTCAGGCTGAAACCCGGATACCGGCTTCTCCACCCCCTGCTTCTGGTCAGACGTTGCAGCAGCCGGATTTCAGCGCTTTCTTCAACGGAGGGGTTGGCAGCGATTTTCTGCCGCACCTTCCTGGCCAGGCTCCGCCTTTCGGTGGCGTGGGCGCGCCCTCGCAGGGCAGTTTTATGCCTGCGATGCCTGGCGTAGGGTCAGAAGGCGACGCCCAAATGGGCCAGTTGACGTCTCCCGGCTCTGACGCCACCCAAACGAATGCGATTGGAGGCAGTGCAGATTTCGCCCCCTTGCTGCCGGGGCAAGAGCCCGGAGAAAAGGATTTTCAGCCATTGGGGCCAGAAGGACAACGGACTGAAAAAGCGGAAGAAAGCGGCCCCAAGGCTTTTTTGAGGGAGCTTTTGCTGGGTGGCGATCATGAACAGAAGCCCGACAAGAGCCTGCGTCAGTCTGTTGCAGAAACAATGGAGCGCCTGCGAGGTGGGGGCGAGCCAAAAGCTCCCGGCCAACCGCAGAGCAATCCTGGTCTTTTTGCCGCTATGGATGCCCCTCTCAACGGCCTGACGCCCGATGACATCCAGTTCGCCAGCGAGGTGGATGCGGCCTTGGCGCGACGCCCGCGCTTTGGAGTGCGCGCGCTTTCCATCAGTGTTGCCGTAATGTTTTTGTGTCTGCTTATCTGGGCGGCCTTTGCCAGCGTGGACGAAGTAACCCACGCGGAAGGCACGGTTGTTGGCTCGCAGCGCACACAGACCATTCAGAATCTTGAAGGCGGCATCTTGCGCGCGGTTCTTGTTCACGAAGGGCAGATTGTGGACAAAGGGGCGATTCTGGCCCAGCTGGACAATGAAATGGCCGAAAGCGCCTATAGAGACGCAGTGAACAAGGCTATGGAAAACAGCATGGCCATCATTAGGCTGGAAGCTGAAATCAAGGGAGAAACTCCCGTATTTCCAGAACATCTTGAAGCATGGGCCAGTAAGCTTATCGGGCGCAAATTGGACGAAAGCACGCTGGTTCGCGCCCGGCAGATCATTCAGGATCAGGAAAATGCGTATCAGGCCCGGCGCGTGCAGCTCAATGCCGAGATTGAAGTGCTGGAATCGCAATACACCCAGCGCATGCACGATGTGGAAGAACAAACGGCGCGCAAGGTGCAGCTGGACCGCAGCCTTGCCCTGTCTATCGAACAGCGTGACACGGCGTACGCCCTTGTACAGCGCAACAACTTTTCCAAGATGGAATACCTTGGCCTGCAGCAACGGGTAGTGGAATTGCAGGGGCAGATCAGCGCCCTTGCGGCCACCATTCCCAAAGCGCAGGCCGCCGCCGAAGAATCGCGGCAGCGTATAGCCTCGCGCCGGGCAGAGCAGATAGCGGCCATCACTGATGAGGTGAACAAAAGGCGGCAGGAGCTGAACTCGTTGCGCGAAAGTCTTTCGGCAGGACGGGACCGTGTTACACGTACGGAACTCCGCACACCGGTGCGCGGCACAGTAAAGCAGATCTATATTTCTACGGTAGGCGGCGTGGTCAAGCCCGGCGAACCTATCATGGATATCGTGCCGCTGGACGACACGCTGCTGGTGGAAGCCAAGGTCAAGCCGCAGGACGTGGCTTTTCTGCGCCCCGGTCAGGATGTAATGGTCAAGGTGTCTGCCTACGATTTTTCCATCTACGGGGGGCTCGACGGCAAGCTTGAGTCCATCAGTGCCGACACCATTGAGGACAAGAAGAGTGAGCATTTCTATCTGGTCAAGGTGCGTACCCAGAAGAACGCCATCGCCTATCACAAGGAACTTCTGCCAATCATACCCGGTATGATCGTGACGACGGACATTCTCATCGGCAAAAAGACCGTTCTGGATTACTTGCTCAAGCCCATTCTCAAGGCCAAACAGAACGCCCTGCGTGAACGTTGATCCGCCGCGAAAGGAACGACATATGGCATTACAGGATTCCTCGAACAAAAAATCACGTAACCGCACTGCGGCATTCATTATGCTGGCGCTCTTTGCGGTCATGTCGGTGTTCATTGTGATGGGCGCGAACTGGTATCTGCAAAATTCCCGCGAGCGCATGATGCGCGAGATGGGGCAGAATCTGTATGTGCAGACCAATAACAAGGTGGCGCTGCTCACGGTGTGGTCTGGATCGCTTGTCGAACAGATTGAAGCGTTTGGAGAGCAGGACTTGCTGCGGCTTTTCGCCGCAGAAGTGGACAACTCCGGTCTGTCTGCCTCAGTTCTTCTGCATGAGGCTCAAAAGGAAGACTCCTCCCCGGCGGCTCCCGAAATCTTTCCAGAGGCAGAATGGGATGGTGGCACGCAGTCACATCGGGACCCCATAAGCGCCCTTGGCCCCCGTTTGCCAATGATGGTGCGCCAATTAAAAGATTTTATTGAGAAAAATGCATTCTGGGCTGCATTTTTGGTCAATGCGGATCTGGAAATTTACATGTCGCCGGGCACGCCGCCCGTACTGAGCGCCGAGCAACGCGTCTTTCTGGAGGAGGCCTTTAAAACAGGGCACCCTGTCTTTATGCCTGTACGCCGCCAAAATGGCGAACTGGTTATGGACATGGCGTTTCCCATCAAGGCTCCTCTTTATGTGGACGCAACAGGCGACAAGGTCGTTTCCGTTTTGCTGACTTCCTACAACGTGCTGCCGGTTGTGAAGGCCATTACGCGGCATAGCGGCGGCAAGGAATACAGCGCGGCCATTTTGCAGCATTTTAACGGAGAGCTTCAGCGGATTGACCCCAGCGTACGCGAGGGATTCGTGAAACTGCCCGGCTGGAAATTGCAGGACGGACGCCTGCCTCTGGACATGCGTCAGGAACCCGGGCCTGGCGGTGCAGATGAAGAGGTTAATTATACTTTGGCTCAACCTGTGCCGCGCTTGCCCTGGCTGGTAGAGCAGGGCGTAGAAGCCGTGCGCATTGATGCAGATTATGGCTCATTGCGCGGAAATGTAATGTTGGGCGCGGGGTTGGTCATTGCCCTGGTAGGCATCATGCTGGCCGCCTTGTGGTGGTGGCTTGTGGGCCGCAGAGAGCGTGCCATAGCTGACCAGTTGCGGCAGCTGTACACTGTGGTCAATCAGCAGAAGCAGATCATGGACGGAGTCAATTCCGCCCTGTCTGCTGGCATAGTGCTCAATGACCTTAATGGCGTTATCTATTACGCCAACCAGAGTTTCGCCAGAATGGCAGACATTGATGTAAACGTTTTGCGCGGCCGCCCCCATACTGAACTTGGGCCGGATCTGGCGCGCAGTCTTGTAACGCATACGCTGGCAGTACACCAGTCGGGCGGCCTTTCCAGCTTTACCGAAGCTTTGCCCGTCGAAGGTCACCAGCGGTATTTCTTCACGTCCTGCACGCCCTTCCGCGACGAAGCAGGGCGCATGACAGGCGTTGTGTCTGTTTACAGCGATGTTACCGACCTTGCCATGGCGCAGCAAAAAGCGCAGCAGATGGTCAATCAGACGGTCAACGCCTTTGTTCGCGCCATTGAAACCGTGGACAGCTACTTGCGTGGACATTCCGCCCTGATGGCTCAACTGGCCGTGACTCTGGCCTATTGCCTGGGCAGAACAGACCAGGTGACTCTGTCCACCTTGCGCACAGCGGCCAATCTTTCGCAGATCGGCATGATACAGTTGCCCAAGGAGCTGTTCACCAAATCGGGCTTGCTCACGCCAGAAGAAAGAGCGCTTTTGCAAAACCATGTGGAATACGCCAAGAGCGCCCTGGCTGGCATTGATTTTGGTTTGCCCGTTATGGAAGCCATTTCGCAAATGTATGAAAGAATGGACGGGTCTGGCTATCCTGAAAAACTTAGCGGCGACGCAATCTGCGAGAATGCCCGAATTCTGGCCGTTGCAAATACTTTTTGCGCGCTGGTGCGTTCGCGTTCCTACAGGTTGGCTCACAGCGTCGAGCAAGCTATGGAGATTCTTGACGAGCAGCCGCCCAAGTATGATATGCGGGTAGTGGAGGCGCTCAGGCAGTTTCTGCTGACGGAGCAGGGTAAAGCCTTCCTCGCCCTGCTGGAGAGCGACCGCTCCGGCGAGCCTGATCAAGAAGGGTAATCTACATGAGATTATTGTTTTTGAATTCAGTCTTCCCCGGTCGGTTCCGCTCGCTCGCACAAGCATTTGGGGCCATACGCGACAATACCGTCCTTTTTTTGGCAGAATCGGGCCAAAAAACGACCATACCTGGCGTGCGTCGCCTGCGCCTCGCTCCACCTGCCTCTTATGAAAGCGATGACCCTGCGGAAAGGGAAATTGTTACACGGCTCCGGCGTGGCGCAAGGGCAGGCAATGCCCTGCTTGCCCTGCGCAAGGAAGGCTTTTCGCCCGACATCATCTGCGCTTCGGCCAGTATGGGCGGTAGCTTCTATGTGCGCGACATTTTTCCTAAAACCTTCTATGTGGGACAGGCAGACTGGTTTTATACACAGGGTGAGAGCCACTGTTTTTTCACACGCGGCAAGCCCCGGCCCGCAGCTGATTTTGCTCCTGCCCGAGTGGCCAACCTGTGGGAATACAACGCCCTCGGCGAGTGCGATCTGGCTGTGACATCGTCCCTTTGGCAGCGTTCGCAGTATCCCGATTTCCTGGCCAAAAAGCTCCATGTGGTGCACAGCGGCATCAATACCCGGTTCTTTTCACCCCTGGAAGATCAGGAAGAGCGCAGTGGGGAGCTTGTCAGCTTTTTTGGCCCGCCACACGACGCTGCGCGCGGCTTTCAGCAGTTCAAAGACTGCTTGCCCCGTTTGCTTGAGCAAAGGCCCAATTGCCTCGTGCTTTTGTCCTGGCTGGAGAATTCGCAGGGTGAAGCGCGCGCCCTTCCATCAGGAAGGGCTGAAGAAGAGGCCACGCGCAGCGTGGACAGCCTGAATCTGCCGCCAGAGCAAAGGGTTCGCGTGCATGTGCTTGGTCCCAGGCCGCTGAAGGAATACCGCGAGCTTTTACGGGCCTCTACCGTGCACGTTTATCTTGCGGCCCCGCATGCACTGACGACAGGGCTTCTTGAGGGCATGGCTTGTGGCGCGCTGATCGTTGGTTCTGATACGCCGCCTGTGCGCGAGATCATACGCGACGGGGTCAATGGTTTTTTATGCGATTTTTGGGATGCAGAAGCCATGTCGGCCAAGGTGGTTGCAACGCTGGAAAATGCTTCGACCCTGGATCATGTGCGCTCCAATGCCCAGCAGACCATTCTGCGGGAATACGACGGGGAAGTGCAGACACGGCGGCTCATGAGCCTCATACTGCACAGTATGGATCAAGAGAAATCTGACGGTAAGCCCGAAGCCAGCAAGAAAGATGTTTCTGACGAACAAGACGGAGCAAGCAAAGTATAGCCGCATTTTGGGCGGTGACGATGCTCCCCGGTTTTTACCTGTTCTATAGCGGGCGTCGGGGGGTTCTGCTTTTGCGTTCACGGTTGCGGTTGCGGTTGTGGGCATAAACTATGCGGTTTTGAAGCCTCTTCGCTTTGGTATGCTTTGGCGGCTGCGTGGGCAGACGCTGCATGCTGCGTTAGCCCTTCGTGCATCGTGCCGTGCGCGCAGGGCGGCTATTTGTTTGCGCAGGTGAACGCGGAAACAACAGTACCGTGATTTTGAGAATGCATATTCTCAAAATGGGTCCACAATTCTGTGCCTGGTCAGAGATTCTAGGCTATCAGCATGGCCAGGCGGGCCTCAAATTCGTGCTCTGGTTCTGGCACGGCATAGTAGAAACCTTGTGCCTTGAAGCAGCCAAGCCGCATAAGAATGGCGGCCTGATCCGCTGTTTCCACCCCTTCGCAAATAACGGCCATCTCCAGTTCAAGGGCAAGCCTGATGATGCTGCTAAGCACAATTTGCGCTCTTTGCCCGGGAAGATCGCGTTGCACAAAGCTGCGGTCGATTTTGATAACATCGGCGTTGAGCATTTGCACAAGGCCCAGTGAAGAATAGCCCGAGCCAAAGTCGTCAATGGCCGTTTTAAAGCCGTACTGTTTTAACTGAATCAGGCGCAGCCATGTGGCTTCGGGATTTTTCATGATAGCGCTTTCAGTTATTTCCACTTCAAGCATTTCGTGAGGAATAGAGTACCGCTCGGCAATTTCGGCCAATTGCCGGGGGAATTCTGGCCGGTCAAAGTGCAGGCGGGAAAAATTGCATGAAACCGTGTGCAGGGGCAAATTACGCAGCCGCCAGCTTTGCATGGTTTTGCAGACCTGCTCAAAGATGTGCAGGTCGATGTCCATTACAAGTCCGTTTCGCTCAAACAAGGGGATAAAGCTGCCGGGCATGAGCAAGCCGTGAACAGGATGATTCCAGCGTGCCAGCGCTTCGCTGCCAATGATGGCTCCTGTGCGCATATCCACCTTGGCCTGATACCAGGGCACCAGCTCACCGTCTTTAAGCGCTGTTTCGAGCCTGCCGTTCAATTCCTGATGCAGCAGGGCTTCCTGGCGCATGTGCTCGTCATAAAACAATAAGGGCATGTTTCCGTTACGTTTGGCTTCACGGCGGGCATAGTTGGCAAGATCCAGCATAAGCTGTACATCACGGCCCTCGGCGCGGCTAACGGCATATGCGCCGTAGACCGTGCTGATTTTGTACGGCATTTCCTGCTTCTGGCGCCAGATGTCCAGTGCATCATCCATCTGGCGCAAACGCGCCGCCAGGTTCTCCCACCCCTCATCACGTAAAAGCAGCACATACATATCTGCAGAAATGCGCGCGCAAAGTTCATTGTCGCCAACATTGCGCTGCAAAATATCCGCATAGGTGCACAGCAGTTGGTCGCCGGTGGAAAAACCGAATTGGTCGTTGATTGTTTTGAACTGGCTGATGTCGCCAAACAGCATCGCATAGCCCTTGCCGCCGGCGCTTGCGAGAAGCGAGGCGCAGTCGAGCCGAAACTTGTAGAGGTTGGAAAGGCCTGTGAGCGTGTCGCGGTGAAGCAGCATCTGAATGCGCCTGTTGCTGCTCGATTTTATGGCAAGGTTGATTCCCAGAAGCATGGTAATGACCGAAAAAAACAGCATCAGTGCACTGAAAGAGGCAAGGGGGTATTGGGCAATGAATTCCGTAAGAGTGGTTTCTCGGCTGGGTACGCTGTGTTTCAGCACGAGGTCGTCAATCTGCTCTACGGGCAAAAATTGCAGACTTTTGTCTAGCACAGCAAACAGCCTTGGGTCGGCCTGACGTGAAATGCCTACTCTGAGGTCGCTGCCATAACTGTCAACCGGGCTTATGACCAAGCCAGCATAATGGGAATTTTTGACCAGATAGTTGGCTGTATAGATGTTGGAATAGGCAACATCCGCCTCATTACTGAGAATGGCGTCCAGGCAATCACTTAGCGTGGCGTAGTAGCGTATTGTTTTGTCAGGGTTGTTTTCCGCAATATGAGCTGAAAGCAGGTAGCCACGTTGCAGGGCTATGCGCTGTGTCTGGCCGGGTTTGTCGCGGCTGATCTGGGCAATTGCCGTTCGCAGGTAGGGCCTTGTTGTGCGAACCTGCAGTTTCTTGTCCCACAGGAAGCTTCCGGGCAGAGCTGCTACGGCATCAATTTCGCCGCCCGTGACCATACTCAGGGCCCTGTCCTGATGCATGGGGACAAATTGAAACTTGAGGCCTGTCATTTGCTGGATTCTATGGAAGACATCTGCAATTATTCCATAAAACTCATGCGTTTCTGGGTGTTTATAGGTGAGAGGGGCCCACGTGGGATCGTAGGCCACGGTGATGGTGCCAGCCTCTCGCAGGTATGCCTGCTCTTCAGGAGTAAAAACAGGGAGCTTTGCTATATTGGTTGACAGGTATTTGCCGTAAAGATCTTGTCCGTAGGATGGATTGCGCAGCATGATTTTCTCAAGGCCATCATTCAGGCGAGCGAGAATTTCAGGTTTGCTGCGGTTTACGGCAATATAAAAAGGCTCCGGCGAAAACTGGGCAACCACCCGAAAGGGGCTGTGTTTGCCTAGATTGCTAACGCCCACACCGTCCAATTCTTTATCGTGAAGGGCTTGCAGCATGGACTGCATGTCAATGTAGGGGGTCAGAATCATGCGCAAGCCGTGCTCACGAATGAACGCTTCTAGGGCGGGCACATTTTTGGTGTTGGCCACCACGCCCACACGCATGCCATCAAGGGCGGCATGGTTTTCAAAGCTGTAGCGCGAGTCGTCATCCCTGACGCTGATCGTCATGAATGAGTTGGCGAGAGGCAGGTTGGGAAAGAGCATCTTTTCGGCACGTTCTGGCGTGAAAAAGACGCAAGGCAAAAGGTCTATCTGGTCGCGTTCAAGCATTTGAAGACTGCGGGTCCAGTTGCCGCAATCCACGACCTTATAGCGCATTCCTGTTGTTCTGGAAATTTCCTGCAGGAACTCAAAAATAAGTCCCTGGTACTGCCCGCTACGGGCTCGATACATGTAGTCGCCAAATTCAAAAAAACCGACACGCACAGGATTATCCTGAGCGTGGGCACGGGGACAGTAAAATAAACAAAGCAGAGCCGCAATGATCAGTAAATGGGCTCTGAACTGAAACATCTTCATGTGCGCTTTCCTCAGGTTTCGCAGATCATTAGGGAAGCGTTTGTCCGATGCTACAGAAGCATACCACTTCGCACAGTGGATTTTGGTAGAGGCAGCGCGGCCGTCTTTTTATAGCTTATCCTATTGCTATCTAAACCGCTAGGGCTCAGGGGCAACAATCGCGCAAACCAGGTCATATACGCCAGCTATTTGTCATTTGATAGACAAAGAAGACGTAGGATTGGCCAGCAAATATTGAATGATGAATCACTCTACATGTATTGGATTATTGATGCAAGTATCAATTCACCATTATGCACAGATTGGCAGGTGAATCTGGATGTGGCACGGTCATTTTTCTATATAATATACTGATATTAAATGAAAAAATTGTTTAAATGCGCGGGATTCAATAGTGGAACGATAATACTGACAGTTCGCATTTTTGGTTATCAATAGGTCTTGGAAAGAACTAAGCATGTTTTTTTATATACTGATGTGAGAATATGTAATTAATCATTTTGATATATATATGAAATACCAAAGTTGCGGAGGTGTATTTATATAGTATTTTTACTCTCTTTGTGTTCAACTACAAATTGTTTAATAATCTTATGATACTCATATCTGTTTTTTTGCCTATTGATATATATATTATAATATTGGTAGTATATGGAGTGTATTGTTGTTGTATCATATGTAGTTTTGATATCTATTTATTTATAAATTTATTATTGGCAAGGCATGTAAATGTTTTTTGAAAGAAAATGACAGGAATGTTGGGAGTATGAATATGATAAAAACTGGATTATGCGGCAATAGCTGCTCACACAAGACGCTTGAAAAAAAGAAAGTGTACTATAGTACTCAATTTATGAGTACTATAGCGCATGTTCATCGGCCAAAATTGGTGTAATTAATACTCATGAAAGTATATCCATACCTTTCGAGCGCCATAGCCAGGGTGATTGAGGCCTTGCGGGCAGAGCGCGGCATGACCAAGTCGTCGCTAGCTGACTTTGCTTGTCTTGAGAGGCGCTATTTGCGTGACATTGAACGGGAACTGAAAAAGCCGACAGTCAATGCCATCTATTCCATTTGCGAAGCCTTGCGGGTGCAGCCGGAAGATTTTTTCAGGCGGGTATCGGAGGAGATAGAGAAGAGGAAGAACAGTGAGCGGCGTGTCGCTTCCATCAACAAGGCTATGTCAGCCAAGGCTCAGAGCGATGAAGAAAAAGTTTGAGCCCAGAAGAAGCGGGCGGCAGCCAATGACCGCCGCCCGCAAGGGATGTTTGTATTACGCTATTTGCTGATGCAGGTGCGAATGGCCGTGAGCAGTTTGTCAATTGCTTCGGGCCGCGCGCCTTCGCCCATAACGCCCACGCGGAGCACCTTGCCCGCAAGGGCACCCAGCCCGCCAGCAACTTCAATCTTGTGCTTTTCACGCAGGCAGCCCCTGAGAGCATTGGCATCCACGCCAGCCGGGGGCACAAAAAGGTTCACCTGCGGAGCCGCGCCTTCCTTGACATAAAGGCTGAAACCCATATCTGACAAGCCGTCCACCAGGCGCTGATGCATGGCCTTATGCCGCGCAAATGCAGCGTCCAGCCCTTCAGTCAGCAGATTGTCCAAAGCCTGATGCAGACCATAGTACATATTGATGGGGGCGGTGTGGTGGTATACGCGCGGCGAGCCTTCCCAGTACTTGCGGATCAGGGATACATCCAGATACCAGTTGGGCACCTTGTTCTTGCGTTTGCTCATGGCGTCCATTGCGGCCTCAGAAAATGAGGCGGGCGCAAGACCGGGAGGAACTGAAAGGCATTTTTGCGAGCCGCTGTAAAAGGCATCAATCCCCCAGTTGTCCACCTGCACATCCACGCCGCCCAGACCGGCAACGCTGTCCACCAGGTAAAGCGTGTCGCTGCCCTTGACCAGTTCGCCTATTTCGGCAACGGGGTTGTTCACACCTGTAGATGTTTCGGCGTGTACCACGGCCAAAATCTTGTAATGTTTCTTCGCCAGTTGCGCCTTGACGTCTTCAATCTTTACCGGAGTGCCCCAGGGACTTTCCACAACGTCCACTTCGGCGCCAAGGCGCGAAGCCACTTCCACCATGCGGGAGCTGAATACGCCGTTGTTGACCACAAGCACGGCGTCGCCGGGCTCTATCAGATTGACAAAGCTTGTCTCCATACCGGCAGAACCCGTACCCGAGATGGGAAAGGTCACTGCGTTTTCGGTTTTGCACACGGCGCGCAGCTGGTCTTGAAGGGCATCCATAACTTTGATGCAATCTGGATCAAGGTGGCCGAGCGTGGGCAGGCTCATGGCCTGAAGAACATTGGGGGCAACAGGACTGGGGCCGGGGGCCATCAGCAGAACATGGTCAAGCGTTCCCAAAACTGTACTCATGGCAATCTCCTGTGGTTGACGACAGATATCCGTTTCGACTGGTTGTACGGCCTTCTTTCTAGATTGGCCGCAGTGTTACCCTGTGGCTTAAAAAATTTCTTTTTCAAATAATTTTTACGATACTGACGCGCATCTGTCTAGTGGGATGGCGGACTTTTTGTATGCTGTCAAAAAAATTTCAGTAGGACAATCGCCACTCCAGCGGTATCAGGGTGGCTTGCGTAGCCCATACAATCTTTTCAAAATTTCGGAATGCTGCTATGGCTTCCCGAATCATTATAAATAACCTAAGGGCCAGGTATGAAAAAAGACACACAAGAGCTGCATCGTGCCTTGAAAAACAGGCACATCCAACTGATTGCCCTGGGCGGAGCCATTGGCACGGGCCTCTTTCTCGGGTCTGCGGGCACAATTCAAATGGCCGGCCCTGCCGTAATTTTGAGTTATGCTATCGGTGGATTTATCGCGTTTTTGATAATGCGGCAGCTCGGTGAAATGATGGCTCAAGAGCCCGTTGCAGGATCTTTCAGCAACCTTGCCTACAAATACTGGGGTGAATTTCCCGGTCTGCTTTCTGGCTGGAACTACTGGATACTGTATGTTCTGGTGGGCATGTCCGAGCTCACGGCTGTGGCAGTGTATGTGCAGTACTGGTTTCCTAGTATTGAACCGTGGCAAACCACAGCTTTTTTCTTCCTTCTCATCAATGGCATTAACCTGGCGCAGGTGAGCATTTTTGGTGAAATGGAATTTTGGTTCGCCTCCATCAAGGTGGCGGCCATTGTTGCCATGATTGCTCTGGGCACTTTTTTGTTAGTGTCCGGCAATGCCGGGCCAGAGGCGGCCGTCAGCAACTTGTGGGAATATGGCGGCTTTTTTGCCAGAGGGTGGGGCGGTGTCTTCACGTCTTTGGCTGTGGTGAGTTTTTCCTTTGGCGGTCTTGAGCTGGTGGGCATTGCGGCGGCGGAAACGTCCAATCCGCAGAAAACCATTCCCAAGGCTGTTAACCAGCTTATCTACCGCATTCTTATCTTTTACATTGGCGCACTCACCGTATTGCTGACCCTGTACCCCTGGAACAAGCTTGGCGGGTCTGTGGACAAAAGCCATTGGGCAGAGGCTATGGTTGCCAGTCCCTTTGTGCAGATTTTTGATCTTATCGGAATTCCTTCAGCAGCGCATGTGCTTAACTTTGTGGTGCTGACTGCGGCGCTTTCAGTGTACAACAGCTGTGTGTACTGCAACAGCCGCATGCTTTACGGTCTGGCGCTTCAGGGCAACGCGCCCAAGGCTCTGGCCAAGGTGAGCGCCAGGGGGGTGCCGGTTTACGCCCTGATGATTTCCTCGGGCGCAACGCTGTTGTGCGTGGTGTTGAACTATTTTATGCCAGCCCAGGCCCTTGGCATGCTCATGGCTCTGGTGGTGGCGGCGCTTGTTATCAACTGGGCAATGATAAGCCTGACGCATATGAAATTTCGGGCCGCCAAAGTTAAGGCTGGTGAAAAGATCGTTTTCAAGGCGTTCTGGTATCCGCTGTCCAACTATCTCTGCCTGCTTTTTATGGTCGTCGTGCTTGTGGTGCTGACACAGATCGGCATGGAAAGTTCAGTCAAAGCAGTTCCTGTGTGGCTGCTTTTGGTATGGGCTGGATACAAGGCGAAGAAAAAATACAATCTGTAATACGACCTGTGCCGGGGCCGTAACGCGCCCCGCACTGTAAAAGCCTGGCCAAGCCTGGCTGCTGAAAGGGGATCGGTTTTTACCGGTTCCCTTTTATGCTGGCGCGGGCTAGAATACCACAGTTGGGGGCAAGGTCTTCCAAACTGCATTGATTACCAGACAATATTGGCAGTTGTGCTGGATTTACGATGAAGAATACGTATCGCCAATATTGTTGAAGACGTGACTTCGATATTTTATCAACTCGGCTCATTACTGTAACGCAACAACGGTTGCAGATGGGTTGAAGCATTTATTGCAGACGTATTTGAAAAGGGGAGTAGGGATTCAGTACCATGCAGGACAGAAAGATTTTTCAACTCAGCCAGGGGGAATGGGCTCTGGTTGGCGTGACCATGATTTGGGGCACGACGTTTCTTATCATTCGCAATGCCCTGGACGTTACAGGGCCGCTGTTTTTTGTGGGCTTGCGCTTTGGATCAGCGGCGCTGGCCCTTATTCTCATTTCCTTACCTATCCTGCGCGGGCTTACCCTGCACGAACTTTTTGCCGGATTCATTATCGGCGTCGCACTTCTTGGCAGCTACGGGTTGCAGACATTCGGGCTTATTTCCATTGCCGCCAGCAAGTCAGCTTTTATAACGGCCTTTTATGTGCCAGCGGTGCCCATCCTGCAGTGGGTATTTATGAAGCGACGGCCCGGCCTGATGGCATGGCTTGGCATAGGTTGCGCACTGGTGGGGCTGATATTGCTGGCCGGGCCTGACGACGTCTCACCTGGGTTCAGTATGGGCGAATTTCTTACGTTGCTGGGTGCCGTGGCCTGCGCGCTTGAAATTTTGTTTATTGGCTACTTTGCGGGATCCGTGAATGTACGCAGGGTGACTGTTGTGCAAGTGGCCGTAACCTCTATTTTGAGTTTCAGCCTGATGCCGGTTGCGGGAGAATCCGTGCCGGAATTTTCCTGGCTGCTTGTATGCAGCGCCTGCGGTCTTGGCCTTGCCACAGCGCTGATCCAACTGGTTATGAACTGGGCGCAGAAAAGTATTTCGCCCACCCGCGCCACCCTTATTTACGCAGGTGAACCTGTGTGGGCGGCGGTTTTTGGCCGCATGGCCGGAGAACGATTGCCTTTTCTTGGGCTTGTGGGCGGCGCGCTTGTGGTGGCGGGCGTTCTTATAAGCAGCCTGCGCCCGCGCCGGGGAAAGGATGAAAAAACGGCTTCGTAGTTTTGACGGATACGCAAAATTGAAAAAATTGCATGGGGTCAAATCGGCAGACTGTAGCGTGTTTTTTGCGCTGTAAAGGATTTCGCCGTCTTTTACGCGCTCACGCGAAACTGTTTGTAATTTAGGTTGAAGCGCTTCATGCGCAGCCCCATTGTGCGCCGCGTAAGCCCCAGAGCTTCGGCGGCCTTGCTCATGTTGCCCTGGCATCTGCGCAGGGTTTCCACCAGCATATCGTATTCAATGGACGCCAGCCTGTTTTCCAGATTGGGGGGCTGCCCTTTACCGGAGGATGTTTGCGGCTGCAAAGATAGTGGCAGGTCGTGGGCATGCAAAATTTCGTCTTCAGCCAGAATCACCGCGCGGTGAATGACGTTTTCAAGCTCACGCACATTGCCGGGCCAGTTGTGCCGCACCAGCAAGTTCATTGCTGATGTGGCGATGCCCGTAATGTTTTTCTCCGCCTCTTTGGCATAGTAGTTCATGAAGTATTCGGCCAGGGCGATCACGTCGTCTCCGCGCTGGCGAAGCGGGGGAATCATGACGGGAAAGACGTTCAGGCGGTAGTATAGATCTTCGCGAAAAGCGCCTTGAGCCACCATTTCGGAAAGATCGCGGTTGGTTGCGGCAATGATGCGGATATCGACGGAGATGCTGCGGTTGCCGCCCACACGCTCAAACTGGCGCTCTTGCAGCAGGCGCAGCAGTTTGGCCTGCACGGGCAGCGAGAGTTCGCCCACTTCGTCCAGAAAAATAGTGCCGCCGTCAGCCTCTTCAAAGCGTCCCTTGCGAAAACTGGCCCCTGTGAATGAGCCTTTTTCATGACCAAAAAGCTCGCTTTCCACGATGCTTTCGGGCAGGGCGGCACAGTTACATTTGATGAAGGGGCCGCCGGGCCGCAGGCCGCCATAATGCAGGGCATTGGCTACCATTTCCTTGCCCACGCCACTTTCACCCAGCAAGAGTACAGTCACCCTGGTGGGTGAAGCCTTGTGGATAAGCTCATAAACTTCCTGCATGGGGCGGGAGATACCGATCATATTATCGGGATGAAACCGCTCCTTCAGGTCACTGAGCAACAGGCGCGTGCGTTTTTCCCATTCCACACGGTCTATGTTTTCCACAAGGTACAGCTCAACGGCATGAGCCAGCATCTGGGCCATAACGCTTAAAATGTTCACATGCTTGCGTAGTGCCTCATCACTCTGGTACAGGCGGCTTGCGCTGATGGCGCCCAGAACCTTGCGGCCCAGGTGGATGGGCACGCAGATAAAGGACATGTCCTTATCGCTGTCCAGCATGATGGTTCCGGTGCGGTTCAGAAAGTCCGGTTCGCTGCCGATGCGCCGCAGGACAATGGGCGTGGCATTTTCCACTACCTTGCCGGTGATGCCTTCGCCGACGTGATATACCCCCCTGTCTTGCTCTGAGGGGGTCATGCCCATGCTGCGGTAGGCAAAAACGTGCCCTGATTCCCTGTGCAGCAGGTTTATGGTGGCGCGCTGCATGCCCATATGCCGCCGCATGTAGGACAACAGACTGTCCAGGGCCGCCACAATGTCATTCTGCTCGGAAAGCAGTTTACCTACCCGCAGGAGCAGGGTGATGATTTTTCCCCTGCACCCGTCAGCCTCGCACTGAAGCTCTGCGTCATATTGTTCGACACACATGAGAAACCGAACCATCTTTCAGGGTAAGTAGCGGTCTGCGCGGCTTTGGCCTTACATGGCTTTGTTCGCGCCCGCGCCGCCCACAAGCACAGTTCCTTACGGAACCTCTTTATATCCGTGTATCCCTGCCCCGAAGCTAGGCATAGTACTTCCCGGTAATTTCAATAATGGTGATCTCAACCACGGCCGTCATTTGCAGCATGCTGGCCGGAAAACTTTTGCCGCTGTGCTGCGGTGTATACTTGGCTACGATGGCTTCAAGGGCGCGGATTTTCTGGTCCAAAGAATCCACGGTTGCGGCTCTGCCCGTGATGATGACGCTTTGATACTCTGTGTTGGTATCGCACGGAGTTTCGGCCTGGATGTAGCTGTACCCGCCTTCAATTTCAAAGCAGACTTTGGGATAGGCGACAAGATTGGCGAGCTTGCGGCCCTTTGCCAAACCGTGAAAGTATATGCTGTCGTCAAGATGGACGAAGTGTACGGGCGTTACATAGGGAAAGCCCTTTTCGTCCACAGTGCCAAGATGCCCCACATGGGCCTTGTCCAGAAGGGCTACGATCTGATCTGCCGTGAGCTGGTGTTCCTTCATGCGCGCCTGCATGGGCTCTCCTTTGAATTTCTGAACGTTTGCCCTTGCCTGAAGGGGGCGTGCCGGGCAGAGGGTCAGACCACCTGACCTTACCCGGCACACTCACGGCAGGTAGCTTCCACCAGAACGCCGCGCAGCTGTTTTTCCGCGCGGGGAACTTCATAGCGCGCGGGCGTGCTTTCCATAGTTTCCAGAATTTGCAGATACCGGGGCGGCAGGGCTCGTTGGCGGGCCGCCTCCATAATGAACGCCATATATTCGCTGCTGGGTGGCACAGGCTTGCCGAGCACATCCTTTTTGTACAGCACTGCCGCATGCTCATTGCCTGCGCCGTCGAGCAAAAGCACGGGGTAATGAAAATAAACTCCGCCGCCGTCCAGCCGCGCATGCCCCCACATGTCCAGGCTCAGGCTGTCGCCGAAGCTCAGCTCGTACAGTACGCCCCAAACTTCGCGCCCCGGGGCCGGAACGACGGTTTCCATACCGCCGTCCCAAACCCTGTTGCGCCCATAAAAAGCCAGCTTGTGATCTGCCAGGCAGGCGGTGCAGACCGCGTGGGGCGCGGTGCAGCGTGTGCCGACCTGGGCGGGATGCATATTGGAGCCGTAGGCGAAGTAGTACTGCTTGTCCTTGCGCCCGTAGCGGTCAAAGCTGGCGGTGATATCCATAACTGTATGTCCGTACTGAAGGTGATTGCTTTGAATGCGCGATGGTGCGAACCGTCTACCAGACGTTCAGTATCCATTCCTTGTTCTTTTTGTACTCCATATCGGTAAACAGGGTGTTGGCCATATTTTCTGCAAGCCAGGTGGCTCCGGCGTAACCCATAACCGGGTAGCGGTAGAGGCCCGCGCGGTCATAGGTGGGAAAGCCCACGCGCAGCATGGGCACGTTGTTGTCAATGGCTGCCCAGCGTCCCTTGGAGTGGCCCAGTATGAGATCCAGTTCCACTTCGCCGCGCTTCAGGCGGCCGTCCAGATCCCAGAGGTCGGCGTTGGTGACGATCTGCATGTCGAAGTCCACATTGTCTGTCATTTCTTTCAGGCGCGGGTCTTCGGCATAACGGGAGTTGTCGTCGCCAAGCAAGAGCAGCACGGGCTTCATTTCCAGATCAAGGCAGAACTGGGCCAGACCTATGACCAGATCAGGGTTGCCATAGATGGCGACCTTTTTGTCAGCCAGAAACATATGGGTAAGGTCTGCAAGGGCGTCCATAGCAATGCCGCGTTCGTGTACCAGCGCCTGCGTGATGGGTTTGCCCGTGAGTTTCTGCACGTTTTTCAAAAAAACGTCCGTATTGCGGATGCCGATGGGCGTCGGCCCGATAATGGTGGGCAGGTCGAATTCTTTTTCAAGATATTTTGCCGCCCTGCCTGTTTCATACGGGGCAAGGGCAATGGTTCCCACGGCATTGGCGGTTCCCTTGAGATCATCAATGGTGGTGCTGCCGTGGGATTTGCCTGTGCCGTCTGGCAACAGGGGCGAATCGAAACTTTCGATTTCCAGAAGCACTGTGGCGTCCACATCCATCAGACTGAGCAGGTGCTTGAGCTCCTTGACGTCGCCGGGGTTTACCCAGCCGGTAAGGAGGTTGAGTTTGCCGTTGGGTTCGCCTTTTTCGGCAAAGTGGACCACAAAATCCTTCAGTGCGATGTCATAGCCGCTGATCATGCTGCCCACGAAGCTTGGCGTATGTATTGCGATGAGATGCACTTCACGGTCTGCATATTTTTCTTTGAGCAGGCCGTTGTTAAGCTTGGTCACCACACCATCGATGTCGTCACCAATGATTTCTGTGGAACAGGTGGAGATGATGGGTACGACCTTGACGTCCGGGTAGCGCATGAGCAGCACGTCCACGGCTTCTTCCACCCGGTTGGTGGCGCCGAAGACCGCGCCGTCTTCATGCACGGAAGAGGACGCAACTTCAAAATTGTCCTTGAAATGCTGGGCAAACAGCAGGCGTACAAACATGACGCAACCCTGCCCGCCGTGGACGATACCGATGCAATCCTTGACGCCGATGCTGACATACTGCGCGCCACAGGGCTGACAGGTGAAAATGGGGTTGATGACCCCGGATCGTTCTTTTTCCATTATTTCGCAAGACATGGCTCACCTCTTCTGCTTGGACTGGTGCTCAGTACTTGGGGTCGGTCAGTTCCTGGTTCAGCGACCCGTGAATGGTCAGAAAATCCAGTCGTTTTTTGGCATCAGCCATGAACAGGCGGATATCGTCCCTGTTCATGTCTGCCAGTTCGGGGTTTTCCACGGTCAGGCCCCGTGCCATCATGACGGCGTCAACCCAGTAGCAGCGGTTCTCGGCTGTTTGCACGTCGGGCTGCTCGCCGCAGAGTATCTGCGTGGTCTGGGTCATGATGCCCTCGTTTTGCCGTTCCCTGTCCCAGGCTCGTGAGTGGAACTGCCACAGGCACTTGCGCATGATGTAGTCGACGACTTTTTCCACGTAATGATCTTTTTTTTCGGCTCCCATGTCTCTGCTCCTGCTCTACACAGCCTGTGAAAGAGGTTCGGGGTAGGGCGGGTATTCCTTGCTGCGCAACTGGGTCACACAGTCGTACTTGCCCGTATACTGGCGTTCGCCGTTTTCGTCCTTGATATCCGGGCCGGAGATGAGGCGCTGGGTCATGAATCCGCGGTCCAGAGGAAAGTCGTCCTTGCTGATATCAATGCCGGACAGCTGGTGAATGGGCGAATACACGGCATTGTATATGTCGCGGGCAAAGCGCACCCATCCTTCAAATCCCTTCCACGGGCCGTTGTGGTAGGCGTGGGCGTTCAGGTAAGGCACGCGGATTTTCTTGGCGACCTCGCCAGGACGGACGCCGGTGAAAATGATGTCCGGCTTCCACTGTTCCATTGCCTCCAGCCCTTCCAGTTCATTGGGGTCGTCAATGGCGAGGGTTCCCGGCTTGGCGCGGGCAATGCCCTTTTCGAAGTCGCCCTGGTGGCCGAACTTGGAGTAGATGGAAACAACGTCCAGGCCCATTTCTTTTTCTATGACGTGCGCCCAGTGCCACAGTTTGGAACCGCCGGGCCACAGGCAAACCTTGATGCCCTTGAGGCGCTTGGCGTACCAATCCAGCTCGGGTTTCCAGCGGGCTGTTTCTTCGTCAATGATGGCCTGGGCTTCTTTTTCAATCCCGAAGAAAAGGCCGATCTTGAGCAGCGATTCGCTGAGCATCTCGAACCCGAAACCGTCGATATCCAATCGGGGGATACCATAGCGGGTCCGCAGTTCGTTACAGATGTATTCAGCCGAGCGGGCACACTCCAGCACGTTGAGCTGGGCCTTGTGCATGCCGCGCAGGTCGTCGTAACGGCCGTTGCCCGTGAAGACCGAAAGTACCTGAATACCCATGCGGCGGAAGTAGTCGCACATAACTTCCACGTCGCCCTGGATGTTGTAGTCGCCCACATAGTTGATGACGTAGCGGCTGGTGATTTCCGGCTCATAGGTACCGACTTTCTGGTTGATCCAGGCGATGTTGATCTTGTGGTGCCCGCCGGACTGGCTGGGGCCAGCGAAGCCGGGAGAGTTGCACACAAAGATGTCCACATCGGGCATTTCTTCCATAATTTCCTGGGCAAGGGCGTTGATATCGTCGCCGATAAGAGCCGAGGCGCAGGTCTGATAGATGGTCATGCGCTTGATGTGCGGAAATGCCTTGAATGCCTCGACAATACTGTTGCGCAACTGATCTTCAGCGCCGAAGACCACGTGCTTTTCCTTCATGTCCGAGGCGAACGTATATTTGAGCTGAAAGTTGCCGTCGTCGCTGATGTACCGTTTGGTCTGCCATGTGTCGTAGGTGCAGCCCACGGGGCCGTGGCAGAGGTGGATGACGTCCTTCATTGGCGTGCCAATGACGTGCTTGGCCCCGCAGAAGGCGCATCCGCGTTCGGAAATGGTGCCGGGTATGGTGTTCAGGTAGCCCAGGGGCAGGCAGGTAGAAAGGTCGTCGTTCTCGCCCTTGACCACTGCGTGCATCTTGCGCTCAGGGATGCATTCACTGCATTTGAATAGATGGTATGGCATGGGATGTTCCTTGCTGTGAGCTTTACAGGATGGCGGCTTGTCCCGTTTCGCCTGTGCGAACCCGCAGGGCGTCTTCCACAGGGCAGACGATGACCTTGCCGTCGCCGATGTCCCCAGTCTGGTTTATCTTGATAATGGTGTTTACGACCTTGCTGAGCATTTCCACGGGAACCACAATGGAGAGCAGTCTTTTCGGCACATAGGGCATGCCTTTGAAGCTGCCCAGCCCGCGCACTATGGGGCTGATTTCCACTGCGACCTCGTTGGCGATTCCCTTTTGCTTGCCGCGCCCGAAAACGGCTACGACGCTCATGCTTGGAAAGCCCAGGCGGTCCAGAGCCCGCTTTGTGGCAGTGACCTTGTTAGGCCGTATGATGGCGATTATCTCTTTCATGTCGCCTCCTAAACGCCTTCCTGGCCGGTGCGGATGGTGAAGACCGTTTCAACAGGGGAGACAAAAACCTTGCCGTCACCAAAGTTGCCTGTTTTGGCGTGCTGCTGCACGATCTCAAGCACCTGTGGGACGTGTTCGTCCTCTACAACGAGCATGAGCAGATTCTTGGGCAACTCATCGTAGTGCACATTGCCGCTGTCGATGCCTTTCTGTTTGCCGCGCCCGAATGCCTGAACCTTGGTCAGGGCCACAAAGCCCGCAGCGGCAAGGGCATCCACCACAAGTTCCGTATTTTCAGGTCGAAGGACAGCTCGTACCATTTTCATGTGGCGCTCCTTTATAGAATTTGCACTTGAAATAGTCGCTTTACGGCGGGCAACGCTCGCCTGCGCCTGTTTCGCGGTAAGGATTTGTACGTAAATCCTTACAGAACAATTGACTCATTTCATTCGAAAATTGCTCTGGAGCTAGTCGGTGATGCCGTACTTCACGACCATTGCTTCAAGCTGGTCCATAGTCAGGGGCTGCGGGATGACAAAGTTTTTATTGTTGATGATTTTTTCGCCCAGCATGCTGTATTCTTGAGCCTGGTTAGTAGTGTCGTCGAATTCCGTGACGGTTTTCTTGTTGAATTCCGCCTTCTGTACAATGTTGTCGCGGGGGACGAAATGGATCATCTGCGTGCCGATAGATGCGGTGAACTCTTCAAGAAACTCCTGTTCCTTGTCCACGTTTCTGCTGTTGCAGATGATGCCGCCAAGGCGCACGCCGCTCTGCTTGGCATACTTGAGAAGCCCCTTGCAGATGTTGTTGGCGGCGTAGATGGCCATCATTTCGCCTGAAGCCACGATATAGACCTCCTGAGCCTTGCCGTCGCGGATGGGCATGGCGAAGCCACCGCAGACAACGTCACCCAGAACGTCGAAGAACACGAAATCCAGATCGTCCGTGTAGGCCCCCTGGTTTTCCATAAGGTCAATTGCCGTGATAACGCCGCGTCCCGCACAGCCAACGCCGGGTTCGGGGCCGCCGGATTCCACGCAAAGGATGTCCTTGAAGCCCTTCTTCACAACCTTGTCCAGGGTGACCTTTTCGGCGCCCAGGGCTCGCAGGGTGTCCATAAGCGTTTCCTGCGGCTTGCCGCCAAGAATGAGTCGGGTGGAGTCGGCCTTGGGATCGCAGCCGTGGATGAAGATTTTTTTGTCGTGAAAATGGGCCATAGCGGCTGCGGTGTTCTGGGTGGTGGTGGACTTGCCGATGCCGCCCTTACCGTAGATAGCGATCTTGCGAGGCATAAGCTTTCTCCTGCCGGATTCCGGCTGTTTGGGGCAGGGGCCAGATTCGGCCCTGCCGTTGTTCAGGACCGTAGTTGCATCGGGTGTGCCAGATATGTTGTTTTATTTAACTAATTGAATTTAAATATTTTTTTGTGAAAATATCTGTAACTGGCTGCACTGATGCGTACATATCCTAAAAGTTTGTACATAGGTGTACATTTTTCATGAAAATTTATAAATTCTAGTATGTTAGAATATCACTATTTTACATAAAAGCGTCATTTCGTAATTAGATAGTTTTTATAATATGCTAAAATACAAATATATTTTTTATGGATCATCTGTAGGGTCCAACAAGTGCCCCTGAGTATTTGTGCACCCAAGGTACACATTTCGCGTGATTGATTGGTAAACAGAGAAGGCGGAGGATAAAAAAACTGTTTTATGGCAAGAATGTCAGGCCAAAAGCGATTTTTTCCGGTGCTGGTTTGAAAGCGCACGCTTTTTGCAAACCTGTCTGTCAAACAATGTAGTATGGCCGGGGCAGTATCCGCCAAGGGCGGAAAAATCGCTTTGCCTCATGAATCTACAGGCAAAAAGCAGGAGGCGTTATGACAACGTTGCTCGATGGAGGCAGGATTGCGGTGTTCATGAACGGAGCCGGAGAACTTGCAGCTCCTCCCACTGCCAGTGTTGTGTCAGTTTACGCCAGGAGCGAGGAGGGGTGGCAGCCAGAGAGCGAAATAGCTTTTGTCCTGTCCGGTCTGGAAAGCCTTGGTGTTTTGCGCGAAAAGATCGACAATCTGGTCCAAACTCTGGGAGCTTGCCGCATACTGCTAGGCACGGACGACAATGGAGCTTTGTATGGCATGCTGGACGCTATGGGCTTCAATATCTGCATTATGGACCGATTTGACGCCCTGGCTCTTGAGGCTGTGCGCGGCAGCGTTCTGAATGCCTTGCGCAGTCCTGCCGCTCCTTCGTCGCGCCCTGCTGCCAGCACGCCACGCGAGATAGCGCCAGGTCGGTTTTTCCTCGATATGGTGGAGGCCAAAGAGGCTGACCCCTTGTTCACCTCACGGGAAGCTATCCTGGTATTCTTTGAAAAAAAGCCATTTATCCAGTTACAGGTACGGTGCGATCATCCGCCACGCTGGCTGGATAGCTTTGCGCTGCTGACAGGGCTTGAGGCCAGAAAGGAAATTCTGGAGTCTGGCCTCACCCTGCTTACAATAAACCATCCGGAAGGGCGTGATCACGCCACGCTCACTGGGCAAAAATGGTTTGACGCGGGGGGCTGTTCTTGTGGATAAGGAGGATGTAAATTACAGCCTGCGAGGGAAATATGAAACACTGCGTCGCCGTGCGGCATGTGGCTTTTGAACACCTGGGCGTTTTTGAGCAACCTCTGAAAGAAGCCGGGTATGACGTAACCTACGTGCAGGCGGGGGTTGCGCCTTTGACAGTCGACCTGTGGGATAATGCTGATCTGGCTGTGGTTTTGGGTGGCCCTATAGGTGTGGGCGAAGAAGACATATACCCCTTTTTGCTCGAAGAAAGGGCAATGGTGGCGGAGCGGCTGGCTTCTGGCAGACCCTTGCTGGGTATTTGCCTCGGGGCACAGCTTATGGCCGCCGCCCTTGGAGCACGCGTGTACGCCGGGTCAAGCAAGGAAATAGGATGGGGACGGGTGGATGTGAGCCCTGCGGGGTTGAATGGCCCTCTGGCGGAACTTGCAGGCGCGCCCGTTCTTCACTGGCACGGGGATACCTTTGATATACCAACCGGATGCGAGCTGCTGGCATCAACGCGGCTGACGCCACATCAGGCTTTTTCCCGCGGGCGCGGGCAGCTTGCACTGCAGTTTCATGCGGAAATGGACGCCAGCCTTATGGAAACATGGCTTATAGGGCATTGCTGTGAACTGGCCGTGACGAAGAATGATCCTCGCGCCATACGGGCAGACGCGGTTCGCCTTGGCGACGCCGCGCGAATGGCAGGGCAGAAGTTCATGCGGCGCTGGTTGGCAGAAGAGCTCGCGTGAGCGCGTAAATTTTGAGACCAAAATAGACCAGCTATACCATGCCCGCATGTATAACAGTGCCGCCTGCCAGTTTTGGCAGGCGGCACTGAACTAAGTTACTGTAGAAAAAAGAAATCCTTGGGAGCATCGATTTCCTGAGCACCAGCTTACTCCCATGCGGTGATAGCTTTGCCGTGATGTTTGCCTATTATACAGGAAGCAGCACTGCAACGTACGCTTTTTAGTGAGCAATAAGAAATAGTTTTATTTTTTGCTACAGGGGGTAAATGTTGGAAAACATATCTGTAAAGGCATTGAGTGAAAGCAGATGAAGTGTGTAAAGACAGGGGGAATCATCCTTTGTGCCTTGCTCCATTATAGGCTCTCTGATAGTTTGCGAGAGAGGAGGATTAACTATGGAACTCTCGCAAATTCTTGCTTTGGCAGACCGCGTCAAATCCGCAATCCCCGAATGTCTTAATGAGGCTAACACTAAAACTTCTCTTGTTCTGCCTTTTTTGCAGTCAATGGGCTATGATGTTTTTGACCATAACGAAGTGGCTCAAGAATACACGGCAGAATGGGGCACAAAAAAGGGCGAAAAGGTAGACATTGCTATCTTGCGTGATGGTAAGCCTTCAATTTTAATTGAATGCAAACCTATGGGCGATCCATTAGATACGGGTAGGTGTTCACAACTTTTTCGTTATTTTTCAACGCAGCCCGCGCGTATTGGCATCCTGACCAACGGGCAGCGTTATCTTTTTTTTAGTGATCTTGAAAAAGAAAATGTCATGGACGGCAAACCGTTCATGGAGCTGGATCTGCTGAACTTTAATGAACGTGTACTGCCTGAACTTCAAAAGCTCACCAAAAGCACGTGGGATTTGGATTCAGCACTTTCTGCTGCCGAAGCTCTGAAATATACCCGCGCTGTTAAGCTTCTTGTCGCTGAGGATGTTGCCGAACCGTCAGACGAAATTGTGCGTCACTATGCTGCGCAGTGCTATGATGGCAAGTTGATGGCCCGTGTGATCGAAATGTTCCGGCCCATCGTCAAGCGAGCCTTTGCCGAACACGTTTCTGACCAGATCACGAAACGTCTTGAGTCCGTTCGTATTGCTGCAGAAGTTCCCGCACAATCTGTGCCGCAACCAGAAGAAATTTCATGCGAATGCGAAAATGAAGAAGTTATTGTCACTCACAATACAGAAGAATGGGCGCTTATAATCGTGCGCACGTTGCTTCGTGGTGTGGTTGACCCGGCCCGTGTTGTGATGCGCGACCAAAAAACATATTGCGGCATACTGCTTGATGACAACAATCGAAAGCCGATCTGCCGTCTGTTCAACTTTGGTCACTTTGAGCCAGGAATGGAAAATATAGGCCGTAATGCTCACATCATTATCATGACTAAGAGCAATAGCGAAGGTGAGCGCTTTGACCTGCATTTTGTAGATGACATCCACCCATTGGGTGAGAAGCTGATTGAGGCTGTAAAGCGGCATGAAGCTATAAATGAAGGGGAATAGAGTGCGACGAATTCTACTCTCTACCACTTTGGTGCTTCTTTTTATTTTGTCATTTGGTTGTGCAAAAATGCCTGTGCGTGGTGACTACATTGAGGAAAAAGCTCCCCCGCAAATATCGGTTGAAGAGCATACAGCCACCATCGTTTTCTTTCGTGAATGGGCCTTCACTGGCGGCGGCATAACCTACTTCGTTACTGAAGATACAAAAAATATAGGGCTTCTCAAAGCTGGTTCTTATTTTATTTACAAGGCATTGCCTGGAAAGCATACATATTCGGCAGAAACAGAGGCCAGGTCGTCCGTAACTCTCGACGTTCAATCAGGGCAAATTTATTATGTTGAAGGTGGTATTGGTATGGGTTTTTGGGCAGGGCGCCCTCAACTCATAGAGGTAACAAAACCAGTGTTTGATAAGATTAAGCCAGAGCTAAAATATATACGCCTTGCGACACCAGAAGAAGCAGCACATTTTAAAGATAAAGAGCAACAGCGCGATTCAGGCGCAGGACTGTGATGAAATGCCCCGGAAGGGGCATTTCACTTATAAAGCCCCTTCCTGATTGACAAAAACTGGTAAAATCTGGCTGTGGAAAGCTGAAACACTTTACATATCAACGCCGCCGCAACATCCCAGAAAAATTAGCGCATTGTTGTTGCGTTGCATTGTCGAGCGCCGTCAGGTTAGACGACTGCAAACAAGCAGCATTCTACCATCAGGTTAGCGGTCCAGCTTGAACACAACGGGAATCTCCACAACGCACATGACGGGTTTGCCGCCTGCCTTGCCGGGGGCGAAACGCCAGCGTTTAACAGCGGCCAGGGTTTCCTCTGCAAAGAGCTGGCTTTCACCTTTGGAAAGAACAATGGCGCGCAGTACGCGTCCCGACGGGTCAATAACAGCCCGCACCGTGACTACAGCCTCTTTGCGGGCCTGTTTGGCGCTGTCGGGATAATTGGGTTTCACGCGTTGTATGACAGCCGGGGGTACGTCCCAATCGTTGATGCCATACACCGATCCCTTTCCCTGGCCTCGGCCCCGCTCCATACCCAGGCCGCCGCCGCTGCCGCCGCCTTGCCCTCCGTCGTTTCTGCCGCTGCCCTGAGCTTGGGCCGCCGTTCCCGCCGATTCCGCCTCATTGCTTTGCTGCGATTCACTGCCTTGAGATTGCGGCGCTGCCCGTGAGGGTTGATCCTCGGCGGGTTTGTTTTTTTTCTGTCTTTCTTTCTGTGTTTGTTCTTCTTTCTGTTTTTTGGGCTTGTTTTTTTCTTTAAGCACCAAGTCAGGTTTTTCGACCTTTTCCTTTATCTGGGTTTCTTCTTTTTCTGGCTTCTTCTGTTCCTGCAGGGGCGCTTTGTTTTCTTTGGTTGCAGTGGCGTCGGGGTCAGTGCCGTTGGTGTTGGACATCCTGCATTTGCCTGCCATAGCAGTACCCATGTCCATACCCACCAGCGAAACCTGCATGGATGATTCTCCGCCACCTGATGCCTGCATTGGGATGCCCCAAAGAGCTCCCAGCAAACAGGCGTGCATGCCCACGGAAAACAACAGGTTCTTTTTATGGGCTTTGGGGCGTTTTGATAAAATATGCCGGGCATGCGCGGTTACCCGCCTGCGCCGTGGGGAGGCCGCATGTTTTCCGGCGGTGTTTTCATCTTGTTCTTTTGCCGCATGCTGCCGTTCAAACTCTCCCGGCATGGCCGCATCAAGCAGGTCGCACAACTGCTTGGAGCGCGGCGTGGCAAAGACTTCGCGTACCGCCCCCTGTTCCACGCATTTTCCCTTATCCAGCACTAATACGCGTTGGCAGAACCCTTTCACCAGAGCCAGGTCGTGGCTGATGTATATGAAAGCCATGCCGTAGCGGGTCTGAAGGTCTCGCAGCAGTTCAATGATCTGAAATTGCAGCGCTCTGTCCAGAGATGAAGTGGGTTCATCAAGCAGCAGCACTTCGGGGCGCAGGGCCAGAGCACGTGCAATGGCTACCCGCTGCCGCTCACCGCCAGAAAGTTCGTGCGGAAAACGTCCAGCATAGGCGGGCGAAAGGCCCACATCCACCAGAGCTTCGCGCACGCGCCCTTCGCGTTGTTCTGCCGGAAGGGCATGCACCCGCAAGCCTTCTTCCACAAGGTCTTGAACGCACATACGAGGATTGAGCGAGAGAAAAGGATTTTGCAGCACGATTTGGATGTTGCTGCGCAGGGGAGCCATTTCCGCATGGTTCAGGCTCTGGATGTCATGCCCCATAAAGTTGATATGGCCACTGCTGGCTATAAGCCGCAACACAGCCAGAGCCAGAGTGGATTTGCCCGATCCGCTTTCGCCCACCACCCCCAGGCATTCGCCCGGCCACAGGGTGAAATCTATGCCATCAAGGGCCGTGAAGGGTTCCGGCGCACGCTGAAAAAGACGTGTCTTGGCCCGCGGAAAGCTTACGCGCAGGTCTTTGACCGTCATTACAGGTTCTGCCTGATCAGACAACACAGGGCGCGCCCAGTCGTTGTTTCCGGCACGGAGCAGGGAGCGCGTGTACTCATGCTGCGGATTGGTGAACAGGGGGGACGAGGATTCAATAATCCTGCCGTGCCGCATAACATGCACGGTATCGGCAAAGCGCCGCACCATGCCGAGGTCGTGGCTGATAAGCAGCAGGCTCATGCCGAGTTCTTTGCGCAGGTCTTCAAGCAGCCGCAAAATGGCCTGCTGTACCGTGGCGTCCAGCGCAGTAGTGGGTTCGTCGGCAATGAGAAGATCGGGATCGTTGGCGGCAGCCAGCGCCAGCATGATGCGCTGGCGCTGCCCCCCGGACAATTCGTGGGGGTAAGCTTTATAACGTTCCTTGGGGCGGTCCAGGCGCACCAGATCAAACAGATCCATCACACGGGATTGCAGCTGCGCTTCCGTCAATCCCTTGTGAACACGCAGGCATTCGGCAACCTGGTCGCCCACCCGGTGCAGGGGATTCAGGGCGGCCAGCGGATCCTGAAAAACCATGCCTATTTTCTGACCACGCAAGGCGACAATGGCCTTTTCCGGCAGGGTGGCGATGTCAGTGCCGTTAAAGAGTATCTGGCCGCTCTGTATAAATGCCCCGCGTGGCAGCAGGCGCACTATGGAACGCGAAGTAAGCGTTTTGCCCGCGCCGCTTTCTCCCACCAGGGCCACGCACTGCCCTTTGTCGACGCTGAACGAAACATCGCGCACCACGCATTGGTTTTCGGGGGTGCCGGAAGCCTCCGCACGCTTGTCCGCGCAGGCAAAGGCCACATGCAGATTCTGAACATCCAGAAGTTTCATGTCCGTTCCTCCCACTGGCCGCTGTTGCTGAGGAAAACTCTTGGATCAAAGGCGTCGCGCAGTCCTTCGCCGATGAAGACCAGACTGGTCAGCATACCCGCCAGAGTGAAAAAGGCTGAAAAGCCTATCCAGGGCGCGAAGAGATTGTTTTTGCCCTGCACCACCAGTTCACCAAGCGAGGGATACTCCGGCGGCAGACCGAACCCCAGAAAATCCAGTGAGGTCAGGGTTACAATGGAAGAGTTCACCAAGAAAGGCAGTATGGAAATGAGCGCAACCACGGCGTTGGGCAGCACATGACGCAGCATGATGCCCCTGTCAGGCACGCCCAGTGCGCGGGCGGCCCGCACGTATTCCATATTCCGGGCGCGCAGGCTTTCCGCACGCACTACGCCCACAACGCGCATCCAGCTGAAGGCCAGCATCAGGGCCAGCAGCGCCCAAAATCCCATAGTTATGACGCTGGAAATGATGATGATGAGATAGAGCACCGGAATGCCGGACCATATCTCCATAAAGCGCTGAAACAGCAGGTCGGCCAGCCCGCCATAGTAGCCCTGCACAACCCCGGCGAGCATGCCCACGACACAGCCGAAAAAAGAAAGGCACAGGCCAAACAACACAGAAAGTCGAAATCCGTACAAAAGCCGCGCCAGTATGTCGCGCCCCTGGTCATCAGTGCCCAGCCAGTTTTCGGCGCTGGGCGGTGCGGGAAAGGTAACTCCTTCACGTTGCGAGATGGTGCCGAAGGAATAGCGGATGGGCGGCCAGACAGCCCAACCGTGTTTTGCTATGGCCGTGGCAATAACAGGGTCGCTATAGTCGGCAGGGATGGGCAGATCGCCCCCGAGAGTGCGTTCGTCCAGATTCTGAAAAATGGGAAAATACAGCTTGTGCTGATAACTCACCACCAGCGGCTTGTCGTTGGCCAGAAATTCCGCGCACAGGCTGAGTGAAAAGCACAGGCTGAAAAAGCAGAAAAAGCAGAAGGCGCGGCGGTTGCCCTTGAAGGTCTGCCATCGGCGGCGCGTAACGGGATTCATGCCTTGCTCCTTCCGGCAAAATCAATGCGGGGATCAACCTTTGTCATGGTCAGGTCTCCGATGATGGATGTGACCAGGCCAATAAGGGTGAAGATGTACAGCGTGGCGAACATGACGGGATAATCCCTCTGCATGGCGGCTTCAAAACCGAGCAACCCCAGACCGTTGAGAGAAAATATGGTTTCGATGAGCAGGGACCCGGCAAAGAACATGCGCACAAAGGTTCCCGGCAATCCGGCAATGACAATGAGCATGGCATTGCGGAACACATGCCCGTACAGCACGGAGCGTTCGCTCAACCCCTTGGAGCGGGCCGTTTCCACATACTGCTTGCTCAGTTCGTCCAGAAAGGAGTTGCGGGTAAGCATGGTCAGCGCGGCGAACCCGCCAATGGTCATAGATATTACAGGCAGCACCATATGGTGCATGTAGTCGAGCGCCTGCTGCCAGAAGGGCATGCTTTCGTACCCCAGCGAGTGCAGTCCCCGCAGAGGGAATATCTGCCAGTAGGATCCGCCAGCGAACAGCACGATAAGCAGCACCGCGAAAAGAAATCCCGGAATGGCACTGGCCGTCACCAGCACAGCCCCGGTGGCAAAGTCAAAGGTGCTACCCCTGCGCACGGCGCGCGCAATGCCCAGCGGAATGGACACCATATAGATCAGCAGGGTGCTCCACACGCCGATACTGATGGATACTGGCAATGAGTTGATGAGCAGGTCAGAAACCCGGTCGGCCTTGAACAGGCTTTTGCCGAAATCAAAGCAGAGAAAATCGCGCAACATGTCCACATAGCGGGTAAGAATGGGTTTGTCGAAACCATAGAGCTTGCGCACGGCCTCAAGGGTTTTGGGATTGAGCCCGCGCGCGCCGGAGTACAGTCCCTCCCCCTCGAACTGCATGGCTGATGCCGCCACATCAGGCCCGGCGGTGCCAACGCGTTCCATAAATGCGCTGCCGCTGCCCTCCAGCGTGGCGATGAACTGTTCCACTGGGCCGCCGGGCGCGGTTTGCACCATAAAAAAATTGATGGTCAAGATGCCCAGCAGGGTGGGCAACACAAGCAAAAGGCGTCGCAGGGTATAGCGCAGCATCAGCGTTCCCCCCTGGCCGCAGGTGCGTCGTCAGGCCCTGAGGGCAAAGCCGGAGGCGTTGTATGCCAGGACATAATATCCACTCCTACCGAGGCCATGCCGGGAGGAGGTGTGATGCGGTCTTTCCACCACGATATCCGCATGTCACGGCTGTACCATGCTGGGATGACGTAACAGCCATGTTGCAGCAGCCTGTCCAGCAGGGCTGCGCGCGCATAGAGATCCTGCTTTGCGGGAGCCGCCACCAGTTCTTCCACCAGTTCGTCCAGAACAGGATCCTGAATGCCCGCATAATTGCGTGAACCCCGGGTTTTAGCCGCAGTTGAAGACCAGTAGTTACGTTGCTCATTGCCGGGGTTGGAGGATTGGCGCACCGTGCTGTGGATCAGGTCAAAGTCGAAAGCGCGCATACGGCTCACATACTGGGTTTGGTCCACAAGGCGCACGTTCAGTGTAATACCCAGCCTTTTAAGACTGTTGCGAAAAGGAATATAAACGCGCTGTAATGAAGGGGAATTGGTCAGAATGGTCAGGACCATAGGCTGCCCCTGTTCGTTTACCATTGTCCCGTCCTGCACACGCCATCCGGCCTGCTCAAAAAGATCCAGCGCCGTGCGCAGCCTGTCGCGCACGGTAGCCTTACCGCCTGCGGGTTGTTCGGGCAGCGGCCCGAAGACTGCGGGGTCAAGCTTGTCGCGCCAGCGTTCCATCAGCTTCAGTTCTTCTGCCGAGGGCAGTGATTCGGCGGCAAAGGGGGAGTTGGTAAAGAAGCTGTTGAAGCGCGTATGCGAATTGTAAAAAAAGGCGCTGTTCATCCAGTCGAAGTCAAACAACAGGCTCAGGGCACGGCGAACGCGCAGGTCAGCCAAAGCGGGACGGCGCACGTTCATGAAAATGCCGCCCATACCCATAGGGCGTATATATTCCTGAGTCAGCCGCGTGATCCGCCCGTCGCGCACTGCGGGCACATTGTAGGCGTTGGTCCAGTCCTTGATGTTGTTTTCGCTGTAATAATCCACTTCTCCGGCAAAGAATGCCTCGCGTGCGATGGCGGCATCGCGGTAATAGTCCACCTGAATGGAGTCAAAGTTATAGCGGCCACAGTTGACGTCCAGATCTGCTCCCCACCAGTCCTTGCGGCGCTCATAGACAAGGCGTGATCCCATCGTGCTGCTGGCAAGGCGGTAGGGGCCGCTGCCGGGCATGGCCTCAGTTTGCGGATCACCCAGATTGCGGCCTTGCCACCAGTGGGAGGGCAGCACGGCCATCTGACAGACGATAAGGGGCAGTTCCCTGCTGGTGCCGGAGGCAAAGCGGAACAGCACCTCGTGTTCACCAAGTGCTTCAACGCTTTCTACCTGATCGTAATATGCGCGGTATATGGGGGAAGCATCCTTGATGAGCGCGTTAAAGGTGAACAGCACGTCTTTGGCAGTCACGGGCATGCCGTCGGCAAAGCGGGCCTGTGGGCGCAACTTTACACGCAGGGACGTGCGGTCGGGCGCAAGGTCAAAGCTTTCTGCCAGCAGCCCGCGCATGATGAATTCCTGTGTACCGCGCTGCTCTGTTCCCAGAGTTTCATAGGTATTGGCTATCTGGGAAGCGCTTACCCCTCGTGGGCTGAAAGGATTAAAACTGTCAAAGCTGCCAATGGCGCTAAGGCGGAGCTTGCCGCCCTTGGGCGCGTCTTGATTCACATGAGCGAAGGGGCCGTCAGTTCCATTTTCTGGAGCCTCATCCCAAAGACCCAGCACGGGCTTTGGGGCAGCCTGGACGTGTGGGGGAAGAGCGGCAGCAAGCAGGCTTACCAATAGCCAGGCGAGCATTGCAGTCAGCCTTATCTTTAGCGGATGGCCCCCAAGAGATAGGCGCGAACCAGAATCGCATGATGTTATTTGCCTGAGCATGCCGCTTGTTCCCCCACAAAAAAACTAGAATGTGTACTTTATGCCAGCGTAGAACTGGCGGCCCAATGAGTAGGAGCCCTGCGTTGTTTCTGTAGTGCCGATGTTGGAAAGATTTTTTCTGTCCATCAGGTTCAGGGCTTCCAGTTCAAGGGTAAGGGTGTGGTTATTGTACTTTATGGCGTCGAAGCTCAACTTGGCGTCAACATTGAGCATATCTTCCTGATACCCTTCTTTGTAAGCATTGAGATACATGCCGGAAGGGCCAAGCTGTGTATTCTTATTGCCCACATCGCTAAAGATGCGCTTGCCGCCCTGTTCCCATCGCAATACTCCCATAAAGCGGATGCGGTCTTCCCAGAAATACGAATTCTGCGTGTAGGTTATTACACAAGGGGAATTGAAGTTATTGGCCGGCAAGCTTGAGGCGCTGGTGACGGTGCCGTTATAAAGAACGTAGTCAGGATCGTATTTTATGATGTTGTCGACCTCGTCATAGGTCTTGTTGGTCCAATCTGTGAAATTGCCCTTGGTTTTAGACCAAGTGGCGGAAAATTCGCCCACATGTCTGCCCCAATCGCCGAAATCAAAGGTGCGTTCTGCGGAAAGGGTAATGCCCTTATAATCGGTCTTTCCCCGGTTGGAGTATTCGGAGCTGCCTGTAGTCCCTATGGGCACGACTTTTATCTGATCCCGGTAATCGCGTTTGACAATGACCGCTTTAAACAGAGTGTTCCATACTTCAGCGGAGGCACCCACAGAGTATTCGTCTGTATGGGGGGTTTTGAGATCGCCAAGATTTGAATAGTTGGGAGTGGTCGTTTTTAAGGCAATCCAGGGTGTGTTGTAAGAAGTTCGGCTGTATGAGGTGTTGCTTGTTGGGGCCATCAAGGCTTTCTGTACAACCTGCGTTCCATAATAGCGGTTGTACCCGCCGAAGATATTGAAGCGGTCGTCGTCAAGGATATCCAGGTTGGCAAAAAAGCGGGGGGCAATATCAGTATTGTTGGTCAGTGAATCGCTAGAAACTCGAACGCCTGGACGAAGGGTGAGCCGTTCTATTTCAATGGAATCCTGCAAATAAAATGATGGGGAAAATATGTTTACATAGCGGTCACGGGCATCATATTCCATCTTGGTTTTGGCAAACTGCTCTCCAGCAATGATGCCGTCTTCACGCGAACCAACAGCATTTGTATTCTTTGTGCCAGTAAGGAATGACGTATAACCGCCCCTGCTTGCCTCAAACATGCTTCTTTTCAGTTCAAAGCCCAGCGAAACCTGGTTGGAGAACAGTTCAGGCCCATAGGCTTTCAAGTCCAGATCGCTTTTCCAGCTCAATTCCGTCTGGCGTTGCTTGTAGTTGCCCATGCCGCCTTCAGTGGCCATCTTGCCATTAAAGGTCTTGTCGATCATGGACCCGAAGCTTCCCCAGTTATAGAGCTTGTCTTTATCGTTGAGGCGGGAAAGATCTGATTTGCTGTAGGAAATATCATTGCCCCAGCGACCGATGGGCGTGTCGTAGTAGCTGTTGATTATCAGATTGATGCCGCCGCCATCCACGCTGAACTTTCCACCGTCAAAGTATTTTTCGCTGTATCTGGTGGATTTGTATGGCGCATAGATGGCAGCCAGACTGAGAAACAACGGGCTGCTTTTGGGTGTGTTTATCTTGGCCATAAAGTTCTGGTTTACCCGGCGTTCTGTAACAGAAGCGTCATTGGGAATAAGCGTCAGGGGAATGATGGAGGTCATGTTGGTGTAGGTCAGCATAAGCCCCAGCCCGTCTTCCCACAGAGGCCCTTCAAGGCGGAATGAACTGTTGTACTTGTAAAACTCTGGCTGATAGTTGCCGCCAGCGCGGGCTGGGCCTTCTGTCAGCTTTTTATCCGCGTCGGTATAGTGAAAATTGGTCCAGTCGCTGCTGGTATAGCGAAAAGAAGCCATGCCGTGCCACGCGTCAGTGGCGGCATCACGAAGCTTGGCGTCAATAACGCCGCCAAGAAAGCTGCCATACTTGGCAGGCACGTTTTCTGTGTATACTTTAACTTCTTTAAGGATATCCGGATCAATAATAAGGGCTTGCGAGTCGCCGCTGGGGATGCCGCCGTTGTCGACATTGTCATACCCACCGGGATTGATGCGGCTGTTGTTGCTCATGCCATTGATCATGAAATTGTTTTCGTTGTGCTTGGCACCGCGTATGGAAATTTTTGGAGGCGTGATTTCGCCGCCAAGCATGCCGCTGCGGGAAGTTGCATCAAATTGCACGCTTGATTGACCACGCAGCAGGTCAGTGACTGTATTGGTGCCCGTAGGCGTCATTTCAATGGTGTTCTGGTTGATGACGATTTCACCGGGCTGTTCCGTTATTCCACGCACCTCAACGCCTTCAACCAAATGCACCTTGTTGGCCGAGTCAGTGCCCGACGTTTTTTTGTGCTCTGCTTTTTCCTTTTCAGTGGCTACTTCAGTATCTGCGTTTCCGGCGCCCAGGGCCTCTTCAATGGCAGCTTTGGTGGCTGCGTCCATTTCTGCCGCCAGCGCCATGCCGCCATAGGGCATTGCCGTCAGTGACAAACTCAGGGAAAGGCAAAAGAAAAGCCCCCTTTTTATAGAAAGAAAATGCAATTTCTTTTTCATCCAGACAAACCCCTTTCTTCCTTTGACATTAATTAAACGGATGCCCCCAATCGCCTGCGCGGCAGAGCTGCGCGGTGATCCATCCGTACGCGTGGCCCGCGTCGCCTTGATTTTTTATTCAACTGAACAGCATGGAGGTGATGGCCGCGTCAGCGGCCCCATAAGAAGAAGCATCAGCAGGGCAGGCAGGCCAAGCGTCAGCGTGAGGACCAATTCTGGCCAGGTCCAGCGCAGCAACGAACCAACACCGTGTGTTGCACGTGCCCGCCGCCTCACAACCAGAAGTACAATGCTGCTCAACACGCAACCTGCCAGAGCCAACAGTGGATACTGCGCAGGCCGGACATGCAAAACCGTGCCTGGAATATGCGGCTCAAACTGTACGATGGAAAAAGGCGTCAGCAGGGAAAGCCCGCGTTGCAGGTTCTGCTGCCTGTCAAGAACGGCAGGAGGCGTGTTGAGATCAAGGTTGCGCAAGACGCGAAACTTGTTGTCAGTGGCCACCATAAACGCCTGCCGCTGGTTTTCCGGCCCCAGTCCCTTGACGGTTATGGTGGCATCCAGCGGGGTTATCCACAGGGATACCGATTGTGTGCCCGGTTCATAGCTGACTGGCAGGCGCAAGGGTTCAGTGTTTCGCAGGTTAAGGAACAGCCCGTTGTCTGTGGCTATAACACCGAGAAAATCGCTGTTTCTTTTTTCTTTGACGTCAATAAACAAGGGCTTGCCGGAAATTTTATGGCCCGTATTGCGGCAGAGAGGCTGCCCCTTGACCATACGCAACTGAAACAGCGCTCCGCTGGCATCCACAAAAAACATGCCTTCATCATGCCCTTTATAGGGGTCGGGATTGCTTGCCGCGGCCTGTAGAGGAAAGTGCACGCCTGCATCATTCAGGGCGGCAGTGAAAACCTTGCCCTTTGCCGGGTTTTCTTTGCCTGTGGCGCAATCAACAAAGCGCAGGGCGTTGTCGTCCACCAGCATGATGTCCGGCGGCAGCTTGTAGGAGGAGGTTTCAGGAGCAGACTCCATCAGAACCTGTACACGCGACATGGGCAACATCACGGCGCGAGGGTTCACCCGGGCCCAGGCGTTTTCCTGCGCGTCCGTATAGGTGATGGTCTGACCATCTATTTCCAGGGGAAAGCCGCCCCATTTTTCAATATCCTTGGGAAAGGAAAAAGGTGTGGCCATGCGGCCCTCGCGCAGGCTCAGGCGTGTTCCGTCTTCACGCTTGAAGATGAAAAGAGACGATCCGGTTTCCCAGAGAACAAACTCTTTAAATACCGGGCTGTACATGCCGCTGACCTGATAATACTCGGCGCGCGTCGAACGCAGATAGGTTTGCGGCACAAACCAGGCCAGCACAAATATTCCCATAAACACAGGCGCAAGACGTAACCAGTAGATACGCATCATTCGCCCTCCTTAACGCGCAGGGCCGCGGCTCCGAGAGCCAGGGGCCAGGGCAGGCATGCCAGTATGTAGAGCCAGAGGCTGGAATCCATTGAGGCAAAGCCCCGGCCATTGATGAGCATGGTAATATAGCCAAACCCAATCAGGGCAATGACGATCTTGCGCTTGAAAGACGGATCGGCAATGGCCGCCGCCGTGGCGCACCAGCTCACCGCGCCAGCCAAACCCCAGGGCAGGATGGTGCGGAACATCGGCATGAGCATCTCAGGAGGAAAACCAAAATACCTGCCCGCCAGAATGAAAGCCAGCGAGGCGACACAAAACAGGGCCAGCATGGCTCCCAGCCCGGTGACGATCTGCACGCCCAGCGAAAGACAGGACGACACGGGCAAATGAAACAGCAGGCGCAGGCGCTTGTTTGTGCTCTCCGGTATCAGCTGCACCGAAGCAAGCCATACACCGCCCAAAACAAATGCCCACTGAAGCGAGGTGAAATATATAGTGTCCTTGGCGATAATGCCGTTCCACGTATCTATGGCCCCGTGCATCGCCAGCACGCCCTTGAGCGTGAGGCAATAATCGGCCAGGGCAGCTCCCGCAAACATGAAGGGAACCCACAGAAAATAGCGGAGCTTGAGCCACTCCTTAAAAAACAGTGCCTTTATCATAATGCTTCCGCTTCCTCGTTCAATATCTGCCGGTCAGGCCTACAAAGGCGTCTTCAAAGGACATAGGCACTGGGGCGGGCGGGCCATCCAGGTTGTTCACGCCGCGGCTTTCAAGAAAAAAGCGCATTTCTTCGGGCATGGCGCGGCTGTATAACATGAGATGATCCACGCCCCGTTCCACGCGCAGCAGGGGGCCCTCATTGTCCCGCAGGGCTTCGCCAGCCTGTGAAAGAGGCACACGGTAGCAGAAAAACGAATGCATGAAATCGTCATAGCGTTCGTTGGCCAGCACTGCGCCTTTGTGGATGACAACAAGAGAATCCAGCAGGTTTTCCAGCTCCTGCACAACATGCGATGTCAGCAGTACGGTTGTTCCGCGGCGGCGCACATGATCTTGCAAAAATTCCAGGAACAGCCGCCGGTAACCCACGTCCAGTCCCAGAGAATAGTCGTCGAGGATCATAAGCTCTGCCTGCTGGGCAAAGATGAGCCCCAAAGTAACCTGTGAGCGCTGCCCGCAGGAAAGACGTGTGATGCGCCTGTTGGCGGGCACGCCCATACGGTTTACCAGGTCATAGTAAACCGTGCTGTCCCATTGCGGGTAGAAAGCGGCGTAAAACCTTTCTATTTCGGCAATGGTCATGAAGTTGTATTGTGTAAAGCCTTCATGCAGCAGGCCAATCCGCGCGCGTGCCTGCGGGGGAATGGAGTGGCTCGGATGCCCCATGACGGAACACAGGCCGGAATCCGGCTGCATGAAGCCCATCAATATGTTGATGCTGGTGCTTTTTCCCGCACCATTTTTACCCAGCAGGCCCACAACCTCGCCGCGCCGTACACTGAAATCAATGCCGTGCAGCACTTCTGTGCCGTGGTAGCTGTGTCGCAGGGCACGGCAGCAAACCATTTCTTCCATCAAAGGCTCTCCCCGGGAGCCGCGGCTTCCCCGCCACCCGGCTGGGTGGATATCACGGTCCATGAAGCGGCAGGAGCCTGAAGCAGCTCCTGCAGAGCGGCGGTGGCTTCCTCCGGCGTTACCTTGGCCAGTTCTTCACCGTTGGTGTTGGCCCACTGAAGAAAGGGCAGCCCCATATTCAGTTCGGCGGTCAGCAAACGCTGCCAGTACTGGGAACTTGCCCGGCCGCTTTTCAAACTTGTGAGAAGCGGGGCCCTCAAGCGGTCCAGCTCGGTTGCGCCAATATCCCAGGGGGTGAGTTTTTCAAGGTACGCGGCCACGTCTCCTGACTGCGCGTTGTCGGTGCCCACCTCTACTTGCAGCAGCGCATAACCGTTTTCAGCAGGCATGTTGCGGTAGAAAGCCGAGGGGCTGTAGCTGGCTCCCATGCGCTCCCGCAGGTCGCGGCGCAGCTTGTCGCGCAGGGTAGCAGCGGCCAGTTGGCGGGCGGCCAGCACGGCTCGGTCGCCATCGGCAGGAAAGTCCAGGCGCCATGCCTTGCGCAGTACCACCTGATCCACAGTGTCCGGCACCTTGACCAGCGCCTTGTCGTTAGCAGGGAAGGCCAGGGCAGCCGGAGCGTTGGTTCGGGGCGGCTGCACGGAATTCAGTCCGCCAAAATAGCGTGCTGCCAGGGCAAGAGCCTGTGGCGGGTTCACATCGCCGCTGATGACAACGCGGAGGGGACCTTCCTTACGGGCATTGGCCACAAAGTCGCGCACATCTGCAAGGTTGAACCCCGCAGCTTCCTCAGGCTCAAGCGAACGATAGCGCCGCGCGCCGCCGTAAAAAAATGTCTGGCCATCAGTTTTGGCTACTTCGGCTACGGTTTCACGCTTTTTGCGCACCTGCGCCTCAAGCTTGCGCCGCGCCTTCTGCAATGCTGCCGCGTCCATCTGGGGATCGGCAAACTGTGTCCAGGCCGCCTGAACAAGCAATTCCAGGCGGCGCGAATCGCCATCAACGTTTATGGACGCGCCTTGCGCGCCAAAGCTCTCCTTCACCGTGCCGCCGATGGTTTCCACGATCTTTTGCGCATCCAGGCGTGAAATTTTGCCGATTCCCCCTTCAGCCAGCACTGCCGCAGCTGTCTGCGCCAGGGCAATTTCGGCATCAGGTTGAGCCGCGTAGCCTGCTCCGTACAGAACCTGCACTGCAGCTTTGCCAGACTCAAAAGGCAGGGGCAGCACATAAACTTCCGTTCCATCACGCAGCTGCGCCTGATACAAACGCACTTCTTGCTCGCCCGGCAGTGAAAGCACACGGCTTTCCATTGCGGGTAGAGCCTTGGCTGGCGTTTCTCTGGGCACAGGCAGGTAAGGAAATGCCGGGCTTTCACGGCGGGCAACGGGGGCAAGCTCCCGCGCTGCGCCACTCTTCCAGGTCTGAAGAATTTCCTGCTGATCTGGGGGAACAGCGGCCCCGACAACAAGCGTGAGGTTATTGCCGCCCAGTACCTTGCGAGCAACGGCATTGACGGTTTTGGCCTTAACGTCTTTGCGTAACTGTTCAAAAAGATTCAGGTCGGCGGCAGGCGATGTTTGTACAAAATCCGCGTTGGCCGTGCGCACGAATTCGTCGGCCACGTCGGTATTGCTCATGCCGGAACGCTGCCCGACACGGCGTGCGAACGTCTTTTTAAGAGCGTCCAGAGCCTGGGCAATTTCCTGATCTGTAAAACCGTGCGTGGCTGCAAGGCGGGTTTCCTCGGCCAGGGCCTCAAGTGAATCGCGCCAGCCGGAAGCGTGCGTGTTCACGCCCATAACTGCGGACGGGATGAGCCCTTGCCGCCAGCGGTTCATAAAACGGCCATTGTTCCACAGGGCGTCACGCTGGTCGCGCTCTTGCAGGCGGCGTTGCATGCAATATTCCACTACAGAGTCGACAAGCTGTTCGAGCTGGTTTTTTTGAGAATCGCGCTGATGTACGCGGGGAAAATGCAGAATGACGGAAACGTCTTCTCCGCTGATGGCCCGTTGTTCGCTGATGGCCCTGATTCCCTCCAGTCTGGGATTGCCCCACGCCTGGGGTGCTGGGGCCGGGCCTGTATTTTTCATGTCGCCAAAAGCTTCTGCCACCAGGCGTTCCACTTCCGGGGCGGTAACAGAGCCAACGGCCACCAGAATCATGCGTTCAGGATGATACCATTTGCGGTAAAAGGCGGACAACCGTTCTGATGTGACGGCATTAAGGCATGCTTCAGTGCCAATGGGTTCGTTGACAAAAGCCGTACCCGCATACAGCTCGGCTGAGCGCTGGCGGCGGCTCTGCATGGCTTCATTGTCACGATGGTTTTTTTCCGCAAGTATGACGCCCAGCTCTTCTTCTACTTCCTTGGGGTCGAATTGCATGCCGTCAGCGAAATCTCGCAGAATGGTCAGGCCCATGGTCAGGGTTTCCTTATCCGTTCCGGCCAGATTCAACTTATAGACGGTTTCCGTCCATGCGGTATGGGCATTGGTGTCTCCCCCAAAGCTCATGCCGTGCTTCTGAAAAAAGGGAATAAGAGAGCCAGGAGGAAAGTTGCGCGTACCATTGAAGGCCATATGCTCCACATAGTGGGCGTACCCCAGCTCGTCTTCTTTTTCCATGAGGGAACCGGCCTGCACATCAAGATATAGCGACACCCGGCCCTTGGGGTTGGCGTTGGGAATCACGGCATATCGAAAGCCATTGGGCAGACGGCCAAAGGTAATGGCAGGATCGGCAGAAAGGTCCGAATGCTCGTGGGCCCATTTGCCATCGTACCAAAAAGCTTCAGCAAGCGACGTTTGCGTTGGCCCCGCATACAGGTTCACGGGGCTTCCAACCAGACAGCCAGCAAGTGCTACTGATGCCGCCATAAAGCGAAATATGGGCATATCATCACCTTTTGCGTGCGACAGCATGCGCCCGACCGAGCAGATGCAGGTCACATTATTTGAAAATGAAAATGAATACTTGTTCCATATAGATGACGGCATACAGCTATTTTAGCGTGTCTGTTGCCATCAAACGTGCTGCTTGCAGGAGTGCAGGCAGGGTGTTCGAAAAAATACCGAACCACAGTCAGTCTCCACAAGGCAGCGAACCCGGTAAAAGGCCTGCCGGAGTATTTTGGGCTACGGGCCTGCCGAGGAGGATTCGCTATTCTGATCCAACCCGGAGAAAACTGCCGCAAGGTCCCCCCTGGTCATGCCCGCCTCTCGCAATCTGTCCATAACGTTTCCATAGGGAGCATCCTTGTCAGCACGTACAAATATATGCTTGTCCCCGTATCCCAGACAGGCGATTGCTTTCGCCAGGGGGCAACCACTGTCTTGTGCTGATGCAGAAAAATCACGGCCTTTGGCTTTGCCCGTAAGCAGAGTATTGCCGTCATCAGAGGACAGCACTTCGGATATTTCAACCTTGGGCTGACTCACATCAAGCCCTTCTGTCATCATAGGGGCTGTAATCATAAAGATAATGAGCAAAGCCAGCATCACATTCACAAAGGGCGTGACGCTGATTTCCGCTACAAGATGGTCATCCGTTTGCGCGTGCCATCGCTAGATTTCTCCTGCAAATCCAAGTCCTTTGCCGTGGTCTGCAGCTTCATGCTGCAGGCGGTTGAGCAGTTGCCCCGCGTAGTTGATGCACACGCCTTCTATGGATCTTAGTCTGGCTCGAAAAATGTTGTAGCCACAGACTGCGGGAATGGCCACAAAAAGCCCTACAGCCGTGGCAATAAGGGCTTCGGCAATGCCCGGAGCCACCGTTGCCAGAGACACGCTCTTCATCTGGGCGATTGCCGTGAAAGAGTGCATGATGCCCCATACTGTGCCGAAAAGGCCAATAAAAGGCGCGGTGTTGGCCGCAGTGGCAAGAAGGGCCAGGGACGACTTGAGGCTGGCAATTTCTTCGGCAATGCCAAAGTGGAGCGCGCGGCGCACATTATCGGTAAGCAGGCGTTCAGTGTCGCCTGTACGCGCCAAGCGATTAAACTCGCGCACACCGCGCCAGGTGACGCTGAAAAGGGGAGAGTGCTCGTCGGCAGCCATGATAGGCAGCGAAGCTCGCAGGGGGCCGGCCTCGTCAAAAGCCGCCAAGCCTTCTGCGGCACGACGCTGGGCCGTGCGTAAGGTCAGCCACTTGCCGCACATATAAGCCCAGCTGGACACAGACATGCCCAGCAGGAGAACAAGAACAAATTTGGAAACAAGCGTAGCCTGCAAAATGGCCTGAATCATGGAGTCCATGAGTCCCCCCCCAGAACCCTTAATGCCGTCCCGACGCCGAATGCCTGTCTGGCCAATACGGGATAAAAAGAAATTGAATTTGAATGTTGATTTGCAGTTTGTAGCGGATACTTTAGTGCGCGTCAACCGAAGTGGAATATCATATCCAGTGTGGACAGCTGGTTAGGTGTGGAAATATTTCTAGTAAAAGAGTATGGTATGTTGATAGATCATGCCTTTTTGCAGATCTTGATACTGAGGAAAGTATTTCTTTAGGAAAATAATTGGTGCACGTGAAGCCGCCTTTATAGTCTCTTCAAGATTCAAAACAGGTTCGCTAAAATGGGCAGTCATAACTCTGGCAATCGCCTGCCACTGTGGAAATGCTACTCACAAGCGCAATATGAATCCTGCGTAGCACGCTGGGCCCGGGCGTAGTACTGGAAAAAAATATGCACAGAATCGTGCGTACCAACGAAAAAAGGTCACTGCGCAAACAGTGACCTTTTGATTTCGTGGAGCCCTTGAGCAGGATTGAACTGCTGACCTCATCCTTACCAAGGATGCACTCTACCGACTGAGCTACAAGGGCGTTGTAACGAAGAATGCTTTTAGCCTAAGCTTGTTTCATCGTCAAGCATTTTCCTGCTGTTATGTAATTTTCTCTCTGCGTTGGCGTAGAAGACGGCAATCTATGCGGTCAACAGGCTGTGCAAGGCGCGAAACAGCGCCCGGCGGGCATGTGGTGATGCCTTGTCGACAACTTCTTTGCGGGCCTGGAGTACAAGCTTGCGCAGGTCGTCCGTACTGGGTGCTTTTTTGCCTTGCCGTGGCTTCTCTTCAGTCTGATCCGTGTCGGCTTCTGCATTGCTGTCAGTTGCACCGGGACGGGGCAGGCTACGCAGCAAATCGTCCAGCTCGGCTTCAGGCGCTTCAAGCAGGCGCTCGCGCCATTGTTCAGCCCTGTGCAAAGCGGCGGTGGCAGCGGCTGAGGTTTCCTTGCGCTGGTCGAGGGCGGCGCGGATGGGGGCCGTATCGGCTTCACGCATAAGACGGCCAATGAACTGCATCTGACGGCGGCGACCTTCATGATCGCGCAGGCGGGCATACAGGGCCAGGGCTTCGGCAAGGTCAGGCGGCAGGTCCAGAGCCTGCACTTCCTGAGGCGAAAGGCGGGAAAGTTCTTCGCCCATAGCTTGCAGGGCCAGGCTTTCACGTTTTTTGGCCGAGCGGCTGGGCGGAGAAAAATCCTGATCTCCGTTTTCGTCCTTGGCGTGCCATTGATACTGTTTTTTACGAGGCATGAAATATCCTACAGGTAGATGCCCAATATCACGCCAACCAGCACCACGGGCGAAATGATGCCGTTAAGCGTGAAAAAGGCTGTGTTCACATACCGCAGATCCTGCGGTTTCATAATTCTGTGTTCAACAAAAAGCATAACCGTAATGCCAAACCACACGAGGTACCAGGGCCAGTGCAACCCGGCGGCAAAGCCGGCAAGCAGCAGAAACACCGATGTCATCGTGTGTGAGAAGGCGGCCAGAACCAGTGCTGTGCTGGGGCCGTAGGTGGCCGGAATGGAGTGTAGCCCGAAGGCCACGTCGAAGTCCATGTCCTGAAAGGCATAGTAAATGTCAAAGGCGGCTACCCAAAAAGTAACGGCCAGAAACAGCAGCAGGGGGGGCATGGTCAGGCTGTACGGGCTTACTGAAAGCCATCCGGCCAACGGAGCCAGCCCTAGGGTTGCTCCCAGCCAGAAATGGCACAGGGGCGTAAACCGCTTGAGAATGCTGTAAATTGCGGAAAAAATGAGCGCAGGCACTGACAGCCACAAGCAGACCTCGTTGATGCAGGCACAGGCAGCCACAAAAATAATGGCCATAAATGCGCAAAAAGCCCAGGTCTGTTTGGTGGTAATGGCCCCGGAGACCAGAGGACGGCTTTGCGTGCGCGGATTGTCGCGGTCAAAGGGCAGGTCCACAAGGCGGTTGAAGGCCATAGCGAAGGAGCGCGCCGCAACCATCGCGATGGTCAGAAACACCATGCTCCATAAGGGGGGCAGCCCGCGAGCCGCCAGCACGGCCCCGGCCCAGGCATAGGGCAGGGCAAAGACGGAATGCTCGATCTTGATCATGCGGCAGATGTCTGTAAACCTGCCGAAGGGCGCGGCCATACTGTCCATGGACAGTGACATCTGGCCGAAAGGATTTTTGAAGCGCATGGTTTCTCCTTGGAGCGTTTCGTAAGCAGGATGCGCATTCCTGATGTCTGCCCAATCACTCACGATGGCGTGTTTGCGCGTGGCTGGGCTACAGGACAAAAATATTCCGGGGCTGCCGAACAGCCTGCGGAAGGGACAAATATTCCGGTTTTGCGTCGCCTGAACCAGATCGGCGCGGGAGTGTGCGGTACTCCGATAGTGCTATTCTGCCAAGCCAGCGTTGTTTTCAGGTCAAGTCACGCTGCGCGGCACAAGGCCGCCAGTTGCTTTTCGCGCGTTCGCCCTAGAGCTGATTAACCTTGAAATGATCGCATTTCAAAGTTGTCATTCTGCCGAAGGATGCGATTCTCGGCAGAATCCACGCCGCGTTGCGGCGCGCTGCACGCTTGCGCAGCGCTCTAGCCGCCGCAGTCGCCGGGATCTCCCTGCAACTTGTTCAGGGCGTGGGGCAGGGCGGGCAGCACGGCAGACAGATTTTCAACAACTGCCTTGCGGCTGCCCGGCAGGTTGATGATGATACTTTGACCAAGTATTCCCGCTGCCGCGCGGGATATGACGGCATGCGGCGTTTTTGCCATACTGGCGGCAAGCATTGCCTGGGTAAAGCCGGGCAGGTTCGCGTCCAGCAGGGCTTCTGTCACCTGGGGCGTTATGTCGCGCGGCGACAGTCCGGTGCCGCCAGTGGTGCAGATGATGTCATACCCGTGGCTCAGGGCCAGTTCCGTCAGCAGGGCACGCAACTCAACGGCTTCATCCGGCAGCATAAAACCCTGGCTGTGGCACAGGGGCATGGCGGCGGCAATGGTTTCGGCTATGGCCGGGCCGCTCAAATCCTCGCGCATGCCGCGTGAACCCTTGTCTGAAAGGGTTATCCAGGCCAGGCTGTGCCCGTTTTTACGGGGCGTCAGCTCCAGCGGGCCTTCGGGCAGGTCAGTAAGGGCCGTGAGCAACAGACTGTGCGCCGAATGGCGGGCAGCCCCGATGCCGCAACCGTGAGCCGCGCCGCCCAGGCAGCCTTGCACAGCCAGCCATGCCCTTCCTGTCACCTTGAGCAGGGGGGTGCCACAGGCGCCGCAAAGGGTGGTGCCCACAGTAAGGGCAGGCAGGGCCCACTGCTCGGGAGCCATAAGGCCGTGCCTGGCAAGATACTCGTCAACCAGAACGCCCACGGGCAAAAGCGGCAGGCATTGGCCCCGCTGGCAGGCGTGTATGTGCATCAGAATATTCATGGGATACTCCGAAAAAATCCGTATGGCAGGTATCGGATTCATGTGAATAATAGAATATTGTAGCCGCAAGCGCGATGGGTTACAAGTCCAATACGCGCCCGTGCCCTTCAGGTTTCGGAGGGCGCAGGGCATTATTTTCAAGGAGTTTGAAGTTATGACTACTCGCAGCCAGGATCAGACCCAAGACCTGAAAGTGCTGGGCACAGGCCGTCTTGAATCCCCGGAAGGAGGCCCAAGTGTGGCCCTGCTGGAGGCCTTTCCCAACTGTTTTCCGCAGCGCCCCTATGTTATCAGCATCAGTTTTCCCGAATTCACATCGCTTTGCCCGGTGACGGGGCAGCCCGATTGCGGCACCATCACCGTTGAATACATCCCGGATGAATTTTGCGTGGAATCAAAGAGTTTTAAGCTCTATATGTTCGCTTTTCGCAATCATCAGTCTTTTATGGAAACTATCACCAATAACGTGCTGGACGACCTGCGCACGCTGCTGAACCCGTGCTGGTGCCGCGTCAAAGGTTTGTTTGCGCCTCGCGGCGGAACGCGCATTCACGTCTTTGCAGAATCCTTCAAGGATATGCCCGAAGAGCAGAATGCCCTTGTGCGCGAAGTTGTGCGCTCGTGGAAGTCTGAGCCGGACCCGCACCTTCCGTAGAGCATGTTAATTTTTTAAACTTACTCTGCTCAAGATTACATTCGGGGCTGTCAGGTATGGAAATATCTGGCGGCTCCGTTGCAAATCTCTTCGCCGGGTTCCTTGCGACAACAGCAAGGCCAAGTGCGAGGGGGCATTGCAGATAAAGATTTTAGGATCGCATGGCGCGGCAAGGTGGTTTTTGCGGTGCAGAATCGCCCAGATCCATAAAATGCCTTCCGGGCGCTGTCTGAAAAGATCAACGCAGAAAAACTTTGTCGCACAAGCGGTTTTTGTCATGTGGTGTATTATAGCGAACAGCCTGAAATGACGCTCTTAATCCACGGTTTGTAAGCCATGCCCATGCAAGGTCAGCAGAAAAAAACATCAAGCTCCGGTTTGGCCCGTACAGCGGCGCTTCTGGGAGGCTTTGCCCTTTTTTCCCGTCTGCTGGGTCTTGCGCGTGATATGAGCATGGCGTGGCTTTTGGGCGGCGGGGCAGCGGCTGACGCTCTGGTGGCGGCCATGCGCCTGCCGCATGTGCTGCGGCGGCTGCTTGGCGAAGGCTCCCTGTCAATGACGCTCACGGCCAGCCTTGTGCATCTGCGGCAAGGCTATGGGCTTCATGCCGGAAGGCACACTGACGCGGGCAGCGCTTCGGCCAGAGAACCCTGGGGATTCGGCTTACGCCTGTTGGGCCGCGCCTTGTCCCTCAGATTGGGCATGGTGCTTTTGCTGTTGACCCTGCTGGGGCTGGCTGCTGCCTCCTGGCTGGCCCGGTTCCTGGCCCCTGGCTTCAGCGGGCCGGAATTGGAGCACACCGTTGTGCTCCTGCGTATCTGTTTGCCCTATGTGCTGGCGGCAGGCATGGCTGCGCTGGGCATGGCCCTTTTGCACAGCATGGGCGTGTTTTGGCTGCCCGCGCTTTCTCCGGCCTTGTTTAATCTGGTGATGTTGATTGCGGCAGCCGCGGCGGCGCTGCATCTTTGCCCGCCTGCGGAAGCATTGGCCCTTGGCATGCTTTGCGGCGGTTTGGCGCAATGGCTGGCCCAGTGGCTTGCGGTGCGCCGTCTTTTACCAAGTGGAGGATCCCGCGCATCTGGCGGTCACTCCAATGGCACTTGCGTGAAATGCTCTGGTGACAGCAGTGCCGCCGTTGATGCCAAGGCGGTCAATGGCGCTGCCTGGCGCTGTTTGGCGTTGCTGCCCGGCGGCGTTCTTGGAGCCGCCGCGCCCCAGCTTGCCATGCTGGCGGCAATGGCCCTGGCTTCAGAACTGGGGCGGGGGCAGGTTGCGGCTCTTTACTATGCCGAGCGCCTGCTGGAATTGCCTCTGGGGCTGGTCGGCGTCTGCCTTGGGATGGCCAGCCTGCCGACCTTGAGCCGTCTGGCGGCGAAAAAAGATTTCGTTTTGTTTGGAACACATCTGTCCACATCACTGCGGCTGACTGTCATGCTCAGTCTACCCGCAGCGGCGGGACTGTGGGCAGTGGGGCCGCAGCTTGTTGATGGGCTGCTGGGCCACGGAGCTTTTGACAGTCAGGCGTCGCGTGAGACTGGCCTCGCCTTGTTGGCCTATGTGCCAGGATTGCCTGCCTTTGCCTGTATTCGTTCATTGCTGGCTGCTTGTAATGCCTTGGGGCTTGTGCGGCACACGGCGCAAAGCTCGCTTTGGGCTGTTGGGGGCACAGTGGTGACAGGACTGGCTCTGGCCCGTTTTTTTGAACCGCAGTACAGTGTTATGGCCCCGGCCCTGGCCGTTAGCCTTGGCCTTTGGTTGCAGTGCGCCCTGTTATTTTGTCTGCTGCGGCGAACCCTGCCGGAACAAAAAGACAGCGCGCCTGTGCCAGCATTGCGAGGCAAACTGTTTTTTTTGCCGTCCTGGCTGCCCGGCTGGAAGGATTTGGGGCGGCACGCTCTGGCCGGAGCGCTCACTGGTATTGTGGCCCAGGTTCTTGTGCGCCTTGCAGCGCCGTGGGGCTTGTGGGCGTCTCTTGGTCTGGCAATTTTAGGTGGCGTATTGGTTTGGGGCTTGTGTTTGCGGATATTGCGCGATCCGGATATGGCCCTTATGACGGGCCGCTTGCGCAGGAAGCCGCGCCCTCATATAACTGATGGCAACGCCTGATACGGCGCGAAGGCGGCTTTTGTGGAAAAAACACTATCGCAGCATATAAAAATTACACCTGGGCGTCTGCTGATTGCCATATGGTGCGCTGGCCTGCTGCTTTTTCTGCTGCTTGCCCTCTGGTCAGTGTGGGAAGAGCGTGAAGCCTCGCGGGAACATCTTGCCGTTGACGCGCGTAACACTGCAGTGCAGCTTTCGGCCTTGCTGGCCGTGCCTGCATGGGATGTGGACGAACTTGCGGCGCGCACCATTGTTATGGCCGCAATGGAAGACGAAAGCATTTATGGCATCAAGGTACAGACGCCAAAAGGAATGCTGGAAGGCCAGCGCCGCAATTATCAGTGGGAGCCTGTACCCTGGGACGATGAAATGGATGAAGAGGCCGTGGCTGGCCTGAGTCCTCTGCGCATGGAAGGCCGGCCTGTGGGCACTGTGGAAGTATATATGTCCCCACGGGTAAGCCAGGAAGGCAGCGCTCTCACTGCCCGGCGCGAAGTATGGCGGTTTGCGATCAGCGTTCTGTGCTGGACGGCGGCTTTGTGCTTTGTCTGGCGCGTGCGATTCAGGCGCGATGCCACGGCTGAAGGCGATGCGCAGCTTGGCAGTACGCAGGGGGAAAAAGCAGCGGCGGCATCTTCGGCAAGAGCGGCTGCGCTGACGGGCCTGCCCGTGCAATCTGGGGATGCCCAGACCGCGTCTGGTGATTCTCTTGGCGGCTCTTTGCCCAAGGGCGACGAAAGCTCCTCCGACGATGAGGCCCTTGCGTCGCTGGTAACGTCCCTGACCGCAGGGGAAGTTGTCAGCCCTGTCTTGGGCCTGGCCTTCCTGCGCCGTCATGACCATGCCTGGCAGGTGACGGCTGGCCTGTTCCGCCATAGTTTTGGCCGTGCGCCCGGTCTTATGTGCCGTTTGTATGAAGCTGGCGACAGCGCATCGCTGTGCCGTTTGGGCGACCTGCTGGAAAGAGCTGCTCCTTGTCTGGGAGCCGAGCGCCTGACCGTCGCGGCCAGAGACATGCAGACGGCCCTGCACGGCCCTGACGGGTTGCGCAGAACACTTGCGGTTGAAGAATGCATTCTGGCTCTGGACGAAGTGCTGGATTCCCTGCGCTGAGGATACTGGAGCCGCCTGAAATTTCGGTTGATCTGTATGTGCCGTCAGGGCTGAATTTTCACTGTGGCAACAAGGCGATGGTCTTGGCGCGCACGGCGTGCTACTTTTTGAGGTGCGCTAAACTGCGGGCATTCTTGATGGTGGAAATCGGGATGTCGGCGGCGTGCGGGGCGAGCCGCGTTTCCTGTACGGTACAACTTTTGCCGAAAATTGCATTTTTTGACAGAATGACAACGTTGAAATGTGAAGCATTTCAACGTTACCCTGTTCTAAATTTGAAAGACTGAAAATTTCAACGTTAATCTACTCTGGATATAGCTGTTGCGTAAAGGCTTTGTGCCGAACATGAGCAACAAGGAGAAGGAATGGGATTTTTTTCAGCCATTAAGAAGATGTTCGGCTCTGAATCAGTTGAAGGGCAAGAACCGAAGACTCCAGAACAAGGCGATGCTTCTGCGTTGCAGCAAGAGCAGACGTCGGACCAGCCTCTCGCACAGCCTGAGAAAATGCCTGCGGGCGAAAGTTCTGAGTCTGCCCCGCCTGCCACATCTGGCGGACCTGCCGTAGCTGTCACCAGCGCGGATGCCCCCTTGGACGTTGCGCCAGCCGCGCCCGCTACAACGCCGAACGCGCCTGCCGCGCCGGGTGGCGTGGAGCGCACGGCGGAAGAACCTGCTCCCACCGAGCTGCAAGAGTCCATCACGCAGCCAGCTTCCGAAATCGCAGTTGCCACCGCAACTACAGCCGCGCCTGTGGCAGCCCCTGCGGCTTCTGGCGCTGCCACTGAGCCAGCTGCTGCACCGTCAGCGCCTGCCTCAATCTCTCTTGTTGCTGGTTCCGAGGAAGAAGTGCTTACCCTGCGCCTGCGCGAAGCTGAGCCGCGCCTTTCTGTATGGCTTGGCATCGTGCTGGAAGGCGTGGATGAAACGGGCGACCTGCTGTGGCAGCGTTTGTCCTTTCTGCTCGGTGCGCTGGAAGCCCCGCCGCAGGAAACGCAGGCGTTTGTTGATGATTTTCGCGCCTGGACGCAGCGTATGGAATACCGCCAGGTGGAGGAATTCCGTTCAGAACTGCAGTATCGTCTGGCTCTGGCTCTTGATCTGGAAGATGAAGAGGACGAACGCAGCCGTCTGTTTATCAAGATAACCGAGGGGCTGGCCCGCACTCGCGAACAGTTCGCGCGTGGTCTGGATTCTCTGTTCTCCAGTCACGGCGAACTTGATGACGCCTTTTGGGAAGAGCTTGAAGAGCTGTTTATTATGGCCGACCTTGGCTACGAGCCTTCAATGGAACTTGTGGAGCGCCTCAAGGAGCGCGCCCGCAAGGAAAAAGTCACTGAGGCTTCTGGCATGCGCGCTCTGCTCATGGCCGAGGTGGAAGAAATCTTCCGCGCGCCGCGTCGCATTGCCGCCATCAATCCCCCTGAAGTCGTTCTTATGATCGGCGTTAACGGCGTGGGCAAAACCACTACCATTGCCAAGCTGGCCCATCGTGCCCGCATGCAGGGCAAAAAAGTCATGATTGCCGCCGCCGACACTTTTCGCGCTGCCGCCATCGAGCAGTTGCAGGTATGGGCCGGACGCGTTGGCGCGACCTTTCATGCCAAGGCCCCGGGGGCCGATCCGGCCTCTGTGGCTTACGAAGCTATGGACCGGGCTGTTAAAGAAGGCGTTGATGTGCTTTTTGTGGATACGGCTGGCCGCCTGCAAACCAAGGTCAATCTTATGGAAGAGCTGACCAAGATTCGTCAGGTGCTGGGCAAAAAGCATCCCGGCGCGCCACATCGCAGCATTTTGGTCATTGACGCCACTACGGGGCAGAATGCCCTGTCGCAGACCAAGCTGTTCAAAGAGGCCGCAGGGGTGGATGAACTCATTCTGACCAAGCTTGACGGCACCGCCAAAGGCGGCGTTGCCATCGCCGTTGCCATGCAGCACCACCTGCCCATTACCTTTGTGGGTCTAGGCGAAAAACTGGAAGATCTCCGGCCTTTCAATGGCGAAGATTACGCCCGCGCTCTGCTTGGACAGAAAGAGAGCGGAGCGGCCTGATCGAAAGCTGTGCCGCGGGTCGAACGCGGCCTGTACAAGTATGAATCTGCCAGCGCTTTTTAGCGGCTTTGACAAAGGGGGCGTTTCCTGCGGAAACGCCCCCTTATTTATAATGAACACTGAAAGTGAACCTTAAGCCATGCTGCGCTCCAGGCCCTGCCGGGCAGCCTTGTGGCTTGGATCCAGATCGAGTGTGGTCTGGAAAAACTGCGCTGCACGCTGCTTGTCGCGTGATTGAAGAAAAACCGCGCCATAGTTGAAGGCAATGGGGGCGCTGGCCTTGAACAGTTCGGCATCCAGATCCAGAGCCTTGAGCAGATTGGCCTTGGCCTGAATGAAATCCTGGCCTTCGGCAAAAGCCATGCCCATATTATAGTAGAGATTGGCGTCGTCAGGCGCAATCTTGATGGCTCGTTTGTATTCTATGATGGAATCCTGCCAGCGGCCCTGCCGGCGCAGGCTGATGCCAAGCTGGTTGAACACCACAATATCGCTTTTAGAAAGATATTTGCCTTTAACTTCAAGGCTGTTGCGCAAGAATTTCTCAGCTTTTTGCGGGTCACGCTCGGCATAAACGTCGGCAATGCGGCTCGAAAGGGCACTGAGTCCCTCGACTGCCTCACGGTTCATCTGGGTGAGGGCTTTGTCAAAAAAGTCCTCAGCCTGGTCCACATGCCCCAGGGCCAGGTGGACTTCGCCCAGGCTGACCTTGCGGTTGACGTTGAGCGGTGAAATGTTGTCGAGCTTTTGCAGGTAGCGCAACTGGTTTTCTTTGTCGTCCATTTCGCCATACATTTCCGCCAGTCTTTGCAAAGGCGCCAGATAGAGATCAGCCGCCGCGGCCGCCGCTTCGTAGGCTACACGGGCCTGTTCATACTCTTTGAGGCCACGGTAGGCGTCGCCCATCACCAGATAGGCCGCAGCGCTGCCGGGCTTTATTTCAAGTATTTTCTGACTGGCAGACAAGGCCTGCGCAAACTGCTTGCGGGTCAGCAAGCCTTTGGCGAAGTCGATAGCCTGCCCGAGTTTGCTTTGCGGCTTGATGGTAAAGGCCATCTTTTCAATAAGCGTGTTGATGGAAACGGGTTTGGCAATAAAATTGTCTGCACCCACCTCGTGCAGCAGCATAAGCCGGTCACGCTGCACGTCATTGGTGAGTATGACGATCTTGAGGCCGCTATATGCCTGCTTTATCTGGCCGACCAAAAAACTCAGATCCTGGCCGCCCATTATCCGCTCAAGAAAAAGTATGGGAGAAGGATGGTTGGGGAGCAGTTCACGCAACTCGCGCAGCAACTGGCGCGGGTCGGTCAGGGCAGTGAAAAGGCCGGGCGCTGTCAGTCCGAGATCCTTGGCAAGCGTGAGGCGCAGTTGCGTGCTGAAAGCCTGATCGTCCGTAAGAACTATAACGTGTCCGCCATCTTTTTTCATATAGTTGATGACGGTGTCCTGATAGGAAATGTGCTTGGCCTGCGGGGCCATATCAAATGCCATGCATTCTCCTCTCTCGAAGAATTCGGGAAATGTGGGTGGCGCTGGGCGTCACATATTGTGGATGCCAATATAGTATAGCATCATGTGTTTTTCAAAATAAGAAATACTTTATTTCTCGATTTTTTCATATACTTAGTAAAATGCTATATTGTCAAGTGACGTTCTGGTGACGCAGAACAAAAAAAATCGCAAAAAGCCTTGACGCCGGGGCAAGTGTTAGCTAGAACATGCCTTGCCCATTGGGACAGGTGTCTTCAATGGGTGTTCCCTGGACGGCAGGGAAGGGCAGATTGAGTCTGCCCTGCTGTACCTGAAACGGCCCCAGTGTGGGTCCAACAGGTTTTGACATGTGCAGGCGTTACCAGATGCCGGACAATGTCGAGCCGTTCCAGCCCAACGACGGATCCCACCGCAGCCCCGGAGGCGCGCGTGACCCGGGGCTGTAAGGTAGGGGGGAGTATTCCCCTCATTTGGTGACCCTGCGGGACCGCCTTGCCACCTTTCTTGGTGGCCTGGCCTGGGCGACGCCGGGGAGTATCATGCGGATGATACAGGCGCGTTCAGGCGTCCAAAATCTTCCGAATTTTCCTGAATATCAGGCATGATACGCGCATTAGCGCAGCCCCTTACGTTGCTCCGTCCGTCCCATTCCAGGGTGAGGTCGGCCTTCGGGCCATGCTTCATGGCCCGCGAATGCTGTGAAGAAGCCTGCGCAGTCGGTGGTCGACGCGTGGGATGTTTATGCAAACGGAGTAGGCAACAATGACGACAGTTAGCAGCGATCGCATTCGGATCAAGCTCAAAGCCTACGATTACCGCATTCTGGATAAAGCCGTTGCGGAAATCGTGGATACGGCGCGCAATACGGGTGCCGGTGTGGCGGGGCCCATTCCTCTGCCCACCAACATTCATAAGTATACCGTTCAGCGTTCCGTGCATGTGGACAAGAAGTCCCGTGAGCAGTTTGAGATGCGCATTCACAAGCGGCTTATGGATATTCTGGAACCCACCCAGCAGACCGTCGACGCGCTGGGCAAGCTTTCCTTGCCCGCCGGTGTGGACGTGGAAATCAAGCTCTAGCGAGAGGCAGTCATGGCTGAGAAAATGGGAATTTTGGGTCGCAAACTCGGTATGACCCGCATATTTGACGGCAGCGGCGCCGCTGTGCCCGTTACGGTGATTGAGGCAGGACCTTGCCCTGTCACCCAGGTCAAGAACGCGAATTCTGACGGCTACAATGCCGTGCAGATCGCTCTGACCGCCGCTAAGGAAAAACACGTAGGCAAGGCCATGCAGGGCCACTTTGCCAAGGCTGGCAAGGGTCTCTTCCGCCATCTGCGCGAAATCCGCCTTTCGGCTGCTCCCGAGCAGGAGTTGGGCCAGGAACTTACCGTTGAAATGTTCGCCGCCGGCGACACCGTAAAGGTGACTGGCAAGAGCGTTGGTAAGGGCTACCAGGGCCGCATGCGCCGTTGGAACTTCGCAGGTTCTAAGGATACGCACGGCTGCGAAAAGGTGCACCGCAACAACGGCTCCATCGGTAACAACACCTTCCCAGGCCGCGTGTTCAAGGGCCGGAAGATGGCTGGCCACTGGGGCAATGAAACCGTTACGGAAATGGGCCTGACCATTGTTGACGTTCGTCCTGAAGACAACGTTATTCTGGTTAAAGGTTCCGTGCCCGGCCCCAAGAACGGGCTGGTGCTGATCCGCAAGCAGTAGAGGAAGCAGCAATGGCTACCGTGAAAGTATTCGATCAGAACAAGCAGGAAAGCGGTGAAATTACGCTGGCTTCCGATGTGTTCGAAATCGAGGTGAGGCCCGAAATCCTCAACCTCGTGGCGCGCGCCCAAATGGCGGCCAAACGCGCCGGAACGCATAATGCCAAAACCCGTGCTTTTGTTTCGGGCGGCGGCGTTAAGCCTTGGAAGCAGAAGGGTACGGGCCGCGCTCGCGCCGGTTCAAACCGTTCACCCATCTGGCGTGGCGGCGCTGTCATCTTCGGACCCAGCCCCCGCGACTATAGCTTTAAAGTTAACAGCAAGGTTCGTGCTCTGGCTCTCAGGATGGCTCTGTCCAGCCGGTTGGCCGCTGAAACCTTGATGGTGGTTAAGGGCATCGAACTGCCCGAAGCCAAAACCAAACATTTTGCCAAGGTGGCCTCCACCCTGGGCCTTAACAAGGCCCTCATCGTGGCGCACGAGGAAAGTGCAGAGCTGACCCGCTCAGTTCGCAATATCCCCGGCCTCACCCTGACCACGGTGGACCGCCTGAGCGTGCTTGAAATCCTGAAGCACAAGCAGCTCGTGCTGCTTGAAGGTGCTGTGGAATCTGTGCAGGCGCGTTTCGCGAAGAAGGGAGCGTAGTTATGGAAATCACTTCTGTTCTGCTCAAGCCCCTGCTGACCGAAAAAACGACCCTGATCAAGGACGAAGCGCAGCAGGTGGCCTTTTTGGTCCACACCCAGGCCAACAAGCTTGAAATCAAGCAGGCCGTGGAAAAGGCTTTTGATGTTAAAGTGGAAGCGGTCAACGTGATCCGCCGCGCGCCCCTCAACAGGGAGCGCCAGGGTCGTGTGGTTGGCCGTAAGCCCGGCTGGAAAAAAGCGTATGTGACGCTTCGCCAGGGCGATAAAATCGAGTTCTTCGAGGGAGTATAAGCATGGCTGTCCGCAAGCTGAAACCGACTTCCGCTGGGCGTCGTTTCCAGACGGTTTCCGATTTTGAGGAAATCACCCGGACGCGCCCTGAGAAGTCCCTTACTGTCGGTCTGACCAAAAAGGCCGGCCGCAATAACTTGGGCCGTATCACCAGCCGCCGTCGCGGTGGTGGTGTGAAGCGTCTGTACCGCATCATTGACTTCAAGCGCGACAAGACCGGTATTGAAGCCCGTGTGGCTCACATTGAGTACGATCCCAATCGTACCGCCCGTATCGCCCTGCTGCACTATTCTGATGGCGAAAAGCGTTACATTCTGGCCCCTGTGGGTCTGAAACAGGGTGATGTGGTAATGTCCGGCGTGAATGAACGCAACGGCGTCGTGGCTGACATCATGCCCGGCAATGCTCTGCCCATGCAGCGCATTCCCGTGGGTACCGTCATCCACAACATCGAGCTGTACCCCGGTAAGGGTGGCCAGCTCTGCCGCGCCGCTGGCACCTACGCCCAGCTTGTTGCCAAGGAAGGCAAGCACGCTCTGCTGCGCTTGCCCTCCGGTGAAGTTCGTAAGGTGCTGGTCACCTGCGTGGCCACTGTTGGCCAGGTAGGCAACGTGCACCACGAAAGCATTTCTCTGGGCAAGGCTGGTCGTAACCGTTGGCTCGGTCGTCGCCCCAAGGTTCGTGGCGTGGCCATGAACCCCATCGACCATCCCTTGGGCGGTGGCGAAGGCAGAAGCTCTGGCGGCCGTCATCCTGTGTCGCCCTGGGGCATGCCCGCCAAGGGTTACAAGACCCGCGACAAGAAGAAAGCCTCTTCCAGGCTTATTGTTAAACGCCGCGGCCAGAAGTAGGAGTAGCTCATGCCGAGATCATTGAAAAAAGGGCCGTTTGTTGACGGTCATTTGATGAAGAAGGTCGACACCGCCGCGGCTAACAGCGATCGGCGTGTGCTCAAGACCTGGTCGCGCCGCTCGACCATCCTGCCCGAAATGGTGGGACTGACCTTTGCGGTGCATAATGGCAAAAAGTTCGTGCCGGTGTTCGTCACCGAAAACATGGTTGGCCACAAGCTGGGTGAATTCTCGCCCACCCGTACCTACCATGGGCATGCCGCCGACAAAAAGGCTAAGGCCGGCAGGAAATAGGGTAGCGATATGGAATCTAAAGCTATTGCGAAGTTCCAGCGCGTTTCGCCGCGCAAGACCCGTCTTGTGGCCAAAAACGTGCAGGGTCTTGGAGTGGAGGAGGCAATGAACCTTCTGCGCTTTACGCCCAATAAGCCCGCTGGGGTTATTTACGGTGTGTTGAAAAGCGCGCTGGCGAATGCCTCTCAGCTGGGCGGCGTTGATGTGGACGCCATGGTGGTGAAGGAAGTCGTGGTCAACGAAGGCCCCACCTGGAAGCGCTTCATGCCCCGTGCTCAAGGCCGGGCAACCAAGATTCATAAGCGCACGAGCCACGTTACCGTTATACTCGCAGAAGGGCAGGAATAGGCTATGGGTCAGAAAGTACATCCGTTCGGGTTCCGGCTTGGGTATAATAAGAATTGGCTGTCTCGCTGGTTCAGCAAAAAGGAATACCCCGCCTTTGTCTATGAAGATAGCAAGATCCGCGCGTTCGTGAAGAAACTCCTGTTTCATGCTGGCGTTTCCAAAATTGAAATCGAACGTGCTGGCGGCAAGGTACGGCTTATCCTGTCCACTGCCCGCCCCGGTATTGTTATTGGGCGCAAGGGTGTGGAAATTGAAAAGCTGCGCAACGATCTTCGTCAGAAGTTCGGCCGTGAGTTTTCTCTTGAAGTAAACGAAATTCGCCGTCCTGAAGTGGACGCCCAGCTTGTGGCCGAAAACATCGCCCAGCAGCTGGAGCGCCGTGTAGCCTTCCGGCGCGCTATGAAGCGCACCGTGTCTATGGCTCGCAAGTTTGGCGGCGAAGGCATCAAGGTGACATGCTCCGGACGTCTGGCCGGTGCTGAAATCGCCCGTACCGAATGGTACCGCGATGGCCGGGTGCCCTTGCAGACCCTGCGCGCCGATATCGACTACGGTTTTGCTGAAGCGCGCACCACCTACGGCATCATTGGCGTCAAGGTGTGGATATACAAGGGTGAAATCCTTGACAAAGAGGTTGATCAGTAATGCTTGCGCCTAAAAAAGTAAAATTCCGCAAATGGCAGAAGGGCCGCCTTCGCGGCCTTGCCACCCGCGGCGCTACCGTTGCCTTTGGCGACATTGGTTTGAAGACCGTGCAGCACGGACAGCTTACCAGCCAGCAGATTGAAGCTGCGCGTATCGCCATGATGCGCCACATCAAACGTGGTGGTAAAGTTTGGATCCGCGTGTTCCCCGACCGCCCCGTGACCGCGAAGCCTCTGGAAACCCGTCAGGGTTCCGGTAAAGGCGCTCCGGTGGGCTGGTGCGCTCCGGTGAAGCCCGGTCGTGTTCTGTATGAAATCAAGGGCGTCAGCCTTGACCTTGCCCGCGAAGCGCTCACCCGCGCCGCGCACAAGCTGCCCGTGAAGACCGTCATCGTGGTGAGGGAGGGCATCTAAATGGCTGCCAAGAAGAAAACTGACAAGAGCGTCCGGCCCGCTACCGCCGAACTTCGCGCCCTGAGCGTTGAAGAATTGCGCGGCAAACTGGTCGAGCAGCGCGAGGAATTGATGACCGTCCGGTTCAAGCACGCCGCTGCGCAGCTTGAAAAGACTTCCGAGCTGAAAGCCATGCGGAAGCAGGTGGCGCGCATCGAGACTGTACTGAACGAAAAGGAACAGAGGGTCTAAAATGCAAGCTCTGGAAGATCGTAAGGGCAGAACGCTGACCGGCATTGTGGTGAGCGACAAGAACGACAAGACCATTGTCGTGCGCGTTGAGACCCTGGTCAAGCACCCTCTGCTCAAAAAGTATGTGAGGCGCCGCAAAAAGTTCACGGCTCATGATCCTATGAACGAATGCGGTATGGGCGATAAGGTCAAGATTGTGGAGTTCCGTCCGCTGTCGCGCAACAAGCGCTGGCACCTGGTCTCCATCATTGAAAAAGCCGTGTAGGGTAGTACCATGATTCAGGTAGAATCCACGCTTCAGGTCGCCGACAATTCCGGCGCCAAAAAGGTTGCCTGCATCAAGGTGCTGGGCGGTTCACACCGCCGCTACGCCTCGGTCGGTGACATTGTAGTGGTTTCCGTCAAGGAAGCCATACCCCATAGTAAGGTGAAGAAGGGCGACGTTATGAAGGCTGTTATCGTGCGCACCGCTAAAGAAGTGCGTCGCATGGACGGCAGCTACATCAAGTTCGACGGCAACGCCGCTGTGCTGCTTTCAAGCCAGGGCGAACCCCTCGGCACCCGCATCTTCGGCCCCGTGGCCCGTGAGCTGCGCGCCATGAACTTCATGAAAATTATTTCGCTGGCCCCGGAAGTGCTGTAGGAGACCGTCATGAAAATGTTTCGTATCCGCAAGGACGACAAGGTGATGGTAATCGCCGGCAAAGACGCGGGCAAGATTGGTAAAGTGCTCAAGATCCTGCGCAAGAAGGATCGTGTGCTGGTGGAAAAGACCAATATGGTCAAGCGCCATATGCGCCCCAACCCCTATGCCCAGCAGCCCGGTGGTATTGTGGAAAAGGAAATGCCTATCCACGTCTCCAACGTCATGGTTGTCTGCTCCGCTTGTGGCAAAGCCACCCGCGTAGGCTACAAGACCATTGAGTCCGAGGGCAAGGAAAAGAAAGTGCGCTTCTGCAAAAAGTGCAACGAAGTCATGGAATAAGGTGATACGATGACACGCCTTGAAAAGATATATAGAGAGAAAGTAGTTCCGGTAATGCAGAAGGAGTTTAGCTACTCCTCTTCAATGCAACTGCCCGGGATTGAAAAGATCTCTCTGAACATCGGCCTTGGCGCCGCCAGCCAGAACAACAAGCTGATGGAAGAAGCAATGGCCGAACTTTCGGCCATCGCAGGCCAGAAGGCCGTGGTGACTCGCGCCAAAAAATCCATCGCTGCTTTCAAGCTGCGCGAAGGCATGCCCATCGGCGCCCGCGTTACCTTGCGCAAGGAACGCATGTGGGACTTTCTTGACAAGCTCATGAACTTCGCCCTGCCCCGGGTTCGCGACTTCCGGGGTATTCCGGATCGTGGCTTTGACGGACGCGGCAACTTCACCCTGGGTATCAAGGAACACACCATCTTCCCCGAACTTGAGGCGGATCGTGTGGAAAATCCCAAGGGCATGAACATCACCATTGTCACCACGGCGTCCACGGACAAAGAAGGCAAGTTCCTTCTTGACCAGCTGGGCATGCCGTTCCGCAAGTAGGAGTTAAGCTATGTCCCGTACTTCTTTGGAAGTAAAGGCTAAGCGCAAGCCCAAATTCAGTGCTCGTGCTTACAATCGCTGCCCGCTTTGCGGTCGGCCCCGGGCCTTTCTGCGTCAGTTCGGCATCTGCCGTATCTGCTTCCGCAACATGGCCCTTCGTGGCGAGTTGCCCGGCGTTCGCAAGTCGAGCTGGTAAATTTCCGGGCGCGAAAGCGCCCGGATGGTGCGTTTTTGCGCACCTGTGGGAAGTGGCGGCATTGGGCCGTCAACCCCGCACCCAAACTTTCAGGAGCTTTCGATGTTGACAGATCCCATTGCGGATATGCTGACCCGTATCCGCAACGCACATTTGGCCCTGCACAAGGAAGTAAATGTGCCGCGCTCGAAGATGAAGGAAGCGTTAGCCGCCATCCTCAAGCAGGAAGGTTACGTCGAGGACGTGGCCGTGGCCGACAGTAACATCACCATCACTTTGAAGTACCAGATGGGCAAGGCCGTTATCAGCGGTCTGAAGCGTATCAGTACCCCCGGTCGCCGGGTGTACGTGGGCGCTCACAAAATCCCCAGGGTACAGAACGGCCTCGGTATTTGCATTTTGTCCACGTCCAGCGGTGTGTTGGACGGTATGACTGCCCATGAGAAGAAGGTGGGCGGCGAACTTTTGTGTGAAATCTGGTAGGCGGTGCGAGCATGTCCAGAATAGGTAAACTGCCCATTCCCGTTCCTAATGGCGTTGAAGTCAAGATCGGAGCGGATGTTGTGGAAGTGAAAGGCCCTAAGGGCTCGCTGAGCACTCCTGTCTGCTCCCTGCTCACGTATGAACAGGCCGAGGGCCACGTGACTCTGAGCCGCATTGAAGATGACCGCATCACCCGCGCCCAGCACGGCCTGCGTCGTACCCTGCTTTCCAACTGCATTGATGGCGTAACCAAGGGCTTTTCCAAGGCTCTGGAAGTCATCGGCGTTGGTTACCGCGTGGCGGTTAAGGGTAATATCATCGAGCTGCAGGTTGGTTATTCCCATCCTGTGCTGGTGGAATTGCCTGAGGGTCTCAAGGCTGTTGTGGAAGGTCAGATCCTGACCATCAGCGGCATTGATAAGGAACTTGTTGGCGAAATGGCTGCCAAGATCCGCCGCATCCGCAAGCCTGAGCCTTACAAAGGCAAGGGCATCAAGTACACCACCGAGACGATTCGCCGCAAGGTCGGTAAGTCCGGCGGCAAGAAGTAGGGGGCGCGTCATGAAATACAGCAAGAATGAGTCACGGCAACGCCGTAAGATTCGCATTCGCAAAAAGATCAGCGGCACCTCTGAGCGCCCGCGTCTGGTTATTTACAGGTCCAACCTGCATGTCTACGCCCAGATTGTTAACGATCTGGACGGAGCCACTCTGGCGGCTGCTTCGACCCTTTCGCTCGCCAAGAACGAAGCGGGAATGCACTGCAACAAGAGCGGTGCCGAGAAGGTGGGCATGGAGATTGCCCGCATGGCCAAGGAAAAGAATATCGACAAGGTGGTATTTGATCGCAACGGGTATCTTTATCACGGTCGCGTCAAAGCTGTAGCCGATGGCGCCCGCGAAGGCGGCCTGGAGTTCTAATATGCGTCAGGAAAATACCGAAACTCAGCAGAACGAGTTGGGCGAAATCGAAAAGATCGTTTCCCTCAACCGCGTGGCCAAGGTGGTCAAGGGTGGCCGTCGGTTCAGCTTCAGCGCCCTTGTGGTGGTAGGCGACGGCAAGGGCGGCGTGGGCTTTGGCCTGGGCAAGGCCCAGGAAGTGCCCGAAGCCCTGCGTAAGGCAACCGAGCGCGCTCGTAAGAACCGTGTTCAGGTGGCCCTTGTGGATGGCACCCTTCCTTATGAAATTCTGGGCCGCTTCGGCGCCGGACGTGTGATGCTCAAGCCGGCCTCTGAAGGTACGGGCATCATCGCTGGTGGTGCAGTGCGCGCCATTATGGAAGCTGCTGGCGTGCGCGACGTGCTTGCCAAGGCCATCGGCACCAACAACCCGCACAACGTGCTTCGCGCCACCATGCAGGGTCTTGTCGCCCTGCGCAGCGCCGACGATGTTTCGGCCCTGCGCGGCAAGAAGCTCGAAGCTCCGAGGAAGTAGTCATGGCAGAAATCAAGGTTAAACTCGTGCGTTCGCGTATCGGCTCCACGCCCGCGCAGCGCAAGCTGCTGGACTCCCTTGGCCTCAAGCGCCGCGAGATGGTCAAGACGTTCAAGGACACCCCGGCTATCCGGGGCATCATCGCCAAAGTTCCGCATATGGTGACCGTTATCGAATAACGGTCGGAGGACATATACCATGCAACTGCACAATCTCTTTCCCTTTCCGGAAGAGCGCAAGACCCGCCGTCGGGTGGGCCGTGGCTCTGGTTCCGGCCTGGGTTGCACGGCGGGCAAAGGCCACAAAGGCCAGAATGCCCGTGCCGGTGGCGGTGTAGCCCCCGGTTTCGAAGGCGGCCAGATGCCCCTGCAGCGCCGTCTGCCCAAGCACGGCTTCAAGAATGCTCCGTTCAGGGTTACCTACAACGTGATCAATCTTGACCGTCTGCTGGAAGCCTTTGAAGGCAAAAGCGACATCACGCTGGACGACATCTACGCCCGCGGCCTGGCCCGTATGGGCTCGCCTGTGAAAATCCTTTCACGTGGCGAAGTCAAAAGCGCTCTCAAGGTCGAAGCTCACAAGTTCAGCCAGGCTGCTGCGGAGAAGATCCGTAACGCTGGCGGCGACGTGACCGAACTTGAAGCAGTTCCCTCGGTCTAATAGTTGACTCAAAACCGGCTGGTTTAACCACCAGCCGGTTTCTTCCGCTGCCGGTGAAAGCCGGGCGGAGCGGTGAGAGCTTATGCTGTGAAGCTTCGGCTTCCAGCACGCGCTTTCAGGGCGAGATACTGTTAGTGCCAGGCATTTGCCGCACTGTTCCCGTTTTGCGGAGAACAGTGTGGCTATGCACATACTGCGCCATCGGCGCATAAACGCAAAGAGTCTTACATGGCAGTAGGAACGGCAAATACAATGGCAGGTCAGCCTTCGCTTGTTAAAAGGCTTGGCTGGACCTTCCTGATTTTGTGCTGCTACCGCATCGGTGTGCATGTGCCCATTCCGGGTGTGGACGCCGCCGCTCTCGCATCCTTTTTCCAAAGTATGCAGGGGACGCTGTTCAGCCTTTTTGACATGTTTTCCGGAGGCGGTCTGTCCAACGTTTCCGTCTTTGCTCTGGGCGTCATGCCGTATATCTCGGGTAGCATCATTATGCAGCTGCTCCAGGTTATCAGCCCTGACGTGAAGCGTATGGCCAAGGAAGAAGGACAGGCCGGGCGTCGCAAGCTCACCCAGTACACCCGCTACCTCACCGTGCTTATCGCCCTGGTGCAGGGATTGGGTATCGCTGTGGGGCTTGAAAATATGACGAGCCCTGCGGGAACTTCCATCGTGCTCAATCCCGGCTGGCAGTTCCGCATGGTCACCATGACCACGTTTACTGCTGGTTCGGTACTGGTCATGTGGCTCGGTGAACAGATTACTGAACGCGGCATTGGTAACGGCATATCGCTCATCATTTTCTGCGGTATTGTGGTTGGTATCCCGCGTGGCATCATCCAGTCTCTGGCGCTTATCCAGGCTGGGGACATGAGCATTTTCATGGCTGCCGTCATTGTGGTCTTCATGGCCGCTGTGCTTGTAGTCATTGTTTTTGTTGAAAGGGCGCAGCGCCGCATACCTATCAGTTATGCCAAGCGTCAGGTTGGTCGCAAAATGTACGGTGGGCAGAATTCTCACCTGCCTTTGCGTCTTAACACTGCGGGCGTTATTCCCCCCATTTTCGCATCTTCTCTGCTGCTTTTCCCGGCCACCATTGGCCAGTTCTCCAGCAATGAATATGTGAAGCATGCGGCGGAGCTCTTTTCGCCCCACGGTATTGCCTACAACGTGCTTTACGTGGGCCTCATGTTCTTCTTCTGTTACTTCTACACTGCCATTATTTTTGATCCCAAGGATATGGCGGAGAATCTCAAGAAGAACGGCGGGTTTATTCCCGGAATTCGTCCCGGCGACAAGACGCAAGAGTACATTGATACTGTGCTCACGCGGTTGACCCTTTCGGGGGCCACCTATATTTCACTGGTTTGCCTTCTGCCCATGCTGCTTATCAGCAACTTCAACGTTCCGTTCTTCTTTGGCGGCACGAGCTTGCTGATTCTTGTGGGTGTAGCGATGGACTTCATGAATCAGGTGGAATCTCACATGATCTCAAGTCAGTACCAGGGCCTTATGGCCAAGGCTCGTAAAAGCGGCCGACTGTAGACCGACAGGGGATTTGGTATGAAGAAGTATCAAGGCGCGTACATCAAGAACGATCGTGAGATCGGCTGCCTGCGTGAAGCCAACCGTATGGTTGCCAATGTTCTTGATGCCGTGGGCGACATGGTGGCTCCGGGCCTTCCAACCATGCGCCTTGAAGAATTGGCGCGCGACATGTGCGCTGATTACAAGGTAAAACCAGCCTTTTTGGGCTACTGCGGCTATCCTTTTGCACTGTGCTGCTCGGTTAACGAGCAGGTGGTGCACGGCTTCCCCTCCACGCGGCTGCTTGAGGAAGGGGATATTGTCAGTGTGGATATGGGTGTAGTCTTTGAAGGCTTTGTGGGCGACGCCGCGCGCACCTTCCCTGTAGGCAAGGTGAGTGACGAAGCCCGCAAGCTCATGCGGATTACTGAGGAAAGCCTCTACGTCGGCATTGAGCAGGCACGGGCTGGCAATGATGTGTATAACATTGGCGCCGCTGTGCAGGATTATGTGGAAGCAGCCGGGTTCGGAGTGGTTAGGCGTTTTGTGGGGCATGGCGTTGGCGCCAAAATGCATGAAAAGCCGGAAGTGCCAAACTTTCGGCCAGGAATGCGCGGCCTGACCCTGCAAAATGGTATGGTCATTGCGATTGAACCTATGGTGACCATAGGCACCTACGAAGTCGACATCCTTGACGATCAGTGGACTGCGGTAACTCGAGACGGCCAATGGGCCGCGCATTTTGAGCACAGTGTGGCCATTACTCCGTCCGGACCGCAAATCCTCAGCATCTCGGACCGTGGACTCAACCGGCACACCATTGAAGGTTGACAGAACACATAAAGCCAGATAATCATCTCCGTTCATGTCCTCTTTTTTAAGAGGACGTCGGTCTGCCGTCTGTGCGGCATGTGCCGGTTGCCGGAGACTTTATTTGTCAAAGCTAAGGCTCTTATTGGAGAAATGGAATGAAAGTAAGACCTTCCGTCAAGAAAATATGCCCCAAGTGTAAGGTTATCCGGCGCAAGGGAGTGCTTCGAGTTATCTGCGAAAACCCCCGGCACAAACAGCGCCAGGGCTAGGGCAGGAGACGTATTGTGGCGAGAATAGCAGGTGTTGATTTGCCGCGAGGCAAAAGGGTGGACATTGCGCTCACCTATATTTATGGCATTGGCCGCGCAACGGCCATGAAAATTCTGGACACCACCGGAGTCAACTGGGAGCGTGGTATTGACGACCTCTCCGCTGACGAAGTGAACGAGATCCGTAAGGAACTCGAACAGCACTACAAGGTGGAAGGCGATCTTCGCCGTGAAGTGTCCGGTAACATTAAACGTCTTATGGACATTGGCTGCTACCGCGGCCTTCGTCATCGTCGCGGCCTGCCCGTGCACGGCCAGCGCACGCACACCAATGCGCGTACCCGCAAGGGACCCCGCCGTGGTGCAGTGGGCAAGAAGAAGTAGGCGTGCGGGCTGCGCTTGTCGCAGTTTGTAAAGCGGACGCAGCATTCGTGCTGCCGTGAGGACGAACGGATTTTCCGCCGTGCGCGGAGCATAAATCTGACAAGCTCCATCCAGAGGGATAGATATGGCCAGACCCAAAAAAGCGGTCAAGAAAAAGGAAAAGAAAAACGTGCCGGTGGGCATAGCCCATATTCAGGCTTCGTTTAATAATACCATTATTACCTTTACGGATACGCGCGGAAACGCCGTTTCCTGGGCATCTTCGGGCCAGAGCGGCTTTAAGGGCTCACGTAAGTCCACGCCTTTCGCAGCCCAGGTTGCTGCTGAAACGGCCGCCCGCAAGGCGCAGGACAACGGCATGCGTACAGTTGGCATCTATGTGAAAGGCCCCGGCTCCGGCCGTGAAGCTGCCATGCGCGCCATTTCGGCCGCTGGCTTGAAGGTTGCCTTCATTCGTGATGTCACGCCCATTCCGCACAATGGCTGCCGGCCGCCCAAGCGCCGCCGCGTCTAGTCGGCCCGCCTGGGTCGTGCCTGTAACGTAAGAGGATTAATAAATGGCCAAATATACTGAAGCAAAGTGCCGCATGTGTCGCCGCGAAGGCTGCAAGCTCTTTTTGAAGGGCGACCGCTGCTTCACCGACAAATGCGCTTATGATCGCCGCCCCTACGCTCCCGGCCAGCATGGCCGTGCCCGCAAGAAGGTGAGCGAATACGCCGTTCAGCTGCGTGAAAAGCAGAAGACGCGCCGTATTTACGGTATCCTGGAACGCCAGTTTCACGGGTACTTTGTTAAAGCCGATATGCAGAAGGGTGTCACTGGTACCAACCTGCTTGTGATTCTTGAACGCCGCCTGGATAACGTTGTTTTCCGTCTTGGCTTTGCCAACTCGCGCAACCAGGCCCGCCAGCTCGTGCGTCACGGCGTGTTCACCCTCAACGGCCGCAAGGTGGACATTCCTTCCTTGCAGGTGCGTGTGGGCGACAGCATTGAAGTGCCTGAAAAGAATCGCAAGATTCCCGTGCTTGCAGAAGCCCAGGAAGTTATTGCCCGCCGTGGCTGCCCCGCCTGGCTTGAAGCCGACGGCGCTGCCTTCAAAGGCACAGTCAAGGCCATGCCGCAGCGTGACGACATCCAGTTCCCCGTCAACGAGCAGCTTATCGTCGAACTTTACTCGAAATAACCGGGGGTTCGCATGCTTATTAAACAGGGCGAACGCCTTATCAATGCGCGCAACTGGTCGGAGCTTGTTAAGCCTGATCAGATCATGCGCGAAGAAGAGACCGCCAGCGGCACACACGGCAAGTTTGTCTGTGAACCTCTGGAAAGGGGCTATGGCACCACCATTGGTAATGCCATGCGCCGCGTCCTTCTGGCCTCCCTTCAGGGGGCGGCCTTTGTGTCGGTAAAAATCATCGGTGTTCAGCACGAATTCAGCAGCATTCATGGCGTTCAGGAAGACATCACTGATGTCATTCTGAACCTCAAGCAGGTGCGGCTGCGTATGGACACGGAAGAGCCCCAGCGTCTGACCCTTCGGGTTGAACGCAAGGGCGCGGTGACCGCTGCCGACATTATGGCCAATCAGCACGTTGAAGTACTTAACCCTGATTTGCACATAGCGACCCTCACCGAGGACGTCGTGCTGGAGATGGAGTTGGAGGCCCGCATGGGCAAGGGCTACGAGCCTGCGGACATGCACGAAGGTCTGACCGAAGAAATCGGTGTCATCAAGCTGGATTCCAGCTTTTCCCCTGTTCGCAAAGTTGCGTACACGGTGGAGCAGGCCCGCGTTGGCCAGATGACCAACTATGACCGTCTTCTGTTGGAAGTGTGGACTGATGGCTCCCTTACGCCTGAAGATGCCATTGCTTACAGCGCCAAGATCATTAAGGATCAGATATCCGTATTCATCAACTTTGATGAACGTGTATCAGGCGACATGCGCAATGGCAGCGGCGAAAGCGGCGAAGTCAATGAGCATCTTTTCAAAAGCATTGACGATCTTGAGCTTTCCGTTCGTGCCACCAACTGTTTGCGTAGCGCCAATATAGCGCTTGTGGGTGAACTGGTGCAGCGTACGGAAGCTGAAATGCTCAAGACCAAGAATTTCGGCCGCAAATCGCTGGACGAAATCAAGAGTATGCTTTTGAGCATGGGCCTCGACTTCGGCATCAAGGTCGACTCTTTCGACAAGAAATATCAGGAATGGAAAAGGAAGCAGCAAAATGAGGCATAGCAATTCCGGCAGGAAACTTTCGCGTACTCCTGCGCACCGTAAGGCGCTGTTGCACAATCTCGCCAAGGCGCTGCTGATCCACGGCAAAATCTGCACCACGGAAATCAAGGCTAAGGAGCTTCGCCGAGTTGTTGAGCCCCTGATCACCCTTGCCAAGCGCAACGACCTGCACGCCCGTCGTCAGGCCTACCGTGTGCTTAATGATCATGCCCTGGTCAAGCGTCTGTTTGATGAAATCGGTCCTGTTTTCGCTGGCGTGCCCGGCGGTTACACCCGTATTCTCAAATTGGCCATGCCCCGTAAGGGCGATAACGCCCCTATGGCTTTTATTGAATTGACCCGCAGCAGCGAAGCCGCTGCCACTGAAGCTCCTAAGGCTGCTCCTGCTGCCAAGGTTGCTGATGAAGCTGCGGCCAAACCCAAGCGTGCTCGCAAGCCCAAGGCAGACGAAGCTACGGCTGAATCCGCCAAGGAAGAAGGCGAAGCCAACTAGGTAAGCACTTTCTGGGTCTATAGGTATATTCGAAGGGGGCGCACTGCGCCCCCTTTGTTTTTTCGGAAGAGATCAACCTTGAAATATGAAACATTCCAAAGTTGGCATTCCGCATTTGTCATTTTGTCTTGTCAGTCTATTAAGATGCAATTTTCACTTGAATCAACGGCGTGTTCGTCGTGCTGCATTCTCGTGCGACGGTAAGCATTGAAACCTTTTTAAAGTTTAATACTTAAAACATTGCTAATAGTTCGCCAGTTGCCGCTCGACGTCCTTGGGGCTGGAGGCCAACTCCTTTTGAATATTTTTGGCAAATTCGTCTGGATAAATCTCATCAAGTTCTGCCTGCAAACCTGTCAGAATCTCTTCAGCCACTGACTCGGGGCTGGCCTTGGGCATAGCGACCCCGTCTGCCATGCGGGTATCAACCGGGCCAGGATAAACACCTACGACCTTAGTTTTTTGTGCGGCCAAAACGCCTCTTAGTCCCTGCGTCAGGGAATGCAGAGCCGCTTTTGAAGCACAGTATGTGCCGATGGAAGGCATATTTACAAGGCCAATGACGGAAATGATGTTTACAATGCATCCACCTCCGTTCTTGCCAAGAATCGGTGCAAAGGCGGTGCACATTGCGTGTGTACCAAAGTAGTTGACCTCCATCTCTCTTCTCGCGTTTTCCTGAGACCCCAGCAAACCGCCTCCGCCAGTGCCTGCGTTGTTTACAAGTATTGTGACATCTCCGCACAAGGCGGCAGCATTGGCGACGCTGGCGAAATTGCAGACATCAAGTTCAACCGAGCAGACCCGATCATCTTGCAACAAGGGGCTGAGAGAATCAGTGTTTCGCGCGCAGGCATAGATTTTTTTTGCGCCCGCTGCCAGAAACGTCTTGACCAGTGCTCTCCCAATGCCCCCATTGGCACCGGTCACCAATATCGTTTGGCTATCAATGTTCATAATTGTCCTCCTTTAAAGCGTTGCTTTAAGTGTAAAAATGTATGTAATTTCTTGCTTGTAATATTGTTCTGACTGTTAGTGTCTTGTCATATGCATACTCTTTGGATGCCTGGACTGCTATAAAGACAGATTCATTTGTCTGGATGGAATTGTCAAATACAGATATAGTAATTGTACGTTTCGTATGACAATGCTGCATTGCTTTGAACTGACTTTTGACCTTTGGCTGACAAGAGCGCATACTATAACAAGGCCTTGGGTTCATCTAATTTTTTTGTGAGGAGACGCGCATGAAGCTTTTGGAAAAAGCCCGCGCTGCTGGCTGAGCGGCAAAACTTGCTCCAGGGGCCCTGGAGCGACTTTTGCGCGGCCTGCCCTCCGACACCCGGCCTGACCTTGAATCCCGTGTGCTGGCTGGCCGTGCCCGCAACGAAGATGCTGTTGTCTTAACAGTTCCGCCTGGGTACGCTCTTGTACAGACGGTGGACATTCTTGCGCCCATTGTAAATGATGCCTTCAGCTTTGGGCGCATTGCTGCGGCCAACGCCCTTTCGGACGTATACGCCATGGGCGGTGAGCCGTGGAGCGCCATGAATGTGGCCTTTTTCCCACAGGCTCTGGCCGAGGATGATCCCCAGGGGATTCTTGCCGCCATCTTGCGTGGTGGCCTGGATGCCATGAATGAAGCAGGAGCGGTGCTGGCTGGGGGCCATACGGTTCAGGATGACGAACTCAAGTACGGTCTTGCTGTGACAGGGATTATCGATTCCTCGCATATGGCCCGAAATGACGGTCTTGAAAAAGGACAACAGCTTTTGTTGACCAAGCCCTTGGGAACGGGGGTGCTGGCCACAGGCGTAAAAGCACGCTGGGACGGAGCCGACGAAAGTGAGGCAGAGATCACCCGGTGGTGTTCACGTTTGAACAAGGTGGGTGGCGAGGTTATTCGTACGCTAAAACTTACTGCGGCCACTGATATCACGGGCTTTGGTCTTGGGGGACATACGCTTGAAATGGCTGTTGCTTCCGGCGTTTGCGTTGTTCTTCATGCAGAAGCCTTACCGCTGTTGCCGCGCGCCCTCGAGTATGCACGCGACGGCCTCATACCAGCGGGCAGTCATCTGAACCGAAAGCACTGCGCTTGTTCAACCCTGGTAGAAGAGGGTGTGGATGAGGCCGTTGAAAGTCTGGCTTTTGATGCGCAAACATCTGGCGGGCTGCTTCTGTCTGTTCATCCCCATCAGGTTGAAGAAGCCCGGCGAATGTTGCTGGCTGGCGGCGATTTGGCCTGTCTGGTTGGCGAAGTAGCCGAAGCCCGTTCAGACGGAAGGGCGCTGGTCTTACGATAGGCTGCCTGAAGCAATAAATTATCGGAATATACGCTGCTTGAAACTGTCCGTGCGGCAGTGGTTACGGCAGCGTGCTATTTTTGCCTGATGGCAAGGCTTGGCGGGTTTATTACTGTTTTTTTAGACTTGCTGGTTGCCATTGGCTTTTGCGGTGTTAGTTTAGAAGAGTTGCGGTTTTGTTGCCCGTTCCGTTTTTTGCCGCCGTGCTGCCAGCAGCTATGGTTGACCATGTCCTGGCTTGCGGGCCGAGCGCAAGTGTGCTATGGAAACACGCTTTGCGAGAGTGGCGGAATTGGTAGACGCACTGGACTTAGAATCCAGCACCATAGGTATGGGGGTTCAACTCCCCCCTCTCGCACCATCACGCCCACCCAGAAAAGGAGCCCCACGTGGAATATAGCGCTGAAGACATTTCGCCCGTAAGAAAAAAGGTCGTCATCACCACGGAACCCCAGGAAGTCGAAGCCGCCATTATGGGCGCAGTCGCCCTGTACAAAACCTCCGTGCAGGTTGATGGTTTCCGTAAGGGCAAGGTTCCGGCCTCGGTTATCGAGCAGCGCTTCCGCGACAAAATTTATGAAGAAGCCCGTCAGGACCTCATCAATGTGCATATCAATGATGTGATGCAGAAGCTTGACGTTATGCCTCTTTCCGGCCTTGATGTGGATACGCCGGACTCCTTTGAGCGCGGCAAGGGCTTTGCCTATACCATTGAGTTTGAAGTTCTGCCCGCTTTTACCCTGCCTCCTTATGAAGGTATGGACGTGGAGCAGGAAAAGGTCGAGGTTGACCAGAAAGAAGTGCAGGAAGTGCTGGACCGCATTCTGCGCGACCGCGCCCAGCTCGTGCCTGTAGATGGCGCGGGCCCTGCTGTTGACGGCCAGATCGCCACTGTTGACTTTGCCGCGTTTGAAAACGGCGAACCTGTTGAAGGCGTAAAAGCTGAAAGCTTTGACCTGGCCCTTGGCGAGCGTCAGGCTCTGGAAGACTTTGAAGCTCTGGTCAAGACCGTGAAATACGGTGAAGAAGGCGAGGGCGAAATCCGCTTCCCTGAAGATTTTCTTGCCAAGGATCTGGCTGGTAAAACTGTGACCATGAAGGTCAAGGTTCATGCCATCAAGGAACGCAAGCTGCCCGAGCTCGACGACGAACTTGCCAAGACCCTTGGTCTTGAAAGCGTGGAAAAGCTGAAGGAAACCATCGGCAACAGCTACACCCAGAGCCGCGGCAATCTGAACAAGAGCGTGGCGCAGAAGACACTGCTGGACGCCCTGCTGAAAATGGTGGAATTTGAATTGCCCCCCAGCCTTGTGGAAGTTCAGATGAACACGCTGCTGGGCGATATGGCTGCGCGTCTTGAACGCCAGGGCCGCAGCCTGGAAAGCCTGGGCAAGAGCATGGAAGAGCTGCGCAAAGAAATGCAGCCCCAGGCCGACGAGTTGGCCCGTTCGCAGGTTCTGCTTCTTTCCATCGCCAAGAAAGAAGGCCTGGACGTCACCGATCAGGAAGTCAACACCCAGATTTACCAGCTTGCCATGCGCACTGGAGAAGATTTCAAGTCGCTGCGCGAACAGTATGAGCGCTCCGGCATGATCTTTGTTCTGCGTGACCGCATGCTGGCTGACAAGGCCATGGATCTCATTTACGCCAAGGCCAACGTGAAGGAAGTGGAACCCAAAGCTCCCGAAGCCGGGGCTGAGGGCGAAGCCGCGCCGGGCGCCAGCGCCCAGCCCGGCGACAAGGAAGGCAAATAAGATTAAGGGAAGGCGGCCCCTAAGGCCGCCTTTTGCTTTTTTTGCGGCCCGGATACTCTCTGGGCCGCCATATCCGGCCCATTTGGGTCATGTAGTGAGGCTCACATGTCGCTAGTTCCTATGGTTATCGAAACCACTGGCCGTTCTGAACGCGCCTATGATATTTACTCGCGCCTGCTCAAGGACCGTATCGTTCTTCTGGGTTCCGAGGTCAACGACACCGTGGCCTCGCTCATCTGCGCCCAGCTGCTTTTCCTTGAGTCTCAGGATCCTGAAAAGGAAATCTATCTTTACATCAATTCTCCCGGCGGCTCTGTAACGGCCGGTCTTGCCATTTATGACACCATGCGCTTTATTTCCGCGCCTGTTTCCACGGTGTGCATGGGGCGGGCCGCCAGCATGGGCGCTTTCCTGCTGGCAGCGGGCAAGCCGGGTATGCGTTATGCGCTGCCCAACAGCCAGATCATGATTCACCAGCCTTCGGCAGGGTATCAGGGGCAGGCTACGGATATTGAAATTCATGCCCGCGAGGTGTTGCGCCTCAAAGAACGCCTCAACCGCATGCTTGCCGAAAACACCGGACGCCCCTTCAAGGACATCGTCAAGGCGACCGAACGAGATAACTTTTTGACTCCTGAAGAAGCCAGAGAGCTGGGCATCATCGACCGCGTACTGACTTCGCGCCATGAAATGGCTCAGGAAAAGAGTGAATAAATATGGCCAAGAACGACAAACCCACGGTCAGCGAACCTTTGGCGTGCTCCTTTTGCGGGCGCAGCGAGCTTGAGGTACGCAACCTTATCGTGCAGGACGGTGCCAGCATCTGCGACAGGTGCGTAAAGGCCTGCAACGACATCATCGCCCGCGACCAGGTGGAAAACACCGAGGGCGACGAGCGTCTGCTTTCACCTCAAGAAATAAAAGACAGGCTTGACCAGTACGTCATTGGTCAGCACGAGGCCAAAAAAATTCTTTCAGTGGCCGTGCACAACCATTACAAGCGTGTGTTCTACGCAAACGCTACGGGTGACGATGACGTTGAGCTTGAAAAAAGCAATATCCTGCTGGTTGGCCCTTCGGGCAGCGGCAAAACCTTGCTGGCCAAAACCCTGGCCCGCGTGCTGCGCGTGCCCTTTGCCATTGCCGACGCCACAACCCTGACGGAAGCCGGGTATGTTGGCGAAGATGTGGAAAACATTCTGGTTCAGCTGCTGCAAAATGCAGATTATGACCTGGAAGCCGCCAGCAAGGGCATCATCTACGTTGACGAAATCGACAAGATTTCACGCAAGGGCGACGGCCCCTCCATCACCCGCGACGTGTCGGGCGAGGGTGTGCAGCAGGCTTTGCTGAAAATTATTGAAGGCACCGAAGCCAACATTCCTCCCAAGGGGGGCCGCAAGCACCCGCAGCAGGAATTCATCCGCATGGACACGAGTAATATTCTGTTCATCGTGGGCGGAGCTTTTGTGGGCCTGGACAAGATCGTTGAATCGCGCATGAGCGGCGGGGCCATGGGCTTTGGCGCAAAAGTGCGCGCCAGCAAAGAAATGCCCCTGAGTGAATTGCTGGACAGAATTCATCCGCAGGATCTGGTGAAGTTTGGCCTTATCCCCGAATTTGTAGGCCGCATACCCATCATCACGCATGTGGACGAACTGGACGAAGCAGATCTGGTACGTATTCTCACCGAGCCCAAGAACGCCCTGGTGCGCCAGTACCAGAAGCTTTTCGGCTTCGAAGACGTGACCCTGCGCTTTACGCCCAATGCCCTCAAGGCTATTGCGGTCAAGGCCATTGAGCGCAAGACCGGGGCGCGGGGTTTGCGCAACGTGATGGAACGCACCATGCTGGATATCATGTTCAAGCTGCCTTCCATGCCCAATGTGCGCGAGTGCCTCATCAATCAGGCTGTTATTGATAAAGGCAAGGACCCTGTGCTGCTGTTCGGCGAAGCAGGCGAGAACTCGACCGCGAAGGGCGGGCAGGCGCAGGCGAGTGGAGATTCCGCCTAAAGCCTGTCCTGGGCTTGGTGATATGTTTTAGCGGGAGTGGCGGAACAACGCTGCCCCGGCAATAAACGCTCTGCGCGAATTTTTCAATTCGCGCAGAGCAGTTTACCATTACAGATAAAACTGCTCTAATCTCCCAAGCGTATACGCCGCATCAAAGCGGCTCCATCTGGTCTTTCAGGGGAAAACTATGACTGAATCCGAACGCGGTACTGTTAAATACGTGGATTTGCCCATCATGCCTCTGCGCGAGGTGGTCATGTTTCCGCGTTCCATCATGCCGCTCTTTGTGGGGCGCGAAGCCTCGATCAAGGCCATAGAAGCTGCGCAGTCCAGCTACAGCAAACAGATCTTTCTGGTAGCCCAGCGCGAACCGGAGCTGGAAAAACCCGAAGCCTCCGATCTTGCCCCCGTGGGCGTTGTGAGCAAGGTCCTTCAGATGTTGCGCCTGCCCGACGGCACCATCAAGGTGCTCTTTGAGGGCATGTACCGCGCCAACTGGGAAGACTTGCGCGAAGATGAGCAGTGCGCCGTGGTGCGGGTAAGCCGCCGCAGTGAACACCAGAGCCGCTCTGATGAAAGGGAAGCCCTGGTGCGTGCCGTACATGAGGCTCTGGAAGATTTTTCAAAGAACAATAAAAAGCTTTCGCAGGAATCTGTGCTTTCCATGATGGCTTTGCACGATTCCGGCCCGCTGGCCGACGCCATCATCCCCAACCTCAAGGTGGACTACCGCAAGAAGCAGGAAGCCCTTGAGATGGATGACGTGACCGAGCGCCTGGAATTGGCCTACGAAATGCTGCACGGTGAAGTGGCGTTGGCTTCAGTAGAAAAGCGCATCAAGAACCGCGTCAAGGTTCAGATGGAGCGCAATCAGCGCGAATATTATCTTAATGAGCAGATCAAGGCCATCAACAAGGAAATGGGGCGCGACGACGACCCCCTGGCCGAGGTGGATGAGCTTGAACAGAAACTGAAAGCCCGCGACATGCCCGAAGAGGCACGTCAAAAGGCTCTTTCGGAAGCCAAAAAACTGCGCAGTATGCCGCCCTCGGCTGCCGAGTACACGGTTGTGCGCAACTATGTGGACTGGATTCTTGATCTGCCCTGGAATGATCTGAAGCAGATTGATATTGATATTGAAAAAGCACGCAGTATTCTGGACGGCGACCACTATGGGCTGGAAAAGCCCAAGGAACGCATTCTTGAGTATCTGGCCGTGCAAAAACTTTCGCAGGGCCTCAAAGGGCCTATCCTTTGTTTTGTCGGGCCTCCCGGTGTTGGCAAAACTTCTTTGGCCAAATCTGTAGCCAAGGCCACCGGGCGCGATTTTGTGCGCCTGTCTTTGGGCGGTGTGCGCGACGAGGCTGAGATTCGCGGTCATCGCCGTACCTATGTGGGCGCGTTGCCGGGCAAGATCATTCAGTCCCTCAAAAGGGTGAAGTATAACAACCCGCTGTTCTGCCTGGATGAAGTAGACAAGATGACCTCCGACTACCGGGGGGATCCGTCCTCGGCCCTGCTGGAAGTGCTGGACCCGGAACAGAACCATACCTTTATGGACCACTATCTGGATCTGGAATACGACCTGTCCAAGATCCTCTTCATCACCACGGCCAACTCGCTGCACAGCATTCCCGTGCCCCTGCTGGACCGCATGGAGATCATTGAACTTAACAGCTACCTTGAGACAGAAAAACGTCACATAGCACGGCATTTTCTCTTGCCTCGCCAGATCGAGGAGCACGGTCTCAAGGAAAGCAATATCCGCGTGTCGGACAATGCCATTCTTGAAGTTATCCGCTCCTATACCCGTGAAGCCGGCGTACGCAACCTTGAGCGCGAAATTGCCGCTTTGTGCCGCAAAACTGCCATCAAGCTTGTGGAAGAGGATAATTTGGACAAGTGCGTGAATATTTCGCGCCAAAGTCTGGCTTCTACACTTGGCGTCAAAAAATACCGTCATGACGAGCGAGAAGCAGAACCCCAGATCGGTGTGTGCGCCGGGCTTGCCTATAACCAGCGCGGTGGTGAAATCCTGCTGGTGGAAACCACCCTTATGGCCGGTTCCGGTCAGGTGGTCACCACGGGCAAACTGGGTGAAGTCATGACAGAATCGGCCAAGGCCGCACTTTCCTACGTTCGCTCACGGGCTGAAGTGCTTGGGCTTGACCCCCGCTTCTACCGCAAGGTGGACATTCACGTTCATGTGCCTTCAGGAGCAACGCCCAAGGACGGCCCTTCGGCTGGCATCACCCTGGCGACCTCCATTACCTCGGCGCTGCTTGGCATACCTGTGCGTAATGATGTGGCCATGACGGGTGAAATATCCCTGCGCGGGCGTGTGCTGCCCATTGGCGGCCTGCGTGAAAAATTGCTGGCGGCCCGCCGCAGCGGCATTAAAAAAGTGCTCATGCCCCGCGACAATGAAAAGGATCTCAAGGAAGTGCCCGACGAGGTATTGAAAGATCTTGAGATTGTTTTTGTGGATCATGTGGATGAGGTTCTGCCTCAGGCTCTGGACGCCACCGCAGAGGAAATATTCTCCGGCCGGGCAACAGCCCAGCCTATCTGCCGCATCTTGCGCCCGGAGAAGAATGAAGCAGAGGGTAAAAAGCAACCTGCGCAATAACGCCGGACAGCAGTATACAACAGTAAAACCCGCCAATTGGCGGGTTTTACTGTTGTATAGAACCTCACGAAGCTGAAAGGCTTTGTTCTGCACCTTCAAGAGAGTGTGCCCGTGCCGAAAGTGTGAGGATGAGGGAACGCGTTGTGACGGAGCAGCACAAGGCTTGCCGGTTGTGCTGGTGCGGGCGTCAAGGCTTTGACCAAAAGCAGGAATATTTTTATAACATACTTGAATTATAACTAAAAAAATTATTGGCAAGCCCTTTGCAATTGCTTGGCATATGATGGCGCTCAGCGCTGTCCATCCCTTTGCTTTTGGAGGTCAGGCATGTTCTTCTTACTGGGCGGTCAGGAAAAAAAGGCTCGCAAAGCCGAAAAACAGGCACGCGTATCAGATGCCACATCTCGTGTGCGTGAGGTTTTTCTGGCTGGGCGTTTTCCCGTGGTGACTACGCATCAGGTCGAAGGACGACGCATTGCCAAGGTCTTGGGCCTTGTCTGCTGCCGGGGTTTTGACTCTGAAGAAGCTTTTTTTGGCATGGCCGGACGTGCCATGAATAAAGGCGCGCAAGCCATTGTTGGGTACAGCGAAAATGTGGCCTTCCATCCGGACGGCAGCAAATACTTTTCCTGCTTCGGCACCGCGGTCATGTTTGAATATGATCCGGCTGACCCCGAAGCTCTGCCTATTATGTTGCAACAGAAATTCAGGGCGCAGGAACAGCTTTCTGCCCTGAATGAAGTTATTTAGGGATTTTGTTCTGAATCAGCGGGTACTGACCAGGAACGCCAGTTCTGATGCAGCCCGCGCCGTATGTCTGTCTTGTCAGGCGTGCTGGCGCTCACCCGCGAAAAGCATATAATAAGGCAATCTACGCCAGTTCTTGGACCTCCGGCGTGTGCCCGCCAAAAGGACCACAAAGCCCCCGTCAAAAGACGGGGGCTTTTACGTTTCGGCAAATATCCTTAATGGCTAGGCCTTATATTTCGCCTTTTTCCATCATCTCAGCCACTTGCGCCACATCTTTATCGCCACGGCCAGACAGGTTGACCAGCAGAATGGCGTCAGCGGGCATGGCAGGAGCCATTTTCATAGCATGTGCCAGCGCGTGTGAAGACTCCAGAGCCGGAATAATGCCTTCATGACGGGACAGCGCGAAGAATGCCTCCAGAGCTTCCTTGTCAGTGATGCTGACATATTCAGCACGGCCCGCGTCTTTGAGCATGGAGTGCTCAGGCCCCACAGAGGGGTAGTCCAGCCCGGCTGAAATGGAGTACACGGCTCCGGCTTCACCCTTTTCATCCTTGAGCATGTATGAATTGAAGCCGTGCAGCACGCCCGGTTCACCCAGGCAGAGAGATGCGGCGTGTTGCCCGTACTCGTTGCCATGTCCGCCCGGTTCCACGCCGATAAGGCGTACGTTGGCGTCATTCAAAAAGCCGGAAAAAATGCCTATTGCATTGGAGCCGCCGCCCACGCAGGCCAGGGTTGCATCAGGCAGGCGACCGCAGGCTTCAAGCATCTGGGCACGGGCTTCGCTGCCCACTATGGCCTGGAACTGGCGTACCATATAGGGATAGGGGTGCGGTCCCACGGCAGAGCCAAGCACATAGAACATTTCATCATCAGCCACCCACAGCCCCAGAGCTTCGTCCACGGCTTCCTTGAGGGTGCGCTGTCCCGACGTGGCGGCCACCACTTCGGCTCCAAGCATACGCATGCGAATGACGTTGAGGCGCTGGCGCTCCATGTCCACTTCACCCATGCAGATAGTGCACTTGAGGCCCATAAGAGCCGCCGTGGCCGCCGTGGCTACGCCGTGCTGCCCGGCGCCGGTTTCAGCAATGACACGGGTTTTGCCCATGCGTTTGGCCAGCAGGCATTGCCCAAGGGTGTTATTGATCTTGTGCGCGCCAAGGTGGTTGAGATCTTCACGCTTGAGCCAAATCTGCGCGCCGCCAAGTTTGCGGCTCAGGTTGGCACAGTGAAAGACCGGACTTGGCCGTCCTGTATAATGGAGAAAGAGGTCGTCCAGTTCACGCAAGAAATCGGGATCGGCCAGGGCCGCCTCCATTGCCGCAGCCAGTTCTTCCAGGCGGGCTTTAACGGATTCAGGAACAAACTGGCCGCCGTAAGCGCCGAAAAAACCGTTGCTGTCCGGCTTGTTATTGGGGGCGGAATGCTGGCTCATATGATCTCCTTGCTGATAAACTCAATAGGTACTTTGGGGGTGCGTCTCGCACGCCACGCTGCCGCGAATTGTGGCAGGGCCGCCGTACAGTGCCCGGTCAGATAAAGGTCAGTTGCGGGCATGGCAAACCTGAAATGCGTAGGTGCTGGAAAACGGTTCTCACTCTGGCTTTTTGGCCCTGTTGTGTCAAGATATGGGTGGTTCGCGTATGCTTGGGCCTTTCATCCCAAAGGCATGCGGTTTGTGATTTTGGTAGCTCATCTTGCTGCATGGCGAGGTTTCGCATATGCTGCTTAGGTCAGCGCCACTGCGCGCCAAGGAGTTGTAATGTTGGACGAAAAATTTACAGGTAACGGCAGGGTGGTATTGCTGGCCGGCGGTGGGAAAGTCTATACGGACATAGCGGCCCGCTTTGTGCGGAGTGAGCGTGACCTTGAAGACATCGTGGCCTCGCCTTACTCGAAAAAAATAGTAGAGAACATTTTGTCTTCCGGGCACAGGGCTGCTCTGGAATTTGATTTTTTTATCTTCGGGCTTGAGGGATATTCGCGCGTTACCGAAACGCAGCTGGTGCGCAAGCGTCTGGCTTCTTATCTGATCAAATCAGGCAGGGCAGAATTGGGCGGAAAGCGTCGCTATTCTGTAGTGTATCCGCAGAAAGCGGCGGAATTTACGGCTCAGGTGAACTTGCCTGGCGGGGGAAGCGTCAATCTGAGCGGGCGTGATCTGGCCGATCTGGGACGTCAGTGGTATGACGCGGGACTTGATGCCGGGCTGCCTGAAGAAGATTTGCGCTATTTGAAGCCCCAGGCCACAGAATTCAAAGCCATCGTGGGCATGAACGCCCATGCGCTGCTGGACTGGTTTTCCATACGCTGTTGCCGCAACGCGCAGTATGAGATCAGGCACCTCGCATGGCAGATGTTGCGGCTGTGCCGCAAGGCAGCTCCCGATCTTTTTGCTGGCGCGGGCCCCAACTGCGTGCAGATGGGGTACTGTCCCGAAAACGGGCTTCAGAACGCCCGCTGTAAGGGCCGCATCATCACCAAGGATGAGGCCATGGCCCTGCTGCGCGCTAACAGAAACGCCAGCGCGGGAGCGCCGCCCGTTGCTGACGAGTTTGCCGGAGAATAGTTTCGTCTGCTTTCTGGCAGAAATTTTCGGTATTTTTTTGAATATGGTCTGCCGTTGCGCGGCTGACAATTGCTCTTTTTTTCGTGATGTCTGTAGTGCTGGCTATGGGCTGGGTGAATCTGATACGGTGGGGCAGTTCATGTTGAAACTGCCAGCCCCTGTGAAAGTGGCAGCATGCTACCAGCCGTGCTCGTCGGTAGCAGGAGCGCTTTGGCAAGACGCCTCAAGCTGACTGAATAAAACAGGGCCGGAACGTTACGTTCTGGCCCTGTTATCTCTTTTGCTACAGCGGCTCACCGCTCTTCATTCTAGGAAAATGGTTGCGCCCGCATGTTGTTTTCAGCTGGTCCGCAATATCCTTGAGCGGCATGCCGGGTGGCTTCATCACCTTTGGGGCCATTGACGACAGCGCCGATCATGACACCCATGTGCGCCATGGCAAGGGCCAGCCACCAAGTACGATAGAAATCATGCCCGAAAATGCCGTTGCACAGCCATGCCACAAATCCTATCCAGAACCATGCAGTTACATGCCAGTAGATACTCGTTTTTCCAGAAGCGCGCTCGGCCAAAAGGCGCGGCCGGATGCGTTGATAGCCCCACCAGCAAAAGCCCAGTAGAAAAATCATGCCGAAGATAAAACCAATCAGGCCGTGCGCGTACAACATATCGAGGTAGAGGTTGTGCGGATGGCTTATGGTAATGAGATCTTTTTCCGGTGTGAGGCCAAGGGAACGGAAAGCAGTGTTGTACTGGCCGGCACCGGAACCGAGCCATGGGTGTTCAAGAAAAACGCGCCAACCCAGCTTCCACAAGCTCCACCTGCCGTCATCTACCACCGCGTCCATGCGGGCGCGTCCTTGGGACAGAAGAATCAAAAGCAAGGCCACAGCAGCGAAGAGTATGCTTTTCCAGCGGGCTGAAGAACTTGCCAGCAAAAACCACAGGCCAAAGGCGGCTGCAATGGCCAGCGCGCCACTGCGGCTGCCAGCGCCTGCAAGAAGAAAAAAAGCGGGCCATAGGGTTGCTGCACAGAGCAACAGTGAGGGCAGGCGCGAAAAACTCTGGCGCAAGATGCACCACAGACTGAAGGCGGGAATCAGAGCCAGGGCGATGTAGTTACCCACCTCATAGGTGTCAAAGCTGCCTGTGAGGCGGCCACTGGACATCGGGTAACCCATAATAAAATCTTTGCCGGTCAGAGCCTGCCATACGCCGTCCAGGCCTTGCCAGAATACGGCCAAAATAGCGGCCCACGCCAGGCGGTGCAGGTCCTTTTCATTACGGACGCATTCCATGGCGATAAAGGGCAGAATGAAGCCCTTGTTAAGACCAGAGGCAGCGTGCAACAGTGATGAGCCGATATTGTTGGAAAAGACAACTCCAATAACAACCATAACCCCCAAGCAAACGAACAGAGGCCAGGCCCCAAGCCGCCGCAGCACGCTTTTTTGCCAGTTATGGCGGTAGTAGAGGCCAAGAAAAAGCAGACAGACCAGGGGCATTATGTCGCGAAGGGCATAGCCCATGGGAAAAGTGGCCAGCGTCATCCAGAAGGACCAGAACAGGCAGGAATACCAGCGTTCGGCCGGAGGAGATTGCCGGAAAGCTTCACCCAATGCCCATACGGCGATCAGACGGGTTTTTACGCATTTCAGCAGGTTGTACACTGTCCCTCCGCACCGAAAAATATGATATTTGCTTGTATGACATTGCATAATACCTTGTGAGCTATGGTAATTCAAGTAGGGCAAAAACCTTGCCATCTGAAGGCAGGCAAAATATACTAAGCTAATACGTGAGCTTACTATGAGGATAATATGGCACGATTTACAGGTTTTGATGAGGTTTACAGCGCTCTTTACGTTGATTTCGACAATATTTTTACCCGATTTCTTGAAATTGATCCCGAGGCCGCCCGCGCCTTTGGTTCCGCACCCTACCGCTGGGTGCGCTGGATAGAAAATCATGCCTTGCGCATTCTTTATGGCGAAGGCGTACGCCGCCGCATCCTGAAGCGCATGTGTTATCTTAATCCACAGAGATATCAGGAGTTTCGTAACTTCTTCATCCGTAGCGCCTTTCAGGTTGTGGACTGCCCTCCGCTTACATCGCGTGGCAAGACCAGCACTGACATCCATCTGGTCATGGACTGTATGGATGACCTTTCGCATTCCACCAAGTTTGACGAATTTATCATCCTTTCTGGCGATGCCGATTTTACTCCCCTACTTATCCGCCTTCAGGAGCATGCCCGCCGCACCCTGGTGCTGTCGGTGGGGTATTCTTCTCCGGCGTATACCGCCGCCGCATCGTGGCGCATCCGCGAAGACTGGTTTTTGCAACAGGCTCTGCGCGATGACCGTGACGACCTGGATGGCGACGGCGTGGACACAGTAGGAAAATCGGTACCTCATATATTACCGCATGCCCGGAAAATTGATGCTGGCGACAGTAACGGGTACGGCAATAAAACAGAGGATATCCCGTCAGACGTTCCTGATGGCAACGAACCTTCCCCCGGCAACACCTGGTAAACTTGTTCTTGCAGTAGTGTGTTTGAACGGCTTCGGCGCTTGACGCGACGTGCGCTCGACGCTAAAGAAGAACACGCTCTTTTCTGGCTGCCCGCCCCGCACTGGTGGCACTGCGCAATCCGGTAAAAACGGTCCAACTGCGGTCTGTTTGCCGCTCGAGCGGCGTTGCGGAGCAGGCGTCCCCCCACAGACGCCGTGGGCGGCGGGCTTTGAAGGAAACCATTTTAGGAGGTCCCATGCTTCGCCGAATTACCCTCGCCATGATTGGTCTCGTTCTTATGTGCAGCCCGGCTTTGGCGGCTGAGAAAATTGTGGTTGCCAGCGACTGTACCTGGCCGCCAATGGAAATGCTTGACGCCAACAAAAAACCCGAAGGCTATTCCACGGACTATCTGCGCGCCATTGGCAAGGCCGTTGGCCTGGATATGGATGTTCGCAATGTGGCCTGGGACGGCATTTTCAGCGGTATTGCCACAGGGCAGTACGATGTGGTGGCCTCTTCAGTCACCATTACGCCCGAGCGCCAGAAGCAGTTTGATTTTACTGACCCGTACTACGAAGTGGTGCAGGCCGTGGTGCTGCCCGAAGGGCAGAGCATCAAGGATCTTGCCGGCCTGAAGGGCAAAAAAGTGGGCGGCCAGATCGGCACCACCGGCATATTCGTGCTGCGCAAGGCTGATGTGGGCGCGGACATCAAGGAATATGACGATGTGGGTCTGGCCATGCAGGATCTTGTGAATGGCCGTATTGACGCTGTCATCTGCGATGATCCCGTTGCCATGTACTATGCCAACAAGAAAGCCGATACCGCCGGCAAGCTGAACCTTTCGTACAAGACGGATGAAAAAGAATACTACGGTTTCACCGTACGCAAGGGCCGCAAGGATCTTCTTGAAAAGCTGAACAAGGGTATCAAGGAAGTGAAGGCTTCTGGAGAAGAAGCCAAAATTATTGAAAAATGGATGGGCAAATCCAATTAGCCCTCAAGGGAACGCTGCTGGCGTATGCCGGCGGCGTTTGCCGTTATGCAAGGAGGTTTCATGATCCGTCGTCTTACTCTCACCCTGTTGGCCCTGGCTCTGCTTTGCGGTCAGGCTGTTGCCGCTGAAAAATATGTTGTGGCCACAGACTGCACCTGGCCCCCTATGGAACTTCTTGACGAAAACAAGCAGCCCGTGGGCTTTGACATTGATTTCATTACCGCAGTGGGCAAGGCCGCCGGTTTTGAAGTTGATGTTCGCAATATTGCATGGGACGGCATTTTCGGTGGTGTGGCTACCGGCCAGTACGACATAGTTGCGTCTGCCACCACCATTACGCCTGAACGCCAGAAGCAGTTTGACTTCTCTGACCCTTACTATGAAGTGGCTCAGTCTGTGGTGCTGCCTGCGGGACAGAGCATCAAGAGTCTTGAAGACCTCAAGGGCAAGAAGGTCGGCGGTCAGATTGGCACTACCGGCGTTTTCGTCATTCGCAAGTCTGGCGTTCCCGTGGACCTCAAGGAATATGATGACGTAGGCCTGGCCATTCAGGATATGCTTGGCGGCCGTCTTGACGCTGTCATCTGCGACGATCCGGTTGCCATGTACTATGCCAATAAAAAGGCCGATACAGCGGGCAAACTGAATCTTTCGTTCAAGACGGACGAAAAGGAATACTACGGTTTTACCGTTCGCAAGGGCCGCAAGGATCTTGTTGAAAAGCTGAACAAGGGCATCAAGGAAGTGAAAGCTTCCGGCGTTGAAGCCAAGTTGCTCGACAAGTGGATGGGCGCGTCCAAGTAGACCCGCTTTCCTGCATGACTTTATGGGCGTCCGGGCTCTTGCCCGGACGCCGCAGCCGTACTGATCTGAAGGATTGAGATGCACGATAAAAAAGACGGAAGCAAGGGCAATATCATTATGGTCACGGATGGAGCCTCCATCCCTGATCCTCGTGAATGGCGCCTGATAAACGCCTGGTCTATTGCTCTGGTCGGGGCAATTTCTGCCTTGTTTGCACTATGCCTCTTCTGGCCCGACCCTTATTTACGTATTTTGCTCTATTTGCCTGATGGCGTTTTAGTTACTTTCAAGATTACTGTTCTTTCCATATGCTGTGCTGTACCCCTGGGGCTGCTTACTGGTCTCGGGCGCATTTCAAACAACCGCATTATCAATCTCATTGCCTCCACCTATGTGGAAGTGATTCGCGGTATTCCCCTGCTGGTGCAGATTTTTTATATCTACTATGCCCTTTCACGTTTTGTGCAGGTGGGCGGCGTCACTTCCGCTGTTGTTGCCATCAGTTTTTGTTATGGCGCGTATATGGGCGAAGTTTTTCGCGCAGGCATCACCGCCATCAACAAGGGACAAAGTGAAGCCGCACGCTCGTTGGGCTTCAATGGCTTTCAGACCATGCGCTACGTTGTTCTTCCCCAGGCCATGCGGACCATTTTGCCGCCTGTGGGCAATGAGTGCATTGCCATGCTAAAAGACACGTCGCTTGTGTCCATCATGGCTGTGCCTGATATCATGCAGCGGGCCAGAAGCTTTGTGGGTACCACCTACCTGTATTTTGAAACTTATACCGTGGTGGCTTTGATGTATCTTGTCATCACGCTTATGCTTTCCAAAACCGTGAGCATTATGGAATCCAGGCTGAATTATTATGACGGAAAGTAGCACCACCGCCCCAATTATTACCATAAGCAATGTCTGGAAGTATTTTGGTTCGCTGCCTGCCTTGCAGGATGTGAGTCTGGATATCGCTCCCGGCGAGCGCGTGGTTATCATCGGCCCCTCGGGATCTGGCAAATCGACCCTGCTGCGTTCAATCAACCGGCTGGAAGAGATTGATCAGGGCAGTATCATAGTCAAGGGCGAGAACATCATGAGCCCGGATAATGATATCAACCTGATTCGCCAGAATCTGGGCATGGTCTTTCAGCAGTTCAACCTGTTTCCGCACAAGACTGTGCTGGAAAATCTGACAATGGCGCCTATCACGTTGCGTAAACTCACGCGCGAAGAAGCTGAGTCCCGCGCATTGGGGCTGCTCAAAAAAGTGGGCATCAGCGAAAAGGCCAATGTCTATCCCGCCATGTTGTCAGGCGGCCAGCAGCAACGTGTGGCCATTGCCCGTGCTCTCGCCATGCAGCCCGCCATCATGCTATTTGACGAGCCGACGTCAGCCCTTGACCCCGAAATGGTGGGCGAAGTGCTGGACGTTATGGTCAAACTGGCTGAAGAAGGCATGACTATGGTGTGCGTCACCCACGAAATGGGCTTTGCCCGAACCGTGGCCGACAGGCTTATTTTTATGGATCAGGGACAGATTGTGGAGCAGGGCAGGCCAGAAACCCTGTTCACGACTCCCCGCCATCCCCGTCTGCGCCAGTTCCTTAATCAGATATTGTAACTGCCGTAAGATTTTCTTTTAGTGGGGAAAGAAGGTTCTTGCAGGCAAGGGCGTTCTTTCCCCACCCTTGTCTCAAGAGGATTTAAGCTTTTTTAAAATGTAAATCCTCTAGTAATCACTTCTATATTGGTGCCAAACGCCCCCCACGCCTGCGTGTGAGCGCTAGGGGCTGTTTCTAAATAAATAATTTGCGCCAGGGGCAAGGAAAAAGGCCTTTGTTACGGAAGAAGTGTACTCTTTCGGTACATGACTGGAGTAAAAAACGGCCTTTTGACGCAGCCAGTTGGACAAAAAAATTATTTAGAGACAGCCCCTAAGGAAAATCGCGGGTTGCATTGAGGACTGCACTATGACCATGAGCAAAACAACTTCTCCTTGTACAGTGGCAGTTGCCGTCAGCGGAGGGGTGGACAGTCTTTGCGCTCTTGTAATGCTGCAGCAGGCCGGGCACAACGTGCTGGCCCTGCACGGCCTTTTTTTACCAGAGGCAGAACTTGCGCCACCCCCCGGCCTTGAAGAGGCGTGCGCATCTCTTGGCATACCCTTGCATGTAGCAGACCTGCGGCCAGTTTTTCAGCGAGAAGTGCTGGCCCCGTTTGCAGCGGCCTACGCAGAGGGGCGCACTCCCAATCCCTGTGCCCTGTGCAACCGGGCCGTTAAATTTGGCGCGTTGCTTGACGCCGCGCAAGAGCTCGGCGCGCATAAACTTGCCACCGGGCATTACGCACGGCTTGTGAGCGCGCCGGAAGAAGAGGGTGCTAGGCACGAAAACGCAGCAGTGCAGACGCATGGCGCAAACACGTTCCACTTGCCGTTGCTGGCCGCGGCCCATGACACGGCCAAGGATCAGAGCTATTTTTTGAGTCTCGTGCCACGGGCGCGATTGGCGCAAGCCTGGTTTCCCCTGGCAGGCCAGGACAAAGCCCGCACTCGTGAAATTGTGGCGCAGGCTGGCCTGAATGTGCCCTTGCCACATGAGAGTCAGGACATCTGCTTTGCTCCGGCTTCAGGCGCTTCTTCTGCCCAAGATGGAGCTGGCTCCTCTGCGGAAGCGTATAGGCCATTCCTTGAACGCCATTGGCAGGCAGCGGCCATTGTTCCTCCTGGCCCTGGACCCGTTTTTTTACGCAGTGCGGATGGCGCACAGCGAGAAATCTCCCGTCACAAAGGGCTTTGGCGCTATACTGAAGGTCAGCGCAAGGGCTTGGGCATTGCGCACAGCGAGCCTCTGTATGTACTTGCCAAGGACGGCTCGGGCAATGCTCTTGTCGTGGGGCCGCGCGCGTTGTTGGGCGTCAGCCGTTGCGTTACGTCTTTGGCCAATGTTTCCCTGGCGCCGCAATACTGGCCTGAAGAAACGCTGGTGCGCCTGCGTCATCGCCAGAAGCCCGCACCCGCCAAAGTGACCCTGAATGCAGATGGCCTTCTTGAAATTGAATTCGCGATCCCGCAATTTCCATCTGCTCCTGGCCAAGTCGCCGCTGTCTATGACGCTTCAGGCCGCGTTCTGGCCGCTGGCATTGTGGATTTTATGGAATAGAGCATTTAACCGCTGAAAAAATTTACATGCTTTCGCGCTGCGCCACAGCATAGTCCGCGTGTATGGCCGCACATATTCGCGGCTTTTGTGGGGCAGCAAAATAGGCTGGCAATCCACCGCCGATCCTGCCGGGGAGCGTTTTTTTGCAGAATGACAACTGTGAAACGAGAAGCATTTCAGGACTAGCTTTTATCTGAACAAAAGCGCTCTGCCTTCAAATCGCCAGCTTGATGCTGTTGACTGGCGTTATGTAAAAGAAAAGCCCCGTACAGACCAATGTTTGTACGGGGCTTTAGCAATAATGAGATGAGGATGCCGGATTAACGGCCCCAGAGGCGCAACAGCGGATTGGCTGGCAGCAGCTGGTCCAGAGGCATATCTACTTTTTGTGCTCCAGCCGCCCACGGCGCAACCTGATAGGGTTGAAAGTTGATGCGCACGCCCTGTGGCGTCAGGGTCAGGCTGGCAAAGTTCTCCGGCACAGGCGTAAGCCCGGTTCGCAACATCTGCTCTTGCCTCATGCCGCCCAGGCGGCGCGAAAGCTCTTTGTATGACCATGTGGACATGAGGTTCAGGGCCATATCCGGATCTTCAAAAAGGTCCACCAGCCCGAGCCGTTGCCCGGTAAGCAGGCTGTAGTTCAAGGTCATGACGTCAAGGTTGCCGTGAGCTCCGCCTGTGTACGTCCATACTTCAAACGTGACGCTAAGTCCTGCGGGCGAGGGCGCCGTAACGCTGTATGAACCCCACAGCTCAAAGGGGGGCCGATCTCCGTCAAGGCTGGAGCCAGCCGCGAAGCTTCCATTACTACAGCTTTGTTCAAAAGCCGTGGCAATGCCCGTGACCCATTGACGTATATCGCTGTCAATTTCTTTGCTGCCCACAGAAGGGTAGCTGATGCTGATGACCGGATTGCCGCCTTCATCCCTGACATACTGGTGTTCTATGATGCCGGGTTTGCGTGAGCCGGAAATAATGGCGGCGGCGCTGTCCCGGGCAGACTGGTCGGCAGGAGTGGTCTGTTCTTGCTTTCCTGCATTTTCATGAGATGACGTGTCTGGTTTTGCCGCGCCTTCCGGCTTGGCATGCTCCACAGGTTCCGCGGGCGCGTGTTCGTGGCTTGTGCCAGTTTCCGTCAGGTCAGCGGTGGCTGTAAATTCCTGCGAAAGGGCGGGAGAAAGTGTCTGCTGGTCCGGCATGCGTGCTGCTTCTGCCGCCCGTTCACCGAGCAGCAGCGCCAGCAACAGAAAGGACAAAAGGCGCGGCATGGATATGATACCTTGATAACCAGTAAGGGGTGAAGGCGAAGCATCTTGCCAGAGGTACTGTTCCTTACATGCCCCCTTGGACTCAGGGGCGGAGTTGCCACACATACGCCCTGACGGCGTGGTGGCCTTGTTCAGACTGCGGGTCAGACGGCGCGGCGTTCCTGATTCACGGAGCGTACGGATAAATGCAGAAAGCGAAAGCAACAGGGCAGAAAAGTGAAAAATTCGCAAAGCCTGAATAGGAAGCTGCATGTTTTTTCCTCTTTTAAGCCCTGTTTGCCGTTGCTTTACAGTATACACACTTTTTTTAGAGCAGATGAACTTTGGCAATATATATTTTCAAAGTTCAAAACATGATGGCTGCGTCGTTTAACAGCGCAAATAAACAGCGCTTACGTCTCCACGGCGGGCGTCTGCTCGCCAGCCGTTTGAGCACTTCAACTTTGAAACGCTTTAAACTTTGAATCCCTTGCGAAGCTCCCAGGCTTGCCGCCAGTTCTTGATAAGCAGCACAACCGCCAGTACCAGATATACCTTGGCATAGAACAAATGCAGACGCAGGGGATCGTGGGGCAGGCCCAGCATGGTTTCCAGCTGCACGTCATACAAGGGAGAAAGCAACTGCAAGCTGAAGAGCAGAAGCAGCCATATAGCCTCACGCACATGCAGGCGCAAGTCCAGCAGCAAAGCTACGGCAAAAAGAGACTGCCCGGCTGTGAGTAATATTTCCTGAAACTGGTGTGTGTCAAGGTTTATGGGAGGCGTAAGCCCACCGGAAGACACCGCGTAAACCCCAGGTATCATGCCAACCAGCAGTGTCCATTGATTAAGTTTGGAAGAAAGTAAACATCCAAGAGCCAATCCGGCATTGCCCCGTGAAGCGAACATGAGGGCCACGATGAACTCAGGAGCTTCCGAGGCCAGGGGGGCGATCCACTGTACCAGTAAAAACTCGTTGATATTCAGCATCTTGCCGCTGGCAACCAGGCCTTCGCTGAAAGATTCGGCATTGCCCAATATTACCAGGGCAGAAAAAACAAAAATAGCGCCTACGCTGCGCAGGCGAATTTTTTTGGCCAGCTTGGCAAGAGTGGCGGCTGGCCCTTCAAGTTCTTCCTCTTCAACGGGGCGGCGCATGATGATGAGTATGTACCAGACGTAAATGCCCAAAAGCACCAGACCGTCTACCCATGTGAGGGAACCTTTGAGGGGAATGAACAGCGCGTAGATTGTTGCAATTGCCAGAAACAGCACGTCCGTCCGTTTGTCGCTGTTCAGGGTGACGGCGGAGTGGAAGCGTCCGGCGAAGATAAGCACAATTGCCGACCAGCCCACGCCGATAAGGAGCCTGTTGGCTCCGGTCATGTTGGCGATGGCATAGTGTGAATAGGGGCTGTCTGGCTGCTGGCCGGCCATCCAGGTAAAGTACATATCCACTGCGTATTCGGGCAGCACAGCAATAAAGGCGACCACTGCCACAGCTACCGCTTGTGGCATGTCCATCTGCGCCACTTCACAGGCCCAGGTGAGCAGAAACGACGCTCCCAGGATGGCCATCCCGGCAAGTGCCGTTACAAGCAGAGGAGAGATGTCAGATGGAGCAAGGTGAAGCGCCAGACCGGGAATGGTCATAAGCACAGCCAGAATATAAGGCCGCAAGGCACGAATGGTCATGTTGTCTCCTTAAAAATAAAAAAAGACCTTGGCGTTGACGCCAAGGTCTCACTAATCGGCGGAACCGACGACGGCACCAGGCCTAAGCCATGCTGTTGATGCCGCCCGGGTTTCAAGAACCCAGTTACTCCCCTTGTGCCGTCAAGGTATAGTCCACCGCAGGGGATGTCAACCGTATGGGCTATGCGAACAGGAATAATAGCTGGTAGTCATTGAGGCAGAATAATTTGTTCTCGGGCCGGGGCGGCACGGCATGAAATTCTTTGTTATATCAGGAAGAACAAGCCAGTTTCACGAGGGGCGTTTTTAGGCTACGCGACAGAATAAAGGGTGATGTGCGCCTAGGGGCTGTCTCTAAATAATCCTTTTGTCCAACTGGCTGTGTCAGAAGGCCTTTTTTTACTCCGGTCATGTACCGTAAGAGTGCATTTCTTTCATAAAAAAGGCCTTTTTTCTTGCCCTTGGCGCAAAGTCATTTATTGGGGAACAGCCCCTAGAGCATTTTAACTTTGGAGAAATTTAAATGTTCTAACGCTGCATTCTTGTGCAGCGCGACGCAATACGGCGTGGATTTCGCAGAAAATCGTATTTTTTGCAGAATGACAACTTTGAAATGCCGTACATTTCAAAGTTAGTCTGCTCCAGAGATAACTGGAAAAGCGCTTGTGGCGGCACTACGCGGGAAGCATTTGTGCGTGCGGTATTCGAGCTTGAAGGGCTATGTTGCGCCTGGCTGCACAGGTGGCTCTTGCCAGCGTTCGGGCCTGTGGATAGTATATACTGAATTTTTCGCACTGCAGATGAGCCTACCAGGAGAATCTTTGTGAATATTACGTGTCCGCGTTGCGGCTTCAGCCGCCAAGTGCCCGCCAACCGCCTGCCTGCGCGTGCGGTTATCGCCACCTGCCCCCAATGCTCCTGCCGTTTCCGCTTCGCGCCAGATACTGGCGTGCAGGAAGTTCTGCCGGATGCGCCTCAGGCCGGGGATCGGGATACGGCACAGGGCCAGGCCGCGGGCCCTGCTTCTCAAGACTATACGAATGCCGACGACTCTCGGGACTCCACAGCAGAGGTTTCGCGCGATCCGGGTGAGGACGATCCCCTGCCTCCCGGTGCAATTGTGCCCGGCAGCCCTACATGGTCGCGTGACAAGGCTGCGCAAGAAGATGCCCCGCAGCACGAAAAAGAAAGCCGCGATCGGGATACGGGCAATGCCCGGCCTAGTGTTCAGGAGAAATGGCGCAGCTCTGACAGGGCCGGAATTGAAAACCCTGATGATTCCGATGAAGACCCGCGTGTAGAAGCCAGCCGCGCCTATGAGCGTGAGAAAAACCGTCGTTACGAAGACGATGACCATTCGTATGATCGCAAGCGCCGTGCCGCAGATGCGGATGACCGCAACAGCGATGACCATCACGACGATGACGAGCATTATGACGAACATGCCGAGGGGGCTATTCCCTGGGAAACAGCCCCGGAGCCGGACGGCTGGCTTGCGGCCTTTTACCATACCTGCATGCGCGTCATGTTTGGGGCACAACGTGTTTTCAGCCAGGTGCAGCCCGACGGCTCACAAATGCGTGCCCTGATTTTCTACCTGCTGGTGAGTGTAGTTCAGGTCATTGTTGAGCGCATATGGTCTGGGGTGTTCATGTCCCTCATCGCGCCCAGTGCGGCTTCTGACCCGCAACTGGAAAAAATGCTCATTATGCTTTCGCCGCAAATGAGCCTGCCAATGATCCTGCTGATCAAAACGGGCATGTCCGTTATTCAGCTTTATGTGCTCAGCGCGCTTATCAACTTTACCTATGGCTTTGTGCGTGGCAGCCGTACTGATTTCGGTCAGGTTTTTCAGGTGCTGGCCTATTCCGCTGCGCCCACCCTGCTGTGCGTGGTGCCCTTGCTGGGTTCGCTGGTGGGCTTTGTCTGGATGGTGGCTTGTGTGCTGATAGGCTGCCGTGCGGCGCTCAGGCTTACCTGGCCACAGACCCTTATGGGACTGGCCCCGGTGATTCTGTTGATTGCGCCTCTGGTTCTCCAGATTTTTCAGGCTGCGAGCATGTAACAGTGAGCTGACACCTGCGTTCGTTCCGCATGAACGTGTCATAGCCGTTCCAGCAACCCGCAGGGGTATGGAACGGCTATTTTGCGCTCTGGCACGTTTTTAGCAAATGCCAATATACTGGCACTGTTCCGATACACACCGGATTCTTGGCGATATTTGTACTACACAGCGCCTGTTGATAGAATTTTTTTGAGCATTTGCTGATTGCGAAACCGTGATTGCGCCACACGCTGTTTTTTTGAATCGTCACGAGCCAAGCGCACGTCCGCAAGCCGGGAACGCTTTATACAGCTTTATGGCGCGTTATTGAAAGGTTTGCGCTGACCGGGCGAATATTTCAATGTTGCTCTGCACTGAGGACACCCAGCTAGGCTGGCCTTAAGCCAGGAGAAAAATATGTACACCTGCCCATCTGTTTCAGGCACATGGCGCGGCCAAAACCCGGCAGATATCGCCTGGTCTTTGCTGCGCCTTTTTAGCACCGCAGCATTTTTTCTGCTGCTTTTTTTGCTCTTGGGGTGTTCCAGAGCACCGGACGACAGCCGCACATCGTATTCGCTCACGGGCGATTTAAAAACGCCCATACAGGTACAGGTGAACAATTTTGTGCGCCGTCAGCCGCCTGCCATTTATGTTCGCCCCACGCAGCCTCTGGGCTACAGGCCCACGGCGCTTTTTGTGCCTTTGCGAACAGTGCAGCAGATGTCCAACGCCGTTACCTTCAGCAACATGTTTTCACGCCAGATATGGCAGGTATGGCTGTCGCTTAATGCTTTTTCCACTCTTGAGTACGATGCCAATGCCGGGCCTTTTGAGCCGCAGCGTGCCCTTGCCATTGCCCGGTCGCGGGGAGCGGACATGCTGGTGGGCGGATACATAAATCATTATATGGACGGTGGTTCTGGCGGCACCAGTTCGCTTTCGCTGGCAATGGAAGTATATGACGCCAAGACGGGCACGCTTTTGTGGTCAATGGCGCAGGGTGGCCTTATGGATGCGCGTCAGGTGCACGACTTCTACCTTTTCTCCGTAACGGAAGTGAATCCCGAAGATCCTTCAAGCCTTATTGCCCGCGCCCTTGCCTGGGATATGGGCCGTCAGGTGCTGGGTTGGGTTGATCCCAGCCATCCGGCACCCAAGGAGTCTTCGTGGACAGACATGTTCAAGTCCAAGGCTTTCTAGGCAGTTTTTACGCCAGTGCTATCTATCAAAAAAAAACGAAAGGATGCTGCTGCCTAACTATGTGTAAGTTGCCGCAATTGTTTTTGATTGATTTGTTTTTTTCATAACGCAACATGCCCCTAAAGCAAAAACTTTAGGGGCATGTTGCGTAGCTGTAGTGCAGGTTGTTTTAGGGGAACTCTGATTTATTCCGTTTGGCGGCGTTACTTCATTTTTTTTGAAACAGTTGAGGACGGAAGAGTCCACTCCTGCTCCAAAAAAGATCGCGCCTTGTAGACGAAATAACTGCGCGTTTCCAGGAGGCTCTTTAAGCAATGTTTCCTTAGAAAAATAGCCAAGTGAGCAGCAAAAAGAGCGGCAGCAAAATGCAGCCAGACCACATCATATAGCCGAAAAAGCTCGGCATGCGCACTCCCTGGTTTTCGGCAATGGCGCGCACCATAAAGTTGGGCGCGTTACCGATATAGGTATTGGCACCCATAAATACGGCCCCTGCTGATATGGCGGCCAGGGTGGCCGGCGCATTATACATGAGATTTTGAGCGTCGCCCCCGGCGGTATTGAAAAAGACCACATAGGTGGGCGCGTTATCCAGAAAACTAGAAAGCACGCCCGTGAGCCAGAAATACATGGCGTTATCGGGCTGTCCGTTTTTGGAGACAAGCTGTATGAGGCCGGAAAGTGCGCCGTCCGTACCGGATTTCAAAATGGCTATGGCCGGAATCATACTCACAAAAATGCCCAGAAAAAGCTTGGCTACTTCTTCAATGGGTGCCCAGGAAAATCCGTTGGCTTCCCGGCTGGCTTTGCTGGTAAGGCGCAAGGAAAGCCCTGCCAGGATAAGCAGCGTCAGATCACGCAAGAAATTTTGCCCTTCAACTGGCACTCCATATACCTCGGCAACAGTGCCCAGCGGGTACAGGCCGGACAACAGCACAGCCACTACAATTCCAAGCAGAAGCAGCAGATTGACTTTGCCTTCTAGCCCCAGCTTTTTCGTGTGTTCCGTGTGGGACTGAACAGGAGCGGGTTTGCCTTCCCTGGCGAACAGTATTGCATCAAGCGCCAGATAGATGAGCAGCAAAGCCGCAGAGAGCAGCAGTGTTTTTAAAAAGAGGTTGGTTGTGGTCCAGAAAAAGCTGACGCCCTTTAAAAAGCCCAGAAAGAGCGGCGGGTCGCCCAATGGCGTGAGTGATCCGCCAATGTTGGCCACAAGAAAGATAAAAAACACAACACTGTGTACTTTGTAACGGCGGTGGGCATTGGCACGCAGCAATGGACGGATGAGCAGCATGGCCGCTCCTGTGGTGCCCATCCAGCTGGCGAGAACCGTACCCACGGCCAAAAGAGCCGTGTTGACCAGAGGCGTACCCGTTAGCGAGCCCGTCAGGCGCACGCCGCCTGCCACTGTAAAAAGAGAAAAAAGCAAAATAATGAACGGGATGTAGTCAAGAATGATAATGTGCAAAAACTCGTACAGCGCCACTGAAGGGCCGAAAACAAGAACACAGGGTAACAGAAAAGCTAACCCCCAGAATACGGAAATCTTGCCGAAATGCTGCTCCCAGAAGTGCGGGGCCGCAAGAGGCATGATGGCTATGGATAACAGCATGCAGGCGAAAGGAATGGCCCAGCGGATGTCCAGCCCGGCTCCGGGCAGATTAGGGTGTCCTTGAGCTGCCAGTGCGGCAGCGGGTAGGCAAAGGGCCAGCAGTAGCGCCATAAGCTGCGCTAGAATTTTCATTATAAGGCTCCGGCATGTATTTTGGGGATTGCAGTTTCGCGGCAGTATATATTGGACAGGCCATGTAGACAATGCGCTTGCCTGGAGCTGTTTTTTTTGAGACATAACAAGGCCAGAACAGAACAGCAAAGGAATACCACATGCCCAAGGAACCCACGGCAAGGCGCAAGGCCCGCCTGCTTGAAGTGTTGAGCCATCGCCAGCCTGACCTGACGCTGGTTTTGGCGAATATTCATGATCCGCACAATGTGTCGGCCATCTATCGTTCGTGCGATGCCTTTGGCGTCAGCCGGGTAAACCTGTACTACACCAACACGCCCTTTCCCGTGCTTGGACGCAAAACTTCGGCTTCCGCCCGTAAATGGGTAGAAAGCGTGCGCCACAAAGACAGTGCCGCCCTTATGGAAAACTTGCGCGACCAGGGCATGCAGGTGCTCGCCACTTCCTGCTCTCCCACGGCACGGCCCTTGAGGGAATGGGATTTTACCAAGCCCACGGCGATCATTATGGGCAACGAGCACAGCGGAGTGGAGCAGGACCTGCTTGAGCAGGCTGACGGCGAGCTTTACATCCCCATGTACGGCATGATCCAGAGTTTTAACGTTTCGGTGGCTGCGGCCATCATTCTGTCCGAGGCCGCGCGCCAGCGTGGCAATGCGGGCATGTACGACGCCCCGCATATGGAAGCGGCGGCTCTGGAAGAAAAATTACAGGAATGGCTTGAAAAATAGCCCACAGGTCCTGATATTGGTTCATACGCGCCGCTTTCCATACAGGAAGGCGGCGCTTGTGCATGTGCCGTGAAATCAGGTCAGGAACAAAAATATGTTGTTTTTGGACCCAAAAAATTTGCTACGCTTGCGCCAGGAAAAACAGGTGAAATCTCATGTCAGATAAAGAGCAACTGCGGCAGCGTGTCATTGGCGGCATTTTAAGCATCGCGCAGCGTATGGAAGAGGTAAACGGGCTGTTTGACAAGGCCGGGGCCAGCCTTGGCGAGGCGGAACTTGGGAAGTTGACTCAGCCAGAAATGGATTTTCTGACCCTTATTGCCGATGAAGGGCCGCTGAACGGCGCTACCGCAGCCAGAAAACTGGGCATGCCTCGGGGCGGAATATCTAAAATAGCTGCCAGATTGCAGGTGGCGGGACTTGTGGAACCTCGTAAAATGCCCGGTGACAAAAAGAGCCAGCTCTATGCTCTTACGGATAAAGGGCAGCGGGCGGCGGGTTTGCGCCGCACTCTGCATGACCTGACGGAAGATATGTTGTGGGAAAGGCTGAAGGCCAGCCCGCAAGAAGATCTGGAGCGCTTTGCACACATGCTGGCGCGCACGTCCGACGCGCTGGGCGAGGCCAACAGGCAGGTTCGCATAAATGCGACAGCCTTGCTGGCGGCACGTTCCGCCGTAACAGACGGAACAGATAAAAGCTGATGGGGTCGGCGCGTAAACCAGATCAGAGCTGGCGGGGGCAGGCGGAACAAGACAGGCATGGCAGAGGGCAGGCTGATAGAAGTCATGCCCGAACAATGCTGGTGGGCAGTATTGGCGCTTGCTCCTGCCGCTGTTCGTGCTGTCGCTGGGGCAAAAGCAGAGTTGCAGACGGTTAGGCGCAAGGCCCCAAGACCTTGCGCCGCCGCAGTTCTAGATAATTCTTTTGTCCAACTGGCTGCGTCAAAAGGCCGTTTTTACTCCAGTCATGTACCGTGAGAGTACACTTCTTCCGTAAAAAAGGCCTTTTTTTCTTGCCCTTGGCGCAAAATCATTTATCTGGAAACAGCCAATTGAGCATTTTAACTTTGAAAAAGCTAAAATACTCTATTGCGCGTCGCTGCTCGGCTGCACATGCTTTTCAAAAAGTTTGCCGTTCCACTGGTAGCCAATGTCATAGGCCACAGGCACATGGGCCATGCCAGTGCTGGTCCAGAACAGGGGCTGCGCACGCAGACCGCCAAGGCCAAGGCAGATCATAACCGTCGCCTGCACATCTGGCGGCAATTTTTGATCCTTGGCCAAAAATTCTTCAATGGCGGGTTCAGCGGGCGTATCTACAGGCACAAGGCGGCCGGAAGCGTCCATGCGCCACAGCTCCACCGTGCAGACGGTACCCCCCAGAGTGCCTATGGCAGCGTCCAGAGATTCGTCATTGCTGTGCCGGAAAAGGCGCAGGGCTACTGCCACGTCATGAAAGGGCAGATTGGCGAAAACCATGATGTCTTCGGTTTCACCGGCCACTTCCCAAAAATCGGACTGACCTTTAGCCAGCAACTTTTGTTTTTCCTGTGAACTCAGGCCTTCAGGGGTGTTTTCAAAAATGCTTTCGGGCAGGCTGGCAAAAACCTCCCGCGCATTACGTTCTTGCCCGGTAGCCCCGGATTCAGCGGGGGCGAGGGCCAGAGCCGAAATGACGGCAAGCGCCAAAACAAAAAGAAGAGTGCGTGCGCGCTGGCAAATCATAATATACTCCCTGCACGGGTCAGTTTGATGGGCCCGCGCTCGTAAAAATTTTTATACCGCTTTTGCCATTTATTGTCCATGCAAGGGCGGCAGGAGTTATTCAGTTTTGTTTTTCTATCAAAATCGGCGTGTTGGATCAGTCTTCATCCCACGGCCAGGGGCAAAAGAGCCGGGCCATCTTGCCAATCGGCCTCGGCACGCTTACATATGCCCTCATGAACACCAGCACCAACAAGCCCTGCATTCACATCGAAAAGGCCCGCCAACACAACCTCAAAAATATCAGCCTGGACATCCCGCGTGATGAACTGGTGGTCATTTGCGGGCCTTCTGGCTCGGGAAAATCCACACTGGCTTTTGACATTGTGTACGCTGAAGGCCAGCGACGCTATGTGGAATCCCTTTCGGCCTACGCCCGCCAGTTTTTGCCCCAGATGGACAAGCCTGATGTGGAAAAAATTGAAGGTCTTTCGCCTGCCATTTCTCTTGAGCAGCAGAGCGTGTCGCGCAACCCGCGCTCCACAGTGGGCACGGTTACAGAAATTTACGACTTTTTGCGCGTCTTTTTTGCCCGGCTTGGCCGCATGTACTGCCCCCAGTGCGGACGCCCCATTGAAGCCCGCGCCGCAGACGAAATTATTTCTGACATCCTTGCCTTGCCGCAGGGTTCCAAATTTATGGTGCTGGCTCCGCTGGTAGAACTGCAAAAGGGCACCCATCAGGACAAGTTTAAAAAACTCAAGGCCGAAGGTTTTGCCCGGGTGCGCGTCAACGGCGTTTTTTATACGCTGGATGATGTGCCTGTTCTGGACAAAAACAAAAAGCACAGCATCGACCTTGTGGTAGACCGTCTGGTCAATAAGGAAGGCATCCGGGGACGCCTGGCGGATTCGGTAGAGCTGGCCCTGCGCTACGGTGAAGGCCGTCTTGTGGTGCACATGCCCGACAAGGCCGCAGCGGGCGAGGATGCCGATACCGTGCACTCCACGTCTTCGGTATGCACGCACTGCCGTATTTCGCTGCCAGCGCCCAGCCCACAGCTTTTTTCCTTCAACGGGCCGCAGGGGGCCTGCCCGCGTTGCGTGGGCCTTGGCGGGGTCGATTACTTTGAGCCCCGCCTCATTGCTCCCAATGTGGGGCTTTCGCTCAATACTGGCGTGCTTCTGCCCTGGGCAACGGACAAAATGTTCAGCCGTTACGAAGACGCACTCAAGGCATTGGGCAAGCGCTTCAAGTTCACGCTGTCCACTCCGCTGGAAGATTTTTCTGAAGACGCACTGGCCGCGCTTTTTTATGGCGAGGACGAAAAGGGAAAGCCCGCGCGGTCTTCTCTGGGACTGCGCCGTAACTGGATGGGCGGCAACGTGGCTCTCGGAGCCGGGGGCGACTATCAAAGCGAGCACTTCACCGCAGCCAGAAGCACGGGTGATGTGAGCGTTAATGACAAGCGCTGGCCGGGCGTTGTGCCCTTGCTGGAAAGCGGCATGCAGTATGGCGACGCTTGGCGCGAGGCTCTTTCGCGCTACCGCCAGACAATGGACTGCCCCGACTGCAAGGGGGCACGGCTCAATGTAAACGCGCTTTCCGTGCGTGTGGACGATCTCAACATTGCGTCCTTCTGTAGCCTGTCTGTCGAGCGTGCTCTGGAGTGGTTGGAAAAACGTGAATTTACGGGCCGCCATGTGGTCATCGCTGAACCGCTTATGAAGGAACTGACCCACCGTCTGTCCTTCATGCGCAGTGTGGGATTGGAATATCTTTCCCTTGGGCGGTCCATGTCCACCCTTTCCGGCGGCGAAGCGCAGCGCATCCGTCTGGCAAGCCAGCTGGGTTCCGGCCTTGTGGGGGTGACCTATGTTCTGGACGAACCCTCCATCGGTCTGCATCCGCGTGACAACGAGCGCCTTTTGGGCACCTTGCGGTCGTTGCAGGCGCGCGGCAATACCGTTCTGGTGGTGGAACACGACGAAGCCACCATCTGCGAAGCAGACACGGTTATTGAACTTGGTCCGGGTTCCGGCGCGCACGGCGGTGATATCATGTTTCAGGGCAACGTGGACGACCTGCTGTCAAAGGCAGACACCCTCACGGCCCGCTATTTGCGCGGTGACGACACCATCGCTTTGCCCGACGCCCGGCGTGAGCCGCAGGGCGAGCTGGTGCTGCACAATGTGACCACCAACAACCTGCGAAATGTGGACTGCCGTATTCCCCTGGGCGTGCTGACTTGCGTGACCGGGGTTTCCGGTTCCGGCAAAAGCTCGCTGGTAGTGGACACGCTTTACAAGCATCTGGCCTTGAACCTTGGCCTGCGCGTGGATCAGCCCGGCACCATCGGCGGTTTGGCCTATGAGAACGGTGCTGTTCCCGTTGAGCGCATAGTGGCCATTGACCAGACGCCCATCGGGCGCACGCCGCGCTCAAACCCGGCCACCTACACCAAGATATTTGACGAAATTCGTAATATTTTCGCTATGACGCAGGACGCCCGCAAGCGCGGTTACAAGCCGGGGCGGTTCAGCTTCAACGTGCGCGGCGGCAGGTGTGAAGCCTGCGGCGGCGACGGTCAGATTCGGGTAGAAATGCATTTTTTACCTGACGTTTACGTAACCTGCGATGTGTGCAAGGGCAAACGCTACAACCACGAAACCCTTGAGGTGCGCTACAAGGGCCTGAACATCGCCGAGGTGCTCAATCTGACGGTGCGGCAGGCCAGAGAGCTGTTCGAGAATTATCCGACGCTGGAACGCCGTCTTGCCGTGCTGGAAGAAGTGGGGCTGGAGTATCTGCGGCTTGGTCAGCCCGCCACCACACTTTCGGGCGGGGAGGCGCAGCGCATCAAGATTTCGCGTGAACTGGGCAAGCGTTCACTGCCGGGCACCATGTATATTCTGGACGAACCCACAACCGGCCTGCACATGCATGAGGTGGGCAAGCTCATCAAGGTGCTGCACGCCCTGGTGGACAAGGGTGCCAGTGTGGTGGTCATTGAGCATAATACAGACATGATTCTGGCTTCTGACCATGTGCTGGATATGGGGCCGGGCGGTGGTGAGAACGGCGGGTTGATCGTCTCTGCCGGAACGCCTGAGGCCATTGTGGCCGACCCCAACTCCGTCACCGGGAGCTTTCTTATGCAGGAAAGGTTGGACCGGGTTAAACGGCGCGTCAGCTAGGGCCTGTCCCTAAATAATTCTTTTGTCCAACTGTCTGCGTCAAAAGGCCATTTTTACTCCAGTCATGTACCGTGAGAGTACACTTCTTCCGTAGAAACGACCTTTTTCCTTGCCCTTGGCACAAAGTTATTTAGAAACAGCCCCTAGGACAGATTAATTTTGCGGATATACATTCCCAAACGTCAAGCCGCGCTCGTTACGGCGTTTAACTGCGCAAGTCACTCTATGTATAAAAAGAGACCACCCGCCAGTGCGGGTGGTCTCTGTCAGAAGGTCAAGCAAGAGGAGGAGTGTACGGTTTTATGGGGCTGAGAAAAACAGGGGCTATAGCTTGCCCACCAGGTCCAGGCCCGGTTTCAGGGTGGCTTTGCCGGGCTTCCAGCGGGCGGGGCACACCTGGTCGCCGTGTTCTGCAACAAACTGGGCGGCTTCGAGCTTGCGCAGCAGTTCCTCGGCATTGCGGCCAATGCCCAGATCGTGCACTTCATAGGCTTTGATGACGCCTTCAGGATTAACAATAAAGCTGCCGCGCAGGGCTTGGCCCGCTTCTTCAATCAGAACATGGAACGAACGGGCAAGAGTGCCTGCGCAGTCGGCAAGCATTGGGTATTTGATTTTGGCGATACTGGGTGAAGCGTCTGCCCACGCTTTGTGTACGAAGGCGCTATCGCATGAAACAGAGTAGATTTCGCAGTTAAGCTTTTTAAAATCGTCGTACATTTCAGCAATGTCTTCGAGTTCCGTGGGGCACACAAAGGTAAAGTCCGCCGGATAGAAAAAAAATACAGACCAGTGTCCGAGCAGGTCGAGGTCGCAGACAGTTTTCAGATCGCCAGCCTGATAGGCCTGCACAGAAAAGGGTTCTACCTTTGTGTTGATCAGATTGGACATGATGTTTTCCTTTTTTTCTGCGGACGGTTTCAATGTCCGGCAAAGGTGAGGTTTGCTCTTTTTTGAAAACAGTATTCAGTCTCAATATGTCTGTCAAGTGAATCAGCAGAGTCAGGACAAATGGTATTTGAAATGCGCTCTAAATTGAAGCCCGTTATGAATCCTTTGTTTTTTCATCCCTCTGCACAGGCTATGCGGCTCACGGCAATGGGGCAATGTGCTCACGGTGTTTGCGCTTTCGGGATATTCGGCTGAATCAGGCATTTGTAATCCATTGCTTTTTACCTGAAAGTACGTCACAAGTAATGCTGTGTATATTGAAACTCAAGCTGAATCCGCCCCAAAAGCATCTTCTGTTTTTACATGGCGCGAGACGGAAAAATATTTTATTATGCAACCGGGGGTAGGCAAATTATGACAGCAAAACAGCGCAACGCCTGCCTGGCGGACTTTTTGGAGTTCATGAACCATAAGGGACTGAACACCACGTCGCAACGGCGTATCATAGCCGAAGCCTTTTTTGAGCTGCCGGGCCACCATTCTCTTGAAGAGTTTTATCAGCACATTCTGCAACGCGATCCGGGTATCGGGCGGACCACGGTATACCGTACCCTGAAACTGCTTTGTGACGCCGGAATGGCTATGGAAATCCATTTCAGTGACGGCATCACCCGCTACGAAGTCGCCAAGCCGGACAGCCATCATGACCACCTTGTCTGCCTGCAGTGCGGCAAGATTGTGGAAATCTGCGATCCGCGCATTGAAAAGCTTCAGCGTGAAATGGCTGAAAAGTATGGGTTCAAGCTTCGCGGGCACGTGCATAATCTTTATGGGCTGTGCGAATCCTGCCGGGCTGAGGCCGCCGCGGAAGATATTTAGGTTTTCGCTTCCGTCAGGCGGGGCTGCATTACCCTTCCTGTGCTCTATGCATCAAAAACCGTAGCGGTGTGAAATTACCGTGTTTGTCTGGGGTTTACGCCAAAGACACAAACGGTTTTTGCGTTGTTCAGCCATGCGTGGGCATGTTCAGGTTTTGAGCATCTGTCTTCCCAGTTGATTTGCCGCATATGGGGCAAATCTGGATAACATTCTCCCCACTAATACACAGAAACTCGATCAACGCCCAAAGGCGTTGTCGAGTCTTTTGCTTGCGAACTTGACTTTCATTTTCGTCAAGAGCAAAATATTTTCATGAGGTGATTCACATGGACACACAACTGATTGTCGTAGCACTTTGTATTGCAGGCGCGGCTTTTTTTATTATTCGACGTATGGTGCGGGCCGTAAATAAAGGCCAGTGCGGTTGCGGCTGCGACGGTGGCTGCGGAAGCCCTGACAAACCAAAAGAAATGTCTTGCTGCTGCTCGGGCAAGACTACAGACGCTGACGCTCAACGCCTGGAAGCTTCGCGTATTGATTCAGGACGCAAGGCTGACAGCTAGGCTTTTAGCTTTGTTAATCTGCTCTTAAAAGAGGCAAGGAAGATTTTTGTCGGCCATGCCTTGCTTGAAACGTCTTCTGGTCTCCATCCGGCTGGTTGCTACTGTGTTTTCAAGCATATGGTTTGCTCCCGCTCCGGTAATCCGGCAAAGTTTTTTCTTTATCATCGCCCCTCCGCTCGCAGTCTGGTGTTGCCGTGCCTCACCTGACTGCGAGATAGTACGGCCCCGGAGTTTTCTCCGGGGCCGTCACTTTGGTTGCGCAAGCATTACTAGAGAAGGGCGCACATATGCTTATTTGTGTGCGGCAGGCAGGCGATATTCAGCGTAGATGTTTTTTCAGAACAGCAAGGCCAGTCACTGGCCGTTCAGCGTGGCCGCAAGGGCTGCCACAGCTGCCATTTAAAAAAAGAATCAAGGCCGCTGAAATCCCCCTTGAAAGGCATTGCGCCGGAAGAACATTATTAATCTGAAAAGGTGAGATTTCTGAACCAGTCCGGCACCGCCACAGGGCGGCCTTCCTTATTCACCAGCGCATGCTGAGTCATACCCGTGGCCAGCAGGCGCGTCTTGTCCTCGTTCCATAACTCATATACAAAGCGCAAGGAGGCACGTGTCCATTCGCTGATGCCAGCGCGCACCTGTAAAAGGTCGTCGTAATGGGCTGGCGAACGGTAGCGGCACTGCGCCTCACGAACGGGCAGAATGATGCCCTTTTTTTCCACCTCGGCGTAGCTCATGCCGCAGCGGCGGATGTATTCGCCACGGGCGCGTTCAAAGAGGTGCAGATATTCAGCGTAATAAAGAACACCCATCGTGTCCGTTTCTCCGTAAGAAACGCGGTGGGGCATCCAGATATTAGGAATGGGGAAAGTGTCATGCACGAAAAAGCTCCTTGTTTATATGTATCTTGCAGCTCTGATTCGGCCTGGAGCCAGCGTGGCCAAAGGTCTGGCCTGGCGTTACTGCTGCTTATGTGCCTGGTGTTGGGCGCTTGCGCCAAAACAGTAACCCCGCCCGCGCCGGAGCCTGTGGGGCCGCCTGTGGGCTTTGAAAGCCCAGAATTTTTTGTGAGCTGTCTGGTACCCCGCAACCAGGATTTGACCAGTTGGAAGGACATGGCCCCTACCGTGCGAAAGTCTTTGCGCTATGTCAACAGCAAGCCCCAGGGCGCTATTGCAGTGCAAAGGCCCGGCCTTACCGTTACCTGGGGTGAACTTTCGCGCACACTTACGCGTCTGCAAGAGTTGCTGCCCCGCCTGGACAAGGAGCCGGAGCTTTTTCTTGCCAACTTTACATGGGTGCAGGTGCCTGACGGTATAAAATACTCGGGCTACTATGAACCTATGGTTCGCGCCAGTCGTACACGCAAGCCGGGTTATACCCAGGCGATTTACGGTTTGCCGCCGGATCTCAAGTCTGTGGTTGCCAAACGTGGCCGCTATCATGACCGCAGGACCATTGAAGAAAAGCAGGTGCTTGCGGGCAAGGGGCTTGAACTGGCCTGGGCCGCTGACCCTGTGGACGTGTTCTTTTTGGAGATACAGGGGTCCGGCAGGCTGGTTTTTGACGACGGCACCCAGGCATACATCAACTATGCCGGACAAAATGGGCACAAATACAAAAGTTCGGGCCGCATCATGCGCGAAAAAGGGCTGCTCAAACAGGGCGACATTTTTGAGCAGCGGCAATGGTTCAAGGACAACCCGCACCGTGTGCGCGAAATCCTTAACGATAACCCGAGCTATGTCTTTTTCAAATACGGCAGCCGTGGCCCCACGGGGGCTATGGGCCATGTGGTTGACGACTGGCTTTCCCTGGCCACAGACCGCACCTTTATTCCCCTTGGCTCCATCGTGGCCTATGGCGTGAACATTCCTGACCAGCAGCGCGGCAAAGTGCCCCTGCGCGGTATTGGCTTTGCGCAGGACGTGGGCGGGGCCATCAAGAAAAACCGTATCGACGTCTTTTGTGGCGGCGAAGAGCGCGGTAACTTTGTGGCCAGCCATCTGGACGCCAAGGGACCAGCCTGGGTTCTTCTGGCAAAATAGGTACAAAGCCTGACTATAGAGACAGCCCCTGGAGCAGAGTAACCTTGAAAAAGGTTACATGATCTAATCCAGATCAGGGCCTACGGATTTTGCAATACGCAGGGCGCCATTGGCCCCGGATGTTGTCGAAGGATAATTGCGTAAAAAGACAAGGCGCGCCCCCTGAGGGGCGCGCCTTTCTGCGTGTTTGGGTATGCCGTGGTGAGCTACCTAGCCGAGGAAGGCCTTGAGGTCGTCCTGCGGATTGGAGACGCCGCCGATCTTGAACTGCTCAACCAGTACCTTGACCACATTGGGCGAAAGGAAGGCAGGCAGGGTGGGTCCAAGATGGATATTCTTTACGCCAAGGCTGAGCAGGGCCAGCAGCACGATAACTGCCTTCTGTTCGTACCAGGCGATGTTGTAAACGATGGGCAGGTCGTTCACGTCCTCAAGGCCGAAAACTTCCTTGAGCTTGAGTGCGATGACGGCCAGGGAGTACGAGTCGTTGCACTGCCCGGCGTCCAGCACGCGGGGGATGCCGCCGATGTCGCCGAGGTTGAGCTTGTTGTAGCGGTATTTGGCGCAGCCAGCGGTAAGGATGACCGTATCCTTGGGCAGGCCTGCAGCGAATTCAGTGTAGTAGTCGCGGGACTTGGCGCGGCCATCGCAGCCGGCCATGACCACAAACTTCTTGATAGCGCCGGACTTCACGGCGTCAATAACCTTGTCGGCCAGGGCCAGCACCTGATTGTGCGCGAAGCCGCCGATGATTTCGCCGGTTTCAATTTCCGTGGGCGCGGGGCAGGTCTTGGCGTGAGCGATGATGGCGCTGAAGTCTTTGTGTTCGCCGATTTCACCGGGGATGTGCTTGCAGCCCGTGAAGCCCACGATGCCCGTGGTGTACACGCGGTCCTTGTAGCTTTCCTTGGGGGGCACAAGGCAGTTGGTGGTCAGCAGGAGGGGGCCGTTGAAGCTTTCAAATTCTTCCTTCTGCTTCCACCACGCGTTGCCGTAGTTGCCCTTGAAGTGGGCGTACTTCTTGAATGCGGGGTAGTAGTGGGCGGGCAGCATTTCAGAGTGGGTGTACACGTCAACGCCCGTGCCTTCGGTCTGCTGCAACAGCATTTCCAGGTCCCGCAGGTCGTGGCCAGAGATCAGGATGCCGGGGTTGGTGCCCACGCCAATGTTGACCTTGGTGATTTCGGGGTGGCCGTAGGTGCCGGTGTTGGCGGCATCCAGCAGGGCCATTGCAGACACGCCGAACTTGCCGGTTTCAAGGGTCAGGCCTACGAGATCGCCGACGCTCAGGCTGTCGTCCAGCGTTTTGGCAAGGGTTTCCTGCATAAAGGCGTCAAGGCTGTCTTCATGCTTGCCAAGCACGTCGGCGTGCTTGGCGTAGGCAGCCATGCCCTTGAGGCCAAAGGTGATGAGCCAGCGCAGGGAGCGCATGTCGTCGTCAGTGGTAGCCATAACGCCCACGGTTCCGGCCTTGGCGAGCATGGCGGTTTTGTCGTCGGCTTCCCACAGGGCGGCGTCGCTGAGTCCGGCCTTGTTGCCAAGAGTGGCGGCCAGTTCTTTTTTGGCGCTACAGGTCATGCGGATGCGCTGGGCCAGAATATCGTCGTCAAAGTTGGCGTTGGTGATGGTGGCAAAAAGGTTGCCCACAACCAGCTGGTCGATCTTGTGGTCAATGGCCTTGCCTTCGGCGCGAAGGCGGGTGGTGATCTGGCCAAGGCCCTTGCTCACATACACCAGCACGTCTTGAAGAGCGGCGGTTTCAGGTTTTTTGCCGCACACGCCAACCTGGGTGCAACCCTTGTTGCCTACGGTTTCCTGACACTGATAGCAGAACATGGCATTACTCATGGTAGTATCCTTATTGCAGCTCCGTTGCGGCGGAGGCTAGGGTGAACCCGCACCTGGCGGGCACGGCAGCATTGGAATCTATTGAATTTCAGTGGGAAAAACGACAACCAGCAACATCTTGAAGCGCTCCAGCGCGCTGACGGAGTGAGGCTGCCCTGCGGGCATCACGATGGCTTCGCCCGCCTTGATGGAGGTGGCCTGTCCGCTGATGTTGACCTGAGCCTGACCATCCAGGGCCAGTACAAAGGCGTCGCCCGTGGAGGTGTGGGCGCTGATTTCCTCTCCCTTGTCAAAAGCGAAGAGTGTCATTCCCACAGCAGCATTTTGAATCAGCGTCTTGCTGGCTATCTGGCCGGGCTGGTACTCCACCTGCGCTGCAAGGGGCAGAGCGGTGGCGTAATCGAGATTTCTGAGGAAGTGTTGCATGGGGTCCTCCTTGGCTTTGACGATTCCTGTATAGCAAGGGGGAGTATCTGCGTCCGTAACAAATGTTACGGAACAAAATAATCGTAAAATTCTTTTAGCCGTTCAGGGTGGGGCAGGGCGATGGCTTTTCCGTGTATGTCCAGCAAACCCTCGTCGCGCATGGCTGCCAGCTCGCGCGAGAGCGAGGGGCGCGTTACGCCCAGAAAGTCTGCCATCTGTTCACGGTTCATTCCCAGAACCAGCGAACCGTCCGGGGAGCGGTGCTCAAGCAGCAGGGCGGCGATTTTGCGGCGCAGACTGCCCGATGAGAGCAGCGACACCCGGCGGGTCAAAAAAAAGGCTTTGCGCGCAAAGACAGAAAGCATGTTGCGGATGATCTGCGCGTGCATGGCACAACGCTTTTCACAGGTGGAATAAAAAAATTTGGCGGGTATGGCCAGAACGCGCACCGGGCTTTCAGCCTGCACGCTACAGCCGTAGGTGGATTGGTCCAGAAAAACATATACCTCGCCAAAGAGGTCGCCGGGCCGGTCGATGCGGGCCATGACCGCGCGCCTGCCGTCTGCGCCGTCACGTCCAACAGTGACAGACCCTTCAAGCAAGACAAACAGCCGGTTGGGGGAATCAGTTTCGCAAAAAACCATGCCGCCCTTGCCATATTTTTTTTCAACAGCTCCGCTGCATCCCAGGCATAGCCTGGCGTCATCCGAGCTCATATGGGCAAAAAGGTCACAGTTTTTCAGGGCCTGATCCATATTCCTTCCATCCATTATTGGAGAAAATCGACACCAAAGACCAGTGCCGATTATGACGCGTTTGAAGTCAGTATACACAAAAGGGGATAAAATGCACATCACTAAGTTTGGCTTTACCCAAATCGCATGCACCCAAAGTAAAAAGCTTTTCAGGCTTCAGAGAACTGGCGCACCATCGGTTTTTTGATTGGCAGATATGGTTGGCATTGGGGGCGATGCGGTTGGGCCAAAGGCAAACGAAGGATTATGAGCAATGTGGGATAATGCCGTCTTTTCGAGACGGGCAGGAATTAACGAGGTCGTAATGACGTAAAAAAGCCCGTTTCCGGGCTTTTTTACGTCAAACATGATTCGTGGTGCGTCCTCAATATTATAGCGAAGGCAGCCCCAGCAGCACACGGGCAGACACCGCCACCTGCATGAGCACCTGAGAGATGTCCTTGATGGCCTGCATATTTTTGGATTCAACCTTTGGCAGCACGAGTATCTGGTCGCCGGGCATGATGTCGTCCCCGCCCTGCGTCACAGAACCGTTCTGGTGCATGACCAGAATCTTGTCGCTGTCTGCACGGTTGGTCAGGCCGCCCGCGCCCTTGATGTAGTCGCTGGAGTCTTTCTTTTTGGCCCAAAGCATGGCCTGGGGCACCATAACTTCACCGCTTACCAGAACGACATCGCTCTTGGTGGGAATGACGATAATATCGCCTTCTTCCAGACTCAGGTCGGCCTTGTTGGTGCCGCCGTCCAGAACAACCACGCCTTCGGGTTCCACAGCCTTGGCGCGCTCCACAAACTTGGAAACCATTTCGGCTTCCTTGGCGCGAATTTGCGCTTCTTCAGTACTGGCCGAAGAGGCGGTGAGGGCAGTTTCTTCCAGACGGCGCAATGAGTCGGCTATGGCCTTTTTCTGCCGGGCGGCCACGCTTTTGCGCTTGATGTACATAGCATCAAGATTGGCGCGCTCGGGCTCCACGGCAATAAAGTTTTTCACGTCGCGCAGGCGTGCGCCCTGGCGTACTGGAAAGCGCGAAGCGCCGCGTACTGCGCCCTGCACTTCAATCATTATGGTGTTGCCGGACGCGTCAGCGATAAACTGTATTTTATCGCCGTCTTCAAGGCGCAGGCTGCGCAGATCCTTGAGGGGCAGGTAGGTGCTGTAAGGCGCTCCGTTGCGCGTGCCGTTGAGGGCAATGTGCGATGTGCGGCCCTCGGGGTCGGCCAGTTCGATCAAAGCCGCGCCCGTTGCCTGATTTTTGGGGAATTCAAAAAGCGCCGAATTGCGTACGGTTCCAGTGGCTGTAATTGTGGGGCCCTTTTCGCCCACCACCAGCGTGTCGCCGTCCTGCAAGCGCACTGCGGGCAGCACGCCCTTGCGGGCAAAGGGGTAGAGATCAAGGTTCGCTACCGACTTGCCGTCGCGCATTAGGTGTATATCGCGGTAACTGCCGCGCACAGGGTCAAGGCCGCCTGCCTTGTCCAGAAAGCTCAGCAGCGGGTCATTGGGGCCGCCAGTGTAGCTTCCGGGGCGGGTCACGCCGCCCGTCACAAAAATGGCCACGGGGCGGGCATCCAGAGGGGCAGCGTAGATCTGCGCGTTGGGGTGGCCGTTGGCGGCCAGTTTGCTGCGCAGCGCGTCGATCAGCTTGTCGTAGGCAAGCCCGGCCACGGGCATGTCGCCCACTTCAGGCAGGTTCATGTGCCCGTCTGGGCCCACGGTCAGGGTGCGGTCCACATTAAGGTCGCCGCCCCATAAACGCACCACCACCCGGTCGCCGGGGGCGATCACCGAGCCTTCTTTGTTTTGGGCAAAATTACCCTGAAAAAGATTGGCCGCGTACGGCCGCACATTGTCTTCGGCCTGGGCTGTGCCGCAAAGGGTCAGCAAGGCCAGAATGACGAAAAAATAGTTTTTTTGCAGCATGGTATTCCAAAGGATGAGACGCGCGGTTTCGCGGCCAAGCCGCGCCGCGCGCCTGCAATAGTTACGGGGCAGCGCCCCGCTGAAATTATGGCTTGGAGATGCCCTGGCCCCATACTCTGGGAGCCATGACCCAGCGCCCCGTTCCGTCCTGGCAAAGAACCACCACTTCGGCTTCCTTTTGCCCGGCCAGTACTGTGCCCCGTTTGCAGTTTTCGCCCTTGGCCGAGGTGAAAACTTCGTCAACGCTCACGCTTACGCCCTGGCCAAACTGTATGTCATCTACAACAGTGGTCTGGCCGGGAGTGGAAACTATCATGAAGCTTTCTACGGGGCCAGGGGGCGTTTCTTCCCTTTGCGGGGTTTCGCCAAGGCCGCAGGCGGCCAAAGGTAAGGTAAGAAAAAGTGCGGCGGCCAGAGTAGCCAGACGGCTGAGGCGCGATGCGCGCGTAGTACAGAGGGATGTGTTCATACGGACTCCTGGCGGCGGCGAACCGTTGCGCCATGATCATCTGACGTGAATGCGGATCATTTTCTTTCACTCCCTGTCGCAGAGAACGCGCCCTCTGTCAATTGCCGTAGCGGGCAATACCTTTCAAGTTTGAGGTAATAGTCACGCTTTTTGTTAAAATAGGGAAAATTAAAACCAAACACATAAGATACCATAAGCTTATGGTGTCCACACTTTATAAATCCTGAATTTTATTTTGCATTTTGTTGTGAGGGTGCTATTATTCGCACAATCTGAGCATCAGGTCATGCATCGTTTCAGGAGAATCCATGACAAAAGCCTGTATGAAAACCATACATGTTCATGAGGCAGTTGGTAGTGTTCTTTGTCACGATATAACACGGATTGTGCCCGGCGAGAGCAAAGGGCCGGTTTTTAGCAAGGGCCATGTGGTGCGCCCCGAAGATATCAAGGTGCTGCTCGAAGTAGGCAAGGAGCATCTTTATGTTTTCGAGCCACTGCCAGGCATGGTGCACGAAAATGACGCAGCTGCCCGCATTGTGGCTGCCACGGCAGGAAGCAACCTTACTGCCGGAAAGCCCAAAGAAGGGCGCATCAACCTTTCTGCCGCATGTGACGGCCTGTTGAAAATTGATGTGCCCACACTCGCAAGAATCAATGGTCTGGGCGAAATTACCGTAGCCACCCTGCACAGCCTGCAATTTGTGACCAAAGGGCGGCCTGTGGCTGGTATGCGCGTTGTTCCCCTTATGATTGAAGAGGAAAAGCTGCGCAGTATGGAAGAGATGGTCAGCCATCCCGTTGTGGAGGTGCTGCCCCTCGCCCACGCCAAAGTGGGCGTGGTGACCACAGGCAGCGAAGTCTACTATGGCCGCATTCAAGACGCTTTTGGCCCGGTGCTGCGAAAAAAATTCGCCAAACTGGGCAGCAGTGTTATGGGCCAGACCCTCACCAGCGATGAAGTGGACATGACAGCCGCCGCCATTGTGGATTTTCTGCATCAGGGTGCGGACATGATTGTGGTTACTGGCGGTATGTCCGTTGACCCCGACGACCGCACGCCTACCGCCATTCGCGCTTCCGGCGCAGAAATTGTCAGTTATGGCGCTCCGGTATATCCGGGGGCCATGTTTCTTCTTGCTCACGCCACAGGCCCGCGAGGGCGTGTACCTGTGCTGGGGCTGCCAGGCTGCGTCATGTACCACAAGGCCAGTATTTTTGATCTGGTGGTGCCGCGTCTTTTGGCTGGCCTGGAGGTTACCGCTGAAGATGTGGCGGGCATGGGGCATGGCGGCTTTTGCGCCAGTTGCCCCGAATGTACCTACCCCATTTGCCCTTTCGGCAAGTAAAGGTGCGGGTGCTCTGGTATCACAATCAAGCTTTCACTTTTTATCAGATGGAGCAGAGCGGCGCATACGCCGTCCAGCTACGGCCTTGAGCGCGGATACCCCGCGTCGGCATATACACAGGCATCCATCAACAAAGGAGTCGCGCATGGAACCTAAAACTCTTGTAGTCAATGGCATTCCCCGGCGTTTGCTGGTCAGCCCCAATGACACGCTGGTGGACGTGCTGCGCAGCCAGTTGCAGCTCACCAGCGTAAAAGTGGGTTGCGGCAAGGGGCAGTGCGGCGCTTGTACCGTTCTTTTGGACGGCAAAGTGTCGCGCGCCTGCATCATCAAGATGAGCCGCGTAGCAGAAAACGCAGCCGTGACCACCCTTGAAGGCATTGGCACCCCCGCCTGCCTGCATCCCCTGCAGCACGCCTGGATACAGCACGGCGCGGCGCAGTGCGGTTTTTGCACTCCCGGCTTCATCGTGTCGGCCAAGGCCCTGCTGGACGAAAATATCAAGCCCAGCCGTGAAGACGTGCGCGACTGGTTCCAGAAGCACCACAACATCTGTCGTTGCACGGGCTACAAGCCTCTTGTGGACGCCGTTATGGACGCTGCCGCCATTATGCGCGGCGAAAAAACCGTTGAAGATATCAGCTTCAAGATGCCCGCCGACGGCCGCATCTGGGGTACCAGCATTCCTCGTCCCAGCGCCGTAGCCAAGGTTACAGGCGTGGCTGAATACGGCGCCGACGCCGTTGTGCGTATGCCTGAAGACACGCTGCACCTGGCTTTGGCCCAGGCCAAGGTTTCCCACGCGCTCATCAAGGGCATTGACACCTCCGAAGCCGAAAAAATGCCCGGCGTGTTCAAGGTACTGACCCATAATGACGTGAAGGGCAAAAATCGCATCACGGGCCTCATCACCTTCCCTACCAACAAGGGTGACGGTTGGGAACGCCCCATTTTGAACGACAGCAAGATCTTCCAGTACGGCGACGCTCTGGCCATCGTTTGCGCTGACTCCGAAGCCAATGCGCGCGCTGCCGCCGAAAAGGTAAAATTTGATCTGGAACTGCTGCCAGAATACATGAGCGCCCCTGAAGCTATGGCTCCTGACGCCATTGAAATTCACCCCGGCACGCCCAACGTCTATTATGACCAGCTTGAAGAAAAGGGCGAAGATACTGCCCCCTTCTTCAACGATCCCAATAATGTGGTGATCGAAGGCAGCTACTACACCCAGCGTCAGCCGCATCTGCCCATCGAGCCCGACGTGGGTTACGGCTACATCAACGAGCAGGGCCAGGTGGTCATCCACTCCAAATCCATCGGCCTTCATCTGCACGCGCTCATGATCGCCCCCGGTCTTGGTCTGGAGTTCCCCAAGGATCTCGTGCTGGTGCAGAACACTGCTGGCGGCACCTTTGGCTACAAGTTCAGCCCCACTATGGAAGCCCTGATCGGCGTAGCCGTCATGGCCACTGGCCGTCCCTGCCATCTGCGCTACAACTACGAGCAGCAGCAGAACTACACCGGCAAGCGTTCGCCTTTCTGGACCACGCTGCGTTACGCGGCCACCAAGCAGGGCAAGATTCTCGCTATGGATACGGACTGGAGCGTTGACCACGGTCCTTACTCCGAATTCGGCGACCTGCTGACCCTGCGCGGTGCGCAGTACATCGGCGCTGGTTACGGCATTGCCAATATTCGTGGCGTAGGCCGCACGGTTGCCACCAACCACTGCTGGGGCGCGGCTTTCCGCGGTTACGGCGCGCCGGAATCCGAGTTCCCCTCTGAAGTGCTGATGGACGAACTGGCAGAAAAGCTCGGCATGGATCCCTTCGAGCTGCGCGCCCTCAACTGCTATAAAGAAGGCGACACCACGCCTACGGGTCAGGTTCCTGAAGTCATGAGCCTGCCTGAAATGTTTAGCAAAATGCGTCCTTACTACGAAGAATCCAAAAAGCGCGTGAAGGAACGTTCCACTGCCGAAGTAAAGCGCGGCGTGGGCGTGGCCCTTGGCGTGTACGGTGCGGGTCTTGACGGGCCGGATACTTCCGAAGCCTGGGTAGAGCTTAATATGGATGGCAGTGTGACCCTGGGCAACTCCTGGGAAGACCACGGCCAGGGTGCGGACGCCGGTTCGCTGGGCACGGCCCACGAAGCGCTGCGTCCCCTGAATATTGCGCCTGAAAATATTCACCTTGTCATGAACGACACCAGCAAGACCCCCAACTCCGGCCCTGCTGGCGGTTCACGTTCGCAAGTGGTCACTGGCAACGCCATTCGCGTGGCTTGCGAAATGCTCATTGAGGGCATGCGTAAACCCGGCGGCGGCTTCTTTACGGCTGACGAAATGAAGGCTGAAGGCCGTCCGTTGCGCTATGAAGGCAAGTGGACCGCCCCTGCCAAAGACTGCGACCTCAAGGGTCAGGGTTCGCCTTTTGCCTGCTACATGTACGGTCTTTTCCTTACGGAAGTGGCTGTTGAAAAGGCTACGGGCAAAACCACCGTTGAAAAGATCGTCTGCGTGGCCGATATCGGCACCCTCTGCAACAAGCTTGTGGTGGATGGTCAGATCTACGGCGGTCTCGCCCAGGGCGTTGGCCTTGCGCTTACCGAAGACTACGAAGACCTCAAGAAGCACAGCACCATGGGCGGCTCGGGCGTTCCCAGCATCAAGGTGATTCCCGACGATATGGAAATCATCTATGTGCAGACCCACCGCAAGGACGGTCCCTTCGGCGCATCCGGCGTGGGCGAAATGCCCCTCACCGCGCCGCATGCGGCCATCATCAACGGCATCTACAATGCCTGCGGTGCGCGCATCCGGCACCTGCCCGCGCGTCCCGAAAAGGTCTTGGAGGCCATGCCCAAGTAGGGTAGGTTTATAGCCAAAGAAACCCGGAAGGGGGACCTGCAGAATGGCTCACATTGTTGAGGCCGCTGCAAGAAAATCCCTCCTTCCGGGCCTTCACCCGCAAAGTTCACTGTTTTTTCAAGGCGCAGGGGCCACAGGCCCGTACTGCGAATTTTCCGGCAGCGGGGTTTTCGGGGGTAGCCTGAAAACCCCGCTGATACGATGGAGCGAGAAAAAAGCGGTTGCTGGCTTGCCGTGAAAAATGCTGGCGGGCGGCGATAAAACGTCTTTTTATGTTTTTCAGCACTTTCAATCGGTTTTCAGTGAGTTTACGCCATGATGGATCAGAAGCGCCTGCACGAGATTGAAGCCCGTTGCACGCAGGAGAGCCCTCCGCGTTGCCGTGAAGCTTGTCCTTTTGATCTGGACGTACGCACCTTTATGGCGCGCATGGCCGAGGGCAAACCCGGGGAAGCCCGCAAGCTGATGGAGCGCCACCTGCCCCTGCCGGGCATTATGGCGCGCATTTGCGACGCCCCCTGCGAAAACGTCTGTCTGCGGCGCGATCTTGGCGGCAGCGTGGCCATGCATGGCCTTGAGCTTGCCTGTATGCTGGCGGTGGGGCCGCAGGGCCGTCCCTTGCCCTTGCCGCCCAAGCGTTTCAGCATAGCGGTTATGGGCGCTGGCTTGGCTGGCCTGGCGGCGGCCTGGGATCTTTCACGCAAGGCTTATCCTGTAACGGTATTTTATGCCGGAACGCCCAGTCAGGCAGTGCTGGAAACCTATCCGCAGCTCGGCAGCCACGGCGACGCGGCTTGCCCCAAGGATTTTCTTGCCGAGGATATGGAGCTTCTGGCCCGCCAGAAGGTGCAGTTTGTTGAAGCTGCACTGGACCAGTCCCTGCTGGACAAGGTGGCGGCGGAATATGCTGGCGTACTTGTGGATGCTGGCGTGGTTCCGTCTCTGGTGCCTGTTCTGGCTGATTTGGACGAAGAAATCCTGCACTGGCGGGATAATATCTGCTGCGCGGGCTGGTGTAATCAAACGCCCACAGGGCATGCTTTTGCCTCGTCATCACGGCAGGCTGGGCAGGGAAGGCGCGCAGCCCAGACGCTGGAGCGCGTGACCAGTGGCGTGTCGCTTACCGCCGCGCGCAACAAGGAACAGGGAGCCTTGCATACCGATGTGAAGGGCATTGCCCCCGTGCCTCGTGTGGAGCCAGCCGAAGCCGTATATGCTGCCGACGAGGCCGTGGCTGAGGCCGCCCGTTGTCTGCAATGCCAGTGTATGATCTGTGTGCGCGAATGCGTGTATTTGCAAAAATACAAGGGCTATCCGCGGGTGTACGCGCGGCAGGTGCACAACAACGCCTCCATAGTCAAAGGGCTGCATACTGCCAACGCCCTGATTAACGGCTGCGCCCTCTGCGGCCAGTGCGAAGAGCTGTGCCCCGAGAATTTTTCTATGGCCGAGCTTTGCCTTTCCGCCCGCGAAGATATGGTGGAAAACGGCTACATGCCGCCATCGGCCCACGAATTCGCTCTGGAGGATATGGAAAACGCCTCTGGCGCGGAATGCGTCCTTGTATTGCCCGACACTTCCTTGCCGTCTGGTGCTAGCCCGTCATGGCTGTTCTTTCCCGGTTGCCAGCTTGCTGCCTCGCGTGGCGAACAGGTGGCGCGGGTTTACGCCCTGTTGCGCGAGCGCATGGCCGCAAGTGCCGACCCCGGCGTGGCCCTTATGCTTTCCTGTTGCGGCATCCCGGCCCGGTGGGCGGGGCGGGCCAATCTTTTTGCCGAACATATGGAAAAATTGCGCCAAGCCTGGATAGACCTTGGTAAACCGCGCATAATGGCGGCGTGTTCTTCCTGCCTCACAGCCTTGCGCGAAGCCTTGCCTGAGGCGGAAGCGCTGTCTCTTTGGGAGGTTCTGGACCAGATGGGCCTGCCCGACGGGCCTCTGGTTTCTTTGGCTCCGTCAGTTGATGAAGTTGATAAGTCCGGCAACGGCCAGCCTGTGACCGGGCAAGGTACGGCCATCAACCTGCCTGAAGTTTTTTCCATTCAGGATCCCTGCACGGCACGGCACGACAGCGCGTGGCTCGCGGCTGTGCGCAGCCTGTCCCGGCGGGCGGGAGCGCGCATTGAAGAGCCGCGCCTCAGCGGAGCGTCCACTGCCTGCTGTGGCTATGGCGGCCTTGTGTGGTGCGCTCAGCCAGAACTTGCTGACGAAATGGCCGCGCATCGCTCCGCAGAGTTGCCCCACGCGGGCCTTGCCTCCTGCATCATGTGCCGCGACAGAATGGCTGCAAGCGGCAAAGAATGCTGGCATTTGCTCGACCTGCTTTTTCCTGACTGCGCCCATGCAGGCACCGGGGCGGAAAAAGGTCCCGGCCTGTCGGCCCGGCGTGCCAACCGTGCGGCCCTGCGCCGCCGTCTGCTGAGGGAATGGCTGGGCCAGGACGCGCCAGAACCCGGCAAGGGGCGGGTGCTCATGAGCCAGGAAATGTTGACCCGGCTGGAAGAGAGGCACATTCTGCTGGGAGACATTGAATCGGCGGTGGTTGGAGCCGAAGCCAGCGGTCATCGCTTTGAAAATCTTGAAAACGGTCACATTCTCGGCTCCTGGCGTCCCCGTCAGGTAACATTCTGGGTAGAGTATCAACCGCAGGGCGAAAATTTCATTCTCCACGACGCATGGTGCCACCGCATGGTGGTGCCCGGTTCCGGCGGACACGAAGCCGTGGATGTCATCAACAGCCATCAGTGTTGCACTGACGGGCAGCGCGGTGGCCAAGGAGGGGTTCAGTCATGAGCATGGGACCCAATTATGGACCAGACGGCGGCCAATGGGTGTGCGGACGTTGCCGTGTGCCTCTGGAGCAGGGCAAGGTTCCGGTTTTTTACCTCAACAGCGCTTTTGACGTTACCTTGCCGCGTTGTCCCAAGTGCGGGCTGACGCAGGTGCCAAAATCTCTGGCCGAAGGCAAGATGGTTGAAGTGGAGTCACTGCTGGAAGACAAATGAGCGCTTTGTGGGAAAGTGAATCATTCCGCCGTGTGGCTGGCAACGTATGGCGGCCCGGCGGCACGGCCCTGACTGCCAGGGCGCTTGAGGTATGCCGCGAGCGTTGTGGTCTTGCGCCCGGCCAGCTGGTGCTGGATTTGGGCTGCGGCTGCGGGGCCACTGTGGAGCTGCTGCACAAGGCTGGCTATCGTGTTCTGGGGCTGGACAGGCAAGTGCAGCCGGACGCCGTATCTTTAGCGGGCCAGTGCAACAGCCAGATCATTCAGGCGGATATGGCGCGCCTGCCCTTGGCTGCAAACTGCGCCGGGGGCCTTGTGTGCGAATGCGTGCTCTCGCTATTGGCAGATCCTGTGGCCTTTCTGCTGCAATGCCTGCGTGTGCTGCGTCCCGGCGGGGTGCTGCTGTTCAGCGATCTCACGCGGCGGGAACCGGGTTTGCGCGCAAACTCAGCCGTCCCTTGCAATTCCGGCGGGCTTGCAGCTTGTAAAAAAGCTCCGTCAGAAGAACGCCAAGTTTTTTCAGACCAGCAGGAAAAAGGTTCATCCTGCATGGACGGCGCACGCCCGGCAGATTTGTGGGCGCAGCATCTGCAGCAGGCCGGATTCAAGATAGTGCATTACGAAGACCATAGCAGGGCGCTGGTCGAGCTGGCAGCCCGCATGGTCTGGTATGGAGATTCCGGTTCAGAGAGCAAAGGGGGTTCGGGCGGCTGCTCCTGCATCGCTTCTGGCGGCGGGCGCAAGTACGGCTATGGATTGTGGATAGCACAAAAGGAGAAAGCATGAATCCAATGATGATGGAGCTTCTGCCTCTGGTGCACGAGGGCTATTGTTGCAGCCAGTTGCTGGTATTGCTTATGCTTCAGGCCCGCGATCAGGAAAATCCTGATCTGGTGAGGGCGATTAACGGCCTTTGCCACGGTATCGGCCAGTCGGACGGGCCTTGCGGCCTGCTCACGGGCGGCGCTTGCGCTCTGGCGTTGGTGGCGGGCAAGGGCGCGGCCAGCGAAACGCCGCACGCCATGCTTAGTCCCCTGCTTAACGACTACGCCACCTGGTTTTACGAGCGCACAAATCTTTATGGCGGGCAAAGCTGCAGCCAGATTGCCGCCGGGCTTGGCGCTACTTCGGGCGCGCCGGGCGAGGTTCCCAACCCCGTGGCCTGTGGCGATTTGCTGGCTGAAAGCTGGGAAAAGATTATTGAACTGGTCCAGAGTTATGATCTGGACATCATGCCTGCGTCATGATTTTGCGCCGCACCCAGAGTTTATGCCCGGTCTGTCTGCGTCGCCTGGACGCAGTATACGCGCTGGCGCAGAACGATCCAAACTGCGTGGAGTTGCGCAAAACATGCCCGGATCACGGCCAGTTCAGCGTGCCTGTATGGCGTACGCTTCCATCAACCGCAACAGAAGTTGCGGGCCAGCCGAAAACAGGCGAACCGGGCAACGCGCCTGTGCCCGCGTTTGAGTCCTGGTCGCGGCCCAAAAGTCCTTCCTACCCATTGCATCCACGAACTGCCATAGACCAGGGCTGTCCTTTCGACTGCGGCCTGTGCCCGTCCCATGTGCAGCATACCTGTACGGGCCTTGTGGAAGTGACCATGCGCTGCAATATGGCCTGCCCCATCTGTTACGCAAGCGCGGGCGGAACAGGGCGGAAAACTGGCGGCGATCCTGACCTTGCCTGCATTGCCAGCCAGATGGACGCGCTCAGAACTGCGTCTGGCCCGTGCAATGTGCAGATTTCCGGTGGCGAGCCCACGGTGCGTGAAGATTTGCCGCAAATCATCCGGCTTGCGCGCGAACGGGCCTTCGGTCTTGTGCAGGTCAATACCAATGGCCTGCGGCTGGCCGAAGAAGAGGGCTATGCCGCCAAGTTGCGGCAAGCCGGGCTGGATTCCGTTTATCTGCAGTGGGACGGCGTGAGCGACGAAACGTTCACAACACTGCGGGGCCGCCCGTGTATGGATTTCAAGCGCCGTGCCGTGGCAGCCTGTGCCAAGGCCGGACTTGGCGTGGTGCTGGTGGCTACCCTTGTGCGGGGCGTCAATGATGGCGAAGCCGGCGATTTGTTGCGGCTGGCCTTGCAATTGGGGCCAGCGGTGCGGGGGCTGCATGTTCAGCCTGCGGCGTTTTTCGGGCGTTACCCCTGGCGTCTGGACGAAGCGCCACGGCTCACCCTGCCAGAGGTTATGTCCTGTTTCACCCGGCAGGCACCCGAATTTGTGCGCCCCGAGCATATGCACCCGCCGGGCTGCGAAAACGAACTGTGCTCTTTCAGCGCCGTATACCGCCGCGTTGATGCCGCGCGTATACCAAACGGAAATGCTGCGGCCGAAAAAGACGCTCAGACCACACTGCAATGGCTGGCGGACGCAGGGCAGTCCTGCTGTTCTCCACGCTCCCAGAGTGCTGGCGGTGCGGCCCCATCTGTAATGGGCGCAACAGGTGCAAGCGGGACGGCGGATCAACAAAAAGCTTCATCAGCGGTCTCTCACGAAGCTTCTCTGGCTGCTGCTGGCCTGCCGCTGTCAGCAGAAGAGGGCGCGCGCAAGGCAAAGCAGTTTGTGGCCCTGCACTGGCGGGGCAATGGCGGCGCTGCGCCGGAGGAAGCAACAGGAACGCAGGGTTTTGGCGCTGCCAGTGCGGAAGTGGACGGCTTCAGCCGTTTTTTGAGCCAGGCCGGGGCCGAGCGCAGATTTACGCTGTCTGGCATGGCTTTTCAGGACGCCTTGAGTCTGGATCTTGAGCGTGTGCGGGGCTGCTGCATTCATGTGCTGCGCCGTGACGGGCGCATGATACCCTTTTGCCTGCATAATCTTACGGCACAAGACGGCACGCGGCTGTACGCGGAGGACCCTTCATGAGCGCGCGTCCCCGTTCTGCATCGCGCGGTGCTTCACGCTCCCCTTCTTCCAAGGGGGTCAGGCGGGCATCCGGCTTTGGCAACCCCCTGGATAACTGGCTGGCCGAGCAGTGTGGCGCACAGGGGGCGGATGCCGCCAGTTTTGTGCGTGCACTGCGTGAAGCCCGCACACGCGCTTTAGCGCAGTGTCTGGAGTACGCGGCAACGCGCAGTGCTTTTTATGCCCACAGGCTGGCCGGGTGCAATCTGAGCCGCATCACCCTGGAAAATCTGCACAGCCTGCCTTTTACCACGGCGGAAGATCTGGCCCGGTGGGAGGATTTTCTTTGTGTTTCGCGCGGTGACGTGCAGCGCATGGTGACGCTGCATACGTCGGGCACCACTGGCGGCCCCAAGCGGCTGGCGTTTACCGAGGCCGACCTTGCCCGCACTGTGGATTTTTTTCGTGTGGGCATGTCGCAACTGGTCGGCGCAGGGCAAAAGCTGGCCGTGCTGCTGCCGGGAGCCGCACGGCCTGATGGTGTGGCAGATCTGCTGCGCCAGTCGCTGCGTTCAGAAGGTGTGGAGGTGTGCGCGCCACCGCCGGAATTGCTGGCTCCCCCAGATGCGCCACAGAAAACTCTGGTGGGTGAGAGGCCGGAAGCCTTGCCTGTGGTTGAATCCACGCCGGAGGTTATTGGATCTACGCCAGAGGATGTTTCGCCTGCCCGCGCATGTGGGCAATGCCCGTCTGTAGATGTTCACGCGTTTACGGCTTCATCGATTGAGGTACGTCCAGAGCTGGCCCAATGGCTGACGGAAGTACAGCCCCATTGTCTGGTTGCCGCGCCCGGTCAGCTTGAAGGCTTGTTGCGCTATTACCCCAAAAGTGGGCCTCCCGGGCTTTGCGGTCTGCTCAGCAGTGCAGACCGTCTTGACTCTGTGCTGAGTCATGTACTGGCTACTGTATGGAACTGCACTGTGCTTGACCACTACGGCCTGACGGAAACTGGCTACGGCGGAGCGGTGGAATGCGCCGCTCACGATGGCTATCATATGCGTCTGCTGGATATGATTGTGGAAATTGTGGATTTTTGCGGTGATGAACCCCTGCCTCCGGGCGAAGCGGGCGAGGTAGTCATTACCACTTTGGGACGCGAGGCCATGCCGCTTATTCGCTACCGCACAGGCGACGTGGCCAGCATTTTGCCTGGGCCGTGCGCCTGTGGCAGTCCTTTGCCACGCCTTGGCCCGGTGCGGGGCAGGCTTGAACGGTGCGGAAGCCGTGTGCGTGTGGTGCAGATGCCCAAGGGCGGCGGCAACACGCCTGCCAATGGCAATCAAATTGGAGTGACTGCTCACAAAGGCCCACACTGCGCTACTGGCGGCTGGGGAGACTGGATGTGAACGCGCGTGTTCTGATACTGGCGGCGGGGCAGGCTTCGCGCATGGGCAAGGTCAAGGGGCTTCTGCCTCTTCCTCTAGGCGAGGCGGGGCACGAGTGCTCGGCCCTGGAAGGTCTGGCGTGTCTTTTTCGCTCTGTGGGTATTGAGCATATTTCTGTTGTCACAGGCTGGCATGCGGACAGTGTGGAGCTGGCGGCGCAGGATATTGGCCTTGCTGTCGTGCGTAATCCCAGGCCGGAAGACGGTATGTTTTCATCGGTCTGCGCGGGGCTACGGGCGCTGGCCGACGCCAATAGCGCATTGCCCCAAGCCCCTGTGCTGGTGCTGCCTGTGGATGTGCCACTGGTGCGGCCAATGACAGTACAGGCATTGCTTGAAGCTCATGAGGCTGATTCTGAACATGTTTTTGTGCCTGTTTTTGCCGGTGCAGAAGGGCATCCGCCGCTTTTGCCCGCCTGCCATATGGAGCACATACTGCGGCATGCGCAGTCCAATGGTGAAAACGGCTTGCGGGGAGCTCTGGAAGGGCTGCCTGTGCGCAGAATACCCGTAGCAGACAAGCTGATGCTGCTGGATATGGACAGGCCCGAAGACTATGAAAACATCAGGCTTTTGGCGCAATACCGGGATGTGTTGCTGCCTGATGAAGCTGTGGAATTGCTGCATCTGCACGACGTGCCTGAAAAGGGGCTGCGTCACGGCCGCGCTGTGGGCACTGTGGCTGCGGCCCTGGCAAGGGCGTTACAGCGCGCACGCTCTGCCCGAAATACCCATGCTGCTAAGGCCGCTGGCCTTGCCCCGGGTCTTACTCCAGAGCTTGTTCCAGACTTTGCTCTTGCAGGAGGCCTGCTACACGACATATGCAAGGGTGAAAAAAGGCATGAAGCCGCCGCCGGACGCCTGTTGCGCAGCCTGCATCTGCCCGTAATGGCGCATCTGGTGGAAGATCACCGTGACCTGACTTTGCCCGCCGAGCAGCCCATTACAGAACGTGAACTGATTTTTTTGGCTGATAAATATTGTTACGGTTCAAGCTATGTGCCTGTGCGCCAACGGTTTGAACAAAAGCTGGAAATTTTTGGCAGTGACGCGGCAGAAGCCATCAAGGGGCGCATGGCGCGCGCCTTGACTCTGGAGGCCCGGCTTGCCCGTGAACTGGGCTGCATCGCTGACGGGCCGCTGCACACTCAGGCCGCAGATTGTGGGCGAGAAGCTGCTTCTGCTGAGAGCCTGCATTCCCTTTATCCCGCATATCCGGTTCATCCGGCTGACATTGCGCGCAGTGCCTTGGCAGAGATGGCAGCTCAGAGCAGTTGAAGCGCGTAACTCTTGGCCTCTTCTCTTACGGTGGGCAAAGGCCGCCAAGTACCATTGTCAGAAATGGTTTGAGAAATAAGTCCTTGAGGGTATTTCAAGGGTAATCTGCGAATCTGCGTTCAGGTGATAGTTTTGCATACCCCGGCCAGCAGGCACTGGCGAGGTAATATGGATTTTAGTCGATGATGGAAAAAAGCTGTCAAGTCTTGCCTCAAATTTGCGGGCCGTGCTACAGAAAAAATGCTGGAGATTTTTAATGAACGGCATGTGGTTTGTGCGCCACGGTGCTTTGCCGCCCAACCCGGAGCGGCGTATCGTGGGGAATCGTGATATCCCTCTCAGTCCAGCCGGGCGGGAGCAGATACGCGTTCTGGCCCGCGACTTCATGCCCATATTGGCGGGAAGACTGGCGGCAGTGGTGTCCTCGGACCTGGGGCGTTGCCGTGAAACCGCGTCCATTCTTCTGACCGGAAATGAATGGGCCGCCAGCCCGCCCCCGATACATCTGGAACCAGACCTGCGCGAGCTGAATCTGGGCCAGTGGCAGGGCCTCACCAAAGCCGAAATTGAACAGCGCTTTCCCGGTCAATACGACGCTCGTGGCCGGAATTTCCCCCATTATTGCCCCGAAGGCGGCGAGAGTTTCGCGCAGTTGCAAAACCGCGCACTTGATGCCGTAAACCGCTGGCGGCGGCATTACCCCACAGGTACGCTGCTGGTTGTGGCGCATGCGGGCGTTATTCGCAGCTTGCTGGCCTACTACATGGCGCTACCGCTCAACGATGTGCTGCGCATCCCGCAAGAATACGCATGCCAGACCTTTGTGCCTGAATGGTAAGCGCTGGCGAGCCTGCCTGCTTCGTTTGATATTTTAGAGCACTTTTACTTTGAAATGCTCAGGCTACTGCGTAAGCAGATGCCCGCCGTGGAGACGTAAGTGCAGCTTCAGCCGTTGGCCTATAAGGGCTTGGCTGGACCCTAGACGGGACCGTATTATGGGGCAGGACAGCACTGCTACGGAGTAAGACAGTATTGCTAGCTATTGGCGTGGTTAAACGCCACAGCCAGCGTGTCTTAAACTTTGGATATATTTTTAAAGTTAACCCGCTCTAGAGTTGAGCAAGGGTAATTGATTAGAACAGGCGCAGGCGAGTGAATCTCGCCTGCGCCTGTTTTGCTGCCGGAATTTGAGAACAAATCCCGGGGGGTATTTCACGAATAAAATGCTTTGCTCTTACCGCAATTGCAAATTCACGCCGTTTTCGTCAAAAATCTGAATGCCCAATGAAATATACTTTTCTGCCAATACGGCAGGGGACATATCAAGGGACAAATGGCGCAATTCTTCATGGCTGAAACTGGTGAGCCAGCGTGCAGCCTCAAGCCCCAGCGGGGCCAGTTGCGCCAGCGGGGTGAAAAGAATCGCCGGGCAGGTTTTGTAGACGTACAGGTTGCCGTTGATGAGCACAAAGGGGAAGAGGCCGCAGGCCACGGGCCGCCCTTCGCGGGGCAGCCCACAACCCTTTGATGTGCAGGACTTGCAGCCGCGGCCATCCATATAGGCCGTGTCGGCGTTGAGCATGCAAAAGTCTTTTTCTATTCTGGGGTGCAGTTGCCGGGGCAGCAAAGCCATAGGAAAGGGTTCGTTGGAATCCTGAGGCCCGCAGCAGTAGCGGCAACCGCCGCAGTAGCCGTTTTGCAGCCAGCCGTCTCGCCAGCGCAAGTTCTTGCGGCGCGGAAAAAGCCCCCGCCATTTCTCAAGATAATCCCAGAATCTTTTACCCACAATTGCCTCCCGGCAGGTTTCCCCGCCTCAACTCATATGCAAAAGCACCATACCTGTCATGAGCAGGCCCATACCTGCGAAGGCGCAGGGCCGAAGCTTTTGGCTGAAAAACAGCCAGCCCCCAAGGGATGTGCCCAGGATGCCGAAGCTGCCCCACATGGCATACGCCACGGCCAGGTCCATATTGCGCACAGCCAGCGACAGACAGTAAAAAGCCAGACCCACCAGGGCCAGAGAAAAAAAACCCAGCCAGCGGCGGCGAAACCCGCCGGATTTTGCCAGCAGAAGATTTGCCAGCACGTCCAGAGCGGCAGCCAGCACAACCAGCAGCAGAGAAAGATTGAAAAACGAGGTGACGGCTTGCATTATGCGTCCCCCCCGGCTCTGGATTGACTATGCATGCTCCCTGCGGCGGAAGTGGGCCGTGCCGCCGGGTGAATGCCATCGTTCTTGTCTTCCTTTCCATGCCCGGTACCGTGGTGAACCAGCAGGGCCCCGGCCAGCACGCAGGCGAGGCCAAGGGCGCGCTTCAGCGTCATGCTTTCGCCAAGCAGGGCCACGCTGCACAAGGTGATGAGGGTCAGCCCTAGCCCTTCCCAAAAGGCGAATGCCACGCCTACAGGCAGGCCCGTGGTGGCCTTGGCCAACATATAGTACGACAGGCCGATGGCCAGCCACATGAGCGCCAGCCCCAGCAGGGCGGCGTGGGCAAAGCTCCAGCCCTGGGCCATTTTCATAACTGTGGTTCCGGCTACTTCAAAAACAATGGCTCCCATAAGGCAGAACCAGTGATAAGGTTTGGTCACAAGCATTGTGTCCTCGCAAATTTGGCAAATTGGGGATTTTTTTAAGCAGATTCTCAGGTAAATTTCCCGGGCAGTTGTTCTGCACTGAATTTTACCCGAGACCGAAAGCAGAAAAGGCGCTGGCCACCTGTTGTGGCATCACGCCAAGGGAAGTTTTGCCTGCGAGGAATTAGAGAAAGGACCGCCAATAGCGTTCTTCAGGGTAGCCGCAAAACGAGCGGCCTTGGTTATACTGGTGATCAAAAATTGGCTTCATATTTATAGTATATGTACTGCCAGATAGCTTGGCAAGGGCGTACTGTGGCAGCGAATTTCAAGTGCAGATATTTTGAGATCTGGAGCAGATTGATTGGAAAGCGTTTTATACTTTAACGTTACCATTCTGCCAAAGGCTGCAAGTTCAGGCAGAATCCTCGCATATTACGGCGCATAATACTCTTGTGTAGTTTTTGAACATGTGGGCTTTTTCAACGTTAAAATGCTCTGGTTTACAGATCATGCGTCAACAAACGATGGTATGTTGCGAGGGCGGTATTGAAAGAGCAGGCTTACGCTCAGGCGTATATCCACTCCCTAAAAGCAAACCAGCCGCCAATTGAACGGTTACTGCGATTTTGCGCATCTGCTCACAGCATTTGAAAGAAAACCCCCGGCTTCAAATGAAGCCGGGGGTAAATAGTTGCTGATATTCTATAGCTATTTTTGTGCGCCAGCCTGGGCATCTATCCAGGCATTGGCTTCCGCCAGATTAAGCGTTCCCTCATAAAGGGCGCGCCCGCTCACCGCGCCAGCAAGGCTGGTGGTGCGGGTAAGGGGATAGAGATTCTGCACATCTTTAAGCGTGGCCACGCCACCCGCCGCAATGACGGGCACGGTGGAAAGCCGCGCCAGATGTTCCAGAGCAGCCACATTAACGCCACACTGCATGCCGTCGCGTTCAATGTCTGTATAGATAACAAAGGCCGCACCGTCTTCAAGCAGGCGGGGCAGGGCCGAATCTACGGTCATTCCAGTATCTTCCACCCATCCACGGCTTTTGAGGCGGCCGCCTTCAGCATCAAGCGAAACACCGATCTGACCGGGAAAGGCCTTGCACATTGCGGCAAAAAGCTCGGGCTGTTCAAGCGCGAGAGTGCCGATAATAAGGCGGCTGACTCCGGCTTCAAGGTAGGCTTCAGCAGTTTTCATATCGCGGATACCGCCGCCAAGTTGCACGGGAATGGCAAGGGCGGTGCAGATATCACGTACGATGTGGCGGCTTTGGGCAGCGCCGTCAAAAGCGCCGTCGAGGTCCACCACATGCAGCCAGCGGGCGCCGGCTTCTTCCCATGCCTTGGCTGCGTCAACCGGGCTTTCGGCAAAAACCGTGCTCTCGTGGGCGCGGCCCTGCTTGAGGCGCACGGCTTTGCCGTTTTGAATGTCTACCGCGGGAAAAAGAATCATAATCCCAAATCCTTCACTGCCTTGCGCATACCTTCTACCGTGAGGTCCTCAGCGCTGACCCACTGGCCCTTACGCTTCAAGAAGGAGCCCATATTGAGCAGGTTTTCCGTCAGACCCAGCTGCTTTTCTTCGAAGACAGAGCGGTCCATTATGCTGCCCGTATCAACGCGCAACAAAAAGAACTCTACCCGCACATGGGCTGACTGGGTCACGCCAGCCGTGGAGCCTTCGCGTTCATGCCAGTCAAGCACCTGAGGAATGAGCAGCACCTGTGCGCCCTGCTTTTTGCCGTATTCGATCCAGCGGGGCAGGGCCTGGGGCTGTTCTGAACTGTGGAACGTTGTCAGGTCTTTGGGCAGGGTGCGCAGGCTGATGAACTTGTACTGCCGATTGGTGTCGGTGGTGAGGACGTGGCGCAGGCGCATGTCCAGAGCCATCAGCATATCTTCGGGAGTGCGCCCCTGATTTTCAGGAATGCGCCCCATAATAAGCTGGCTGGCGTTGATGGGCTGGGTAAAGGGAGCAACCGTTACGGTGTAGGTGCCAGAAAGGTTGCGCGGCACGTCAGCCGTGCTGCGGGGGCGTTTGGAGCAGGCACCCAAAGCCAGAACAAGACTCAGTACGATGAGTAGCAGTATATTCAGGCGAGTATGCATCAATCAAGGCCTCCCTTGGTGCTGCGTATGGTTGTGCCGTGCCGCCGCACTGCCTGAGCCAGGGCAAGCCCCAGGCCTTTGGCTGCGGATTCCAGCAGATGATGCCCATTCTTGCCGTAGCGCATGTCCACATGCAGATTGCAGCGTGCGCCACTTGCAAGGGCTTTGTAGTATTCACGCCAGAGGTCTTTTTCCTCACCGGCAAGTACTGGGGGCAGCAGTTCGTCGCCGCGCCATTCAAGCCAGGGACGACCTGAAATATCCACTGTCACTTCGGTCAGGGCCTCGTCCATAGGCACCCGCCCGTAACCAACGCGGGCAATTCCTACACGGTCGCCCAGAGCCTCAAGTAACGCTTTGCCCAGGGTCAGGCCAACGTCTTCGGCTGTGTGGTGGGCGTCCACTTCCATATCGCCTTCGCAAATCAGGGTGAGATCCATGCCCGCCCAGAAAGCAGTGAGGGTCAGCATGTGGTCCAGCAGGCCAAAGCCCGTTCTGATTTCCGTTTTGCCCTGACCGTCCAGGGTCAGTTCAAGGCGGATGTCAGTTTCGGCGCTGGTGCGTGTCTGGGTGGACATGCGCGGAGCTTTGGTCATGCTTCCTCCGAAGGATGGGCTGCCTTGGCTTTTTGCGAACTTTCAGATGCTTCACCTGAAGCCGCTTCGCCGTCTTCTTTTTCGTCTTCGCTCTTTTTGGGCTTGCGCCCAAAGGCGGCAGCCACCCATATGCTTATTTCATACAATACAAGCATGGGGCAAGCCATGAGCAGCTGTGAAACCACGTCCGGCGGCGTAAGAACGGCGGCCACGATAAAAATACCCAAAACGGCGTAGCGCCGCGCTTTGCGCATCATCGTTGCGGTAATGACGCCCATGCGCGCTAAAAAGAAGGCGAACAGCGGCATTTCAAAGATAATGCCAAAAGCCAGAATTAACTTGAGCACAAAACTCAGGTAATCGCTGACCTTGGGCATGGCCACAATTTCTTCAGTGGCAAAGCTCACAAAGAAGCTGAACGCGTAGGGAAATACCACAAAGTAGCAGAATGCCCCGCCGCACACGAAAAATACAGCCGACATGACCGCTATGGGAATAATGTATTTTTTTTCTTCTTCGTACAGCCCTGGCGCAATAAAGGACCATATTTGATAGAAAATCACCGGGCTGGACACAAATACGCCTGCCACCACAGCGATATACATGCGCGTGAAAAAGCCTTCGGGCAGGGTGGTGTAAATTGCGTGCGAACCCTTGGGCAAAACAGCCAGCAAGGGGTTCACCAGAGCGTCAAAGATGGGATCAACAACGGCCCAGCAAGCAAAAAAGCCAACAGCGATGGCAATACAGCAGCGAACAATGCGCCCGCGCAGTTCACCAAGGTGGTCCATAAGGCCCATTGACTTGCCTTGCTCGTCCTCGTCGTCATCTTCATCGTCATCAGTGGGCGCAGGAAGCTGGCCGCCCGGTGCTGCGGGAATGGGAAGATCATCCCCAGACGTGCCTGTGGGCGGAAAAGGACTCGCCGGAGGCAGGGGGGGCTGGCCGCCCGAAGCGGGGGCTGGTGCATTTACGCCAGAAGCAGCATCAGCCGTTCCAGAAGATTCTTGCGTGGCTGCGCCGTCGGCGGGCTGAGACGCAGGGGATTCCTGCTGCTCTTCAGGTGATGCGCTAGGTGATGCATTTGACGAAATGTCTGGCGCAACATTTGCCGATGCGTCTGCTGCCGTGGCTTTTACAGGTTCTGTTGTGGCATTTTCCGTAACAGCGCCGGAATCCGCTTCAGCGGGTTGCACGGATTGTTGTTCGGAAGACGCGGCAGAGGCCGCCATCTGACTGGCGGCCTCAAGGTCGATATGGTTGATGACAGACAGGGCGGCGGATGCTTCCGCCGTCTGATCAGACTCCTGGTGTGTAGCAGTCGTGCTGTCAGTAGATGCCTGTTCGAGTGGTGCTTTTTTCTCTTCGGTCATGCCTTGCCGCCGTTGTCAGAAACTGTTGCGGTCTGGGCCAGACGGGCCTCCGCCTCACGAACTTCGGCTTCAGTTCGGGCAAGGGCTTCGGCCAGCGGGCTGCCTGCAGGCGGAACAGGCACGCCAGCTTCAACCGAAGGCGTTGCCGCCCCGGAAGCAGTGGGAGCCTGTGGCTGCTCTGCGGCTGGTGCGGTTTCCGGCGAATCTTGCACGGCAGCTTGCCCTTCAACCGGAGCCTGCGCCGTAGCCTCGCCGGGATGCACAGCCGTGGTGTCCAGCACAGCTTCCGCCGCAGGAGTTTCCTGCGGGGATGTTGCCGTGCCTTCGCCAGGAGCTTGTTGCCCGTCTGCCACAGCCGAGGTCGCAGCCGCTGCCTCAGCCGCTTGCGTGGCGGCCTTTGCAGCTTCTGCTTCAGCGGCTTCTCTGGCAGCTTTGGCAGCTTCTTTTTTACGTTTTTTCTGCTCTTCCTCTTCAGCCTCGGCATTGAGGGTGCGCTGGAAGTCGGTGGAGACCCGGCGGAATTCGCCCAGGGCCTTGCCCAGAGTGCGCGATACGTTGGCCATACTCTTGGGACCAAGCACAATCAGGGCCACCACAAGGATGACCAGAAGTTCAGTGCTGCCTATACCGAACATAGGGTTCTCCTATTCCCATTCAATGGTGCTGGGCGGCTTGGAGGACACGTCGTAAACCACGCGGTTGACGCCTTTGACTTCATTGATGATGCGTCCAGACATGCGCTCAATGAGCTCGGCGGGCAGGCGGGCCCAGTCAGCGGTCATTGCGTCCACACTGTCCACCACGCGCAGGGCGATAACATGCTCATAGGTGCGGCCATCGCCCATCACGCCCACGGTCTTGAGGGGCAGCAATACGGCAAATCCCTGCCACACTTTGCGATACCAGCCAGACTCGCGCAGCTCTTGCTGCACGATCTTGTCTGCCTGACGCAGAATGGCAAGGCGTTCTTCCGTCACTTCGCCAAGCACGCGAATGGCAAGGCCGGGACCAGGGAAGGGGTGACGCCACACGATTGAGTCGGGCATGCCCAGTTCGGCAGCGACTTTGCGCACTTCGTCCTTGAAGAGCTCACGCAGGGGTTCGATGAGCTTGAGCTTCATCGTATCGGGCAGGCCGCCCACATTGTGGTGGCTTTTGATAACGGCACTGGGGCCCTTGTGCGAGACGGATTCAATAACGTCGGGGTAAAGGGTGCCCTGGGCCAGAAAATCAACTTCAGAGAGTTTTTTGGCTTCTTCGTCAAAAATTTCAATGAAGGTATGACCAATGATTTTGCGCTTCTTTTCCGGATCTTCCACGCCCTTGAGCTTGGAGAGAAAACGCTCTTGCGCCTGAACAAAATTGAGGTTGAGGTCAAAGTGTTCACGCAGGTAGCTGACCACTTCGTCGCCCTCGCCGAGGCGCAGCAGGCCGTTATCCACAAAGATGCAGTGCAGGCGCCTGCCGATGGCCCTGTGCAGCAGTACGGCCACAACCGTGGAGTCGATGCCGCCGGAAAGGGCGCAGACCACATGTTTGTCGCCCACCTGTTCGGCCATTTCCTTGACCACGCGTTCCACGAAGGACGACATGGTCCAGTCGGGCTTGATGCCCACGACCTTGAACAGGAAGTTGTGCAGCATGCGCTCGCCGTCCACACTGTGGTGCACTTCGGGGTGGAACTGCACAGCGTAGATCTTGCGGCTTTCGTCGGCCATGGCCGCCACTTCAAGGGTGCTGGTGCTGGCCGTGACGGCAAAGCCGGACGGCGGAACCATAACCTTGTCGCCGTGGCTCATCCACACGCGGGAGGGGGAGGTGATGCCTTCCCACAGGGCGCAGGGCGCGGTCAGATTGAGGTCGGCAGGACCGTATTCCCGGGTGAGGGATTGGGCCAGCTTGCCGCCAAGATTCTGGGCCAGCAGCTGCATGCCGTAGCAGATGCCAAGCACGGGTACGCCCAGCTCCAGAAAGCCGGGGTCCAGTGCGGGCGCGTCAGCTTCGCCAACACTGGCAGGGCCGCCCGAAAGAATAACGGCCTGGGGCTTCATGGCCGCTACCTGTTCGGCGGTGGTCACGCAGGAGTGAATTTCAGAATATACCCCGGCCTCGCGCACGCGGCGTGCGATAAGCTGGGTAACTTGTGAACCGTAGTCTATAATAATGACCTTGCTGGGCATATCGTCCTCATGATCTGTGTGCGTCCAGTGGGGGCGCACGGTTCCTGTGTGCAGAGGCATGCGGCGCAGGCGCGCCGCCGGCTAGTTCTCGATACGGTAGTTGGGAGCTTCCTTGGTGATAACCACGTCGTGCACATGGCTTTCGCGCAGGCCCGCCGGGGATATTTCGCAGAAAGTGGTATTTTCGAACAGTTGCTTGAGGTTATGTGCGCCCACATAACCCATGCCGGAGCGCAGGCCGCCCATAAGCTGGTACACGGCTTCCATCACGGGGCCACGGTAAGGCACGCGGCCCACAATGCCTTCAGGAACGAGCTTTTTGCTCTTTTCCTGGAAGTAGCGGTCAGAGCTGCCTTCCTTCATGGCGTCAATGGAACCCATGCCACGGTAGATCTTGTAGGTACGGCCCTGATACAGGATGGTTTCGCCGGGGCTTTCTTCCGTGCCCGCGAAAAGCGAGCCGATCATGACGGAGTGCGCGCCCACTACCAGAGCCTTGACGATGTCGCCCGAAAACTTGATGCCGCCGTCAGCGATGCAGCAGCGGTCCATTTCGCGTGCGGCGCGGCCGCCGTCCATAACAGCGGTCACCTGGGGCACGCCCACGCCCGCAACGATGCGGGTGGTGCAGATGGAGCCGGGACCGATGCCTACTTTGACGGAGTCTGCTCCGGCTTCAAGAATGGCCTTGGCGCCTTCATAGGTGGCCACGTTGCCCGCCACAAGCTGGCAGTTGGGGAAGGCAGATTTGACCATGCGGATGGCGTTGATGACATTGACCGAATGCCCGTGGGCAGAGTCGAGCACCAGAACGTCGGCTCCGGCTTCAAGCAGCTGCTCGGCGCGGGCTTCGCAGTCTTTGCCAATGCCGATGGCAGCGCCAACGCGCAGGCGTCCGGCGGTGTCCTTGCAGGCATTGGGGTACTTTTGCACTTTGTCGATGTCTTTCATGGTGATGAGGCCGCGCAAATGGCCTTCTTCATCAACAACAAGCAGTTTTTCAATGCGGTGTTCGTGCAGATGCTGCTTGGCTTCTTCAAGCGAAGTGCCCATGGGCACGGTAACGAGCTTCTGGCTGGTCATGACGTCGGCCACGCGCACAGCGTGTCCATCTTCAATGAAGCGAACGTCACGGTTGGTAAGAATGCCCACCAGACGGCCATCCGCCACAACGGGCAGGCCCGAAACGCGGAAGTCCGACATAAGGTCAAGGGCTTCCTGCACCGTATTGTTGGGTGAAATGGTCACAGGGTCGAGGATCATGCCGCTCTCGCTCTTTTTAACCCTCTCGACCTCCAGGCGCTGCTGTGCCACGGTCATATTCTTGTGAATGATGCCGATGCCGCCCATGCGTGCCATAGAAATAGCCATGGCGGATTCCGTCACGGTGTCCATGGCGGCAGAAAGCAGGGGGATGCGCAGGGGGATGGAAGGGGTGAGCCAGGTGGCTATGTCCACGGCGTCAGGGGTGATGTCCGAATAGCCGGGAATGAGCAAAATATCGTCAAAGGTCAGCGCCTTGCCGCGATTGGTGAACATGACTTCCTCGTAATGTGCTGGAATAATTGTTCAAATTGTAGTCTAACAGGGTATCCCCTTGTGGGCCGTATGTCAATGCGGGCCGCGCCTTTGCGACCTGATCTCCTTATAATAAGGAAACACCGTCCGCCAAAATCATCAATGTTCTGTCTGGCGAAAAAAGAGCAGCCAAGCATAGTTTTGAGCGGGTGCATGCGCGTACAGTTTTTAGCTGTGCTTGGCAAGTACCGCCGTGCCTTTTTCGTCCAAGACTTGACGTGAGGCGGCAAACATCCTATGAATCACCACTTCGCCCCCTATGGGGCATGTGCGCCGTGCGGCCACCTCGCGTAAAAGCTGCGCGAAATGGGCGACTGCACTGCTTTTTGCCGCCCTGCGGCCCCGTGGAGATTACATGTTCGAGAGCCTTTCAGACAGACTTTCCGGCGTATTCCGCTCATTCAGCGGACGCGGCCAGCTTACCGAAGAAAACGTGCAGGCGGGCCTGCGCGAAGTGCGGCTGGCCTTGCTGGAAGCGGACGTTAACTTCAAGGTCGTCAAAGACTTTGTTGAAAACGTGCGCGAAAAATGTCTTGGCCAGGAAGTGCTCAAAGGAGTAAGTCCTGCGCAGCAGGTGGTCAAGATCGTCAATGACGAATTGGTCAACCTGCTTGGCGGCGAAACCGCCGGGCTTGACCTTCAGGGCCGCGAACCCGCAGTAATCATGCTTGTGGGCTTGCAGGGTTCGGGTAAAACAACTTCTGCTGGCAAGATAGCAAATATTTTGCGCAAGCAAAAGATGCGCCCCTACCTTGTGCCCGCCGACGTGTACCGCCCCGCAGCCATTGACCAGCTGACCGTACTTGCCAAGCAGCTGGACATGCCTTGCTATCCCTCCACCGTGGATATGAATCCCGTGGACATTGCCAAGGCCGCCCTGGAAGAGGCGCGGCGCGAGCAGGCCACTGTGCTGCTGCTGGATACGGCGGGCCGTCTGCATGTGGACGAGCCCCTCATGCAGGAGCTTGAGGCCATCAAGGCTGCTGTGCAGCCGCAGGAAATTTTGTTTGTGGCTGACGCCATGACCGGTCAGGACGCCGTGACCGTGGCTGAAAGCTTCAACGAGCGCCTTGGCATCACTGGCGTTGTGCTTACCAAGATGGACGGCGATGCGCGCGGCGGCGCGGCCCTTTCCATCCGCGCGGTGACGGGCGCCCCCGTAAAATTTGTGGGTATGGGCGAAAAACTGTCGGAGATGGAAGTTTTCCACCCTGACCGTATCGCCGGGCGTATCCTGGGCATGGGCGACGTGCTTACTCTGGTGGAGAAAGCACAGGGGGCCATCAATGCCGAGGAGGCCGAAGAGCTGGCCCGCAAGATGAAGAAGGCCAGCTTTGACCTTGAAGATTTTCGCACCCAGATGCGCCGCATCAAAAAACTCGGCTCGCTGGACAGCATCCTTAAAATGATTCCCGGGCTTGGCGGCCTGCGTGAAAAATTGTCTGAAGCCAGCGGCGTCATGCCCGAAAAGGAAATGGCGCGCACCGAAGCCATCATCAGTTCGATGACTATGGCCGAGCGCCGTAACCCCGACATCCTCAACGGCAGCCGCAGGGCGCGCATAGCCAAGGGCGCGGGTGTCACCGTGGCCCAAGTAAATCAGCTTGTGCGCCAGTTTGAGCAGATGCGCCAGATGATGAAGGGGATGATGGGCGGCAAAGGGGCTAAAATGCCCTCAATGCCCCGCATGCGCGGTATGCCCCCCGGTATGACGCCGCCCGGCGGCATGGGCGGAATGCCCGGCCTTGGTGGTCTGCCCGGAATGGGTGGAATGCCTGGCATGGGCGGAATGCCCGGTATGGAAGGCCTGCCCGGCGGGCGTTCTGGCACCGGAAAATCGGCAGCAGCAAAAAAGCGCAAGAAAAAAGAGCGCCAAAAGCGTAAAAAAAAGTAAATATTTCGCGGCAAGGAGCGCCGTCGTAACGGCAACACCTCTTTGCGCCAGGGCTTTTCTGCCCTTGCCCTTTCCCGGGCGCAACGATAACATACCACCTCAAAGGGAGTTGGACTCATGGCTGTAAAGTTGAAATTGACCCGCCTCGGCAGCAAAAAGCACCCCTTCTACCGGGTTGTGGCCGCCACTGACGAAACCCGTCGTGATGGCCGTCCGCTGGAATTCCTGGGCTACTATAACCCCATGAAAGATCCGATCGAAGTCAAGCTTGATGCGGATAAAATCAAGGAATGGCTGGCCCGTGGCGCTGAACCCACGGACACCGTGCGCTCCCTGATCAAGAAACACATGGCCTAGCGCATTCCGCTAAGCTTCCGCCACGGCGGCAGACGCCCTGCGGCCTCCCAAATATGTTAACGCATATTGGGACAGGCCGTTTTGGGCAATATCGGCACTGCGCGCGGCCTTTACTGCTCCGGCTTTTCCGGCGCAGACCCCTTTGGAGGTACTCAATGAAGGCCCTGATCGAATATATTGCCCGGTCCCTGGTAGATCATCCCGACGAAGTGCAGGTCAGCGAAGTGGAAGGCGAACAGACTACAGTTCTGGAACTCAAAGTTGCCAAGGAAGATCTGGGCAAGGTCATTGGCAAGCAGGGGCGCACGGCACGAGCCATGCGCACCATTCTGAGCGCCGCATCCATCAAGTGCAAAAAACGCACTGTGCTGGAAATTCTGGAATAGCGCCGAGTACTATGGCGGATTCATGGATTCATATGGGCACGCTTGCGAGGCCCCACGGCATTAAAGGGGAGATCTGCATCGACTGGTATGCAGACTCTCCCCTGCTTTTGACTACCCCTCTCTGGATTCAGGCGGGCGATGCTGAACCGCGTCGTATCCGGCCTTTGGCCGTTCGCAGTCACAAGGGGCGTCCCCTGCTCTTGCTTGAGGGCGTGGCAGACCGCACCGCTGCTGAAAACTTTCGTGGATATAAGCTGCTCACCAAGCGAGATTCCCTGCCAGAGCCGGAAGACGACGAAGTCTATCTGGAAGACCTGCTTGGCGGCGATGTGCTGTTGCCCGACGGGCAACGCATTGGTACGCTTGACCATTTCGAGTATCCCGCTGATCTTGAAATGTGGGTCATCATGACGGATGACGGCAAGGAAGTACTTTTTCCTGCAAGACCGGAATTCATCGTGGGCTTTGATGTGGATGCCCCGGCAGTGGTCATTGATCCACCGGAAGGATTATTGGATATTTATCTCTCGGATACTTCAGAGAAAAAGTAATGGCTGTTGGGGCGCTATCGCCTTACACCGAAATTTTATTGGCTGCTGTTGCCTGTAGGCGCGGCAGCCCTTTTCTTTTGGTTTACGTCCTGAGCAAGGGGCTGATGTTTTTCGTGTGGTCGGGCATGCGTTTGGTGACAATGACGTGTGCACTGCAAGTAATAGCTTGTGGCAGCTTGCCACGCTCACAAGATGCCTTATCTCTTTGGGTAACACGAGGAAAATCATGCCTGAATTGCCAGAAGTTGAAACAATTGTCAGAACGCTGCGGCCTCATGTGCAGGGATGCATTATCACAAATGCGCAGGTGTTACGCGCCACCAGCCAGCACCCTTTGAGTGTTCCGCTGGAAGATTTGCGTGGATGCCGCATTGTAGAAGTAGGGCGGCGCGGAAAACTGCTACTTATGCATCTGGACGCCACGCAGGCTGAAAATGCAGCTGTGCGCAAATATAAAGACCTGCGGCTAGCCGTGCACCTGCGTATGACCGGGCGGCTTATGCCCTATGCTGCCCACACTGAGCCCGGTACCCACACCCGGTGCATACTTGATCTGGATATGCCCCCGGCGCAAGGGCAGACAAGTAAAGATGTTTTGTGCGCTGGAGAAACCCCTTCAGAGCAGGCGAAAGACGAGCTGGAGCAGCGTGAGGGTAAGGCTGGTATTGTGCATGAAGGGCCGCGCCGTTTATTTTTTGACGATGTGCGCGCTTTCGGTCTCATGCTGGCGGGACCCTCCGATATTTTTGAGCGCTGGCCCTTCTGGAGTGGGCTTGGCCCCGAGCCATTGGGCATGACGAAAAAAGATTTTATCAGGGCTATTTCCGGCAGAAAATCAGCCATTAAGGGCGTGCTGCTGGATCAAAAAATTCTGGCGGGGGTCGGCAACATCTATGCAGACGAAAGCTTGTTTGCCGCAGGCATTGATCCGCGTCACAAGGCCGCAGATCTTACGGCCGAACAGGCGAAATGTCTGCTGAAGTGCTTGCAGGACGTGCTGAATTTGTCCATATCCCAGTGCGGCAGCTCCATACGCGACTACAGGGACGCCAACGGCGATGCAGGAGCTTTTCAAAATACTTTTGCGGTGTATGGCCGCGGCGGCCAGCCATGCAAAAAATGCGGTAGGCTCCTTGAAAAAGCCAAAGTGTCGGGACGCAGCACGGTTTACTGCTCACACTGTCAGAGTTAGCAGTTTTAAAAATCGTTCTGACATTATACAAGGTGGTTCAGCGGACCATCAGGCTGTTGCCGAAGCATCGGTTCTGGCTAGTGTCTGTGACATCTCGGCAATAAAATTCATCTTGTGGCGACACTGCTTGTGGCGACACTGCCTAACAGGCTCAACCTGCCGCCCGGAGCACAGGCGGTCATTAAAACGATCAGAGCAGATAAGCATAGGTAATGCTTATCCGCTCTGAGTTTCAGTTTCGCTCATTATAACGAAGACAGCAATGCTACTTGGCTGTTAAACAAATATTTCAGCGTAAAATATTTACGAGCGAGCCATTGCCATGCCCAGTTCAAAGGCCTTTTGGCAATCCTTGGGAAACTCCTCATTTTTCCGCTTCAGTTTGGCTTCTTCAGAGAAGCATTCCACCTTGTATTTGCTGTAGTCCATAAACTGATATGTATCATTCACATAAAGTACGGAAGGCGGCGTCAGCATTCTGCCCGTAAAATACTCCATACCGCCAAGATGTTCAGGATAGTTCATGTCTCTCATGGCAGCGTCTGTGACGTTCATCGTGTAGATAAAGGCTGTTTTCATTTTCTTGGGGGCGATGGAAGAATAGGTGGCATCGTACACGAGATAGGGGAAAAGAAAGCGCTCAAAGAAAGAACGCATTTCGCCAGTGATGCCTTTGAAGTATATAGGCGAGCCAAAGATAATGCCGTCGGCGAGAGAAAGTTTTTCCAGCACAGGGGCCAGCTCGTCTCGTACCGCGCACTTGCCGTACGATTTTCCGCCCAGGCGCTTGCACTCGAAGCAGCTTATACAGCCTTTGTACGAATAGTCGTAAAGGTGCAGCATTTCTGTCTGCGCATCAGGAAGAACAGCCGACACGCCTTCAAGGGCTTTGGCCAACACCGTGGCTGTATTGTGTTTCTTTCTCGGGCTTCCGTTAATAGCGTAAAATTTCATGGTTTTCTCCTAATAAAAAGTGCCGTGAGGCATTCTTGCACATCTGCGCCGTGCGTTGTATCGACAAACATACTTTAAAGCATTTTACCTTTAAAATGCTCAGGTGGCTGCGTGAGCAAACGCTCGCCGTGGAGGCGTAAGCGCTATTTATGCGCTGCTAAGCGCCGCAGCTAGCGTATCTTAAACTTTGAGAACGTATATTCTCAAAGTTCGTCTATTCTAAAGGAAGCGCAGGTTAAAAAACAAGTACGCAGTTTTTTCTAACCTGAGATGCGGGCTTTGTTCGTGGCAAAAGAGGCAGAGAATATGTCTGCCCAGGAAGGCATTTCAAGGAGCACCAGCTTATGCAGGCAAAAGTGGCGGTTGGCTATAGCACGGTTTTACCGCGAGAAAGTGTTTATGAAGTTCCCTGTCCCTTGATTCATGCACTGAATCTCATTGGCGGCAAGTGGAAACTTCCTATTCTCTGGCATCTGGCAGATACAGGCTGTTGCGGCTTCAATGCCCTTGGCCGGGAAGTGACCGGAATCACCAATATGATGCTTGGAAAATGCCTTAAAGAGCTGGAGGCTGACGGTCTGATCAGTAGAACAGAGCTTGAAGGCAAAGTGCGCCGTGTGCAATATGCCCTGACTGCGCAAGGCTGGCGACTGCTTCCCACACTGAAAGGGCTTTACCAGTGGGGCAAAGAGCATCTGGAAATTGAATTCGCAGCCCAGCAGAAGTAGTGATACTCGGCCAGCTCGTGGCGACGCTGCCTGGCGCTCTCACCTTGCGATCTGTTAATCTTTAATTTTGTCTGTATCTTCTGCAAGTTCTTTGCGGCTTGGGGATCCGCCCCGGCTGGCTTCCTTTCTGCCGCCTTTTGCTTCCTCATGGCTCGCTCTCTGGGTCTCAACATGCACGCTGGCATCCTGCCCTTTGTCCCTTGGCCAGATCAGGCTTACCTGCCCGTCCCGCCCTGTGAACAACAGGGGTATCGCCGCGTTGTCCAACCAAGCCCGCACCTTTTTGCCTGGGTAGCCGTAGCGGTTTTCAAATCCGCAGGCCGCAACTACTATTCTGGGCTGCACAGCCTCATAAAAATCGGGCAGGTAGCTGCTGTCTGAACCGTGATGGGGCAGCACCAGCACTTCGGCCCGAAGGTCCATCCCCTTATCCAGCATATGCCGCAGGCTTTTACGTTCGGCGTCGCCGGGAATGATAGCCAGCCCCTTGCCATGCTGGGTCAGCTTTGCCACCAGGGACGCGTTATTGCCCTCCCATGCGGCGTTGACGGCGCTGTTCGTCACGGGGCTGATCTTGTTGGCGCGCGGCGGATGCAGAATTTCCAGTTGCAGGCCATTGGCTGGATTGCCAAGAAGTATAATGTCGCCTTGCGCAAGAGGCTGGGCCATATGCTCTTGCCGTACCTTGGCCCAGATTTCTCCCCAGCCATTTCTGGCGTCACTGCTGTTGCGTCCGTTGTCAAACAGGGCGCTTACACCAAACTGCCGTAAAATATGCACCAAGCCGCCCATGTGGTCCAGATCGGGATGGCTGTTCAGCACCGCGTTCACGCGTGGCGCATCGTTGTAGAGCAAGACCGGGGCTACGATGTTCTGGCCGGGATCAAACCGTGGTGACGCGCTGCCGCCGCCGTCCAACATCATGCGCACATGCCCCGGCAGGCGAAGAACCACGGCCTGACTTTGGCCGACATCCAGCACGTCCAGACGTATCTCTGGCGACAGGCGTTCTGACAGCCGCAATATGGGGCCAGCAAAAAGCAGCAGTCCCCCTGCCAGCAAGAGGCGAAGTGCCGCTTTGGGCAGGGTGGGGCGTCCTGCCTTGAAAGCCAGTGCCGTAAGCAGGGCGGCAAAGGCGGGCAGGGCTGTCCAGTGCGGGCGCAGCATGGATGGAGCTGACAAAAAGCCGCTTTCAGCCAGCCAGTCCAGCATATCTACCAGCCACTGACACGGCAAAGCTGCCACGTCCAATATCAGGCGGGCAGCGGGCTCCATACCCGTTGCCGCGCATAACAAACCCAGAACAGAGGCTGGCAATACAAAAAGATCAGCCACAGGCAGCCATGCCACATTGAGAGGAAACCAGAATCCGGCGTTGCCGAAAAGAAGCATGTTGAGCGGCAGCAGAACCACCTGCACACAGAGCGAGACTAGAAAAATGCGCAGCAGCGTACGGCCCCACCAGAACAGGCGTGCACGCAACCCTCTTGCAGAAAAAGTATCTGCTTCCGGCGTTAATTGCCGCAGCCAGGGCAGGCTCAATCCGATGGCTCCCACGCACAGGGCCGAGAGTTGCAACCCTGTATCAAAAACATTCAACGGAGCGGCCACGGTGATGCACAGAAGCGCCGCGCACAAAGCGTCCAGCGTTGTGCGCGGGCGGCCTATAGTGAGCCATAGCGCTACCACAAAAAGCATGACCGTAGCCCGCAGCAGAGATGCCGGAGCGTTTCCCAGCCATAAGTAGGCCAGTGCCGGAGGCAGGGACGCCAGTATGACCCACAGCGTTTTGGGGTGGTGCAGGTAGATGCCAGGACGCAGGCGAGCCAGAGTCAACACACAGGCCAGCCCAAGCATACCCGCAATAACCAGATGCTGGCCTGAAAGAGCCAGACTGTGCACAAGAGTGGCGGCCGCGAAATTGTTCAGGGTTGCCTGATCCAGATACTGTCTGTCTCCGAAAAGCAGGGCCAGAAGAATAGCCTTGCCCTGGCTCAGTTCAGAGCCGCCAGACTGTGAAGTGAAACCAGCGGAGGCATATTGGGGATTTGAAACGTCAGGCGCAACATCATTGGGATGAAGCAGTGGAGGCTGCATCAGGGGGGCCTTCAGGGCCGTCAGAAAATCCGAACGCAGGATTTCACGCCAATGGGCAGAACGTCCGGGTTCGCCTTGCAAAAGAGGTTCAGCGCGCTCGCCCTGCGTCCACATGCGCCAGTGTACGCCCTGTGCCGCCCACCAGAGTTCCCACGGCAATTGCCCAACGTTGGCGAACCCCTGCATGGGGATGGGCCGCAGATTGAGGCAGAGGTTTTGCCCCGGCAGGGGCCGCAAAGGCGGATTTTCCCATGTGAGCGCGGCAAGGCTGGTCAGCGGCGCTGGGGCCGGACCCTGTTCAGCGGGAACTGCTGTTTGCTCGCTCTGCTCGTGGCCGACGGGGATAACTTTTGCCTGTTCTGCCATTTCAGGCATCAGGCCAGAGAGCAGTAACCGTAACCTCTGGTCAGGCAAGCCCTGGCTGTCAGTGACTGTGCCGCAAACGCGCAAGTTTTTGCTCCCTTGCGCCAGCCAGAGTAGTTGTTCCGGGTTGGAAAGCCCCTGTTGCCACGGACTGCCGAACAATTGCCACTGTGCGGTCAGCAGCCCGGCAACAGCCAGCATTGAGCAGAAAGCAAGGCGGGTTATCCGCCACAGGCGTCTGTCAGCCAGAATCAGGAGAAAAAGGCAAAGAAGGGTCTGTTGCGGCCACACAGCAGAGGCAATGCCGCCTATCCAGAAGCAAAGGCAGGTCTGCCAGAACAAAGGGGCTTGCAGGGGCGGGTAGCGCATACCTTTTCGTGCCCGTAAAAAACCGCCGATCGGTTGCCGTTCGGCGGGTCATACATTGGCTGTGTCGGCTGCACCGACGGTATCAGCGCAATTGCCTAGCTTCTGCCATCATGTTCTGTTCAAACAGGTGTTGTGCGCTTTTTGTGCACAAATCTTTTTGTTCCACCGCTGCCGGGGCTGCCCTTGTATTGCTGCCTTGCCGGTCAGGCCACTACACGAAGGCTCGTTAGACGGCGCAAGAAAGCTTGGCGCAACGCTGACTGGAACATGTAAGCTTTTCTAAGGAACCGCTGATTTATCCCGTTTGGCGGCGTTGTTGCACTCTTTTTGAAACAGTGGAAGACGAAAGAGTCCACTCCTGCTTCAAAAAAAGATCGCGCCTTGCCAAACGAAATAACTGCGTGTTTCCAGGAGGCTCTTTAAATCAGTGCCTCCCTAAACTTAAAATGCTTTACGACAGTTCGCGGGCCATGTCCCGCTCTTCAGCGCGTTTTTTAAGGCTTTCGCGATGGTCGTGCAATTTCTTGCCCCGGCCTATGGCTACTTCTACCTTGACTTTGCCCCGTTTGAGGTACAGGCGAACAGGCACAACCGTCAGGCCTTTCTGGGCCACAAGACCTGCCAGCTTGGCAATTTCACGCTGGTGCAGCAGCAGTTTTCTGGCGCGGTCCGGCTCTTGCGGCGCGTAGCCCGCATTGGAGTAAGGAGCCACATGCAGAGAGACCAGCCAGGCTTCACCCCGGCGAAAATCTACATAGCTATCGATAAAGTTGACCTTGCCCGCGCGAATGCTTTTGACTTCAGGGCCGGTAAGTATAATGCCAGCCTCTGTAAACTCAGAAAGTTCATAGAGGTGGCGGGCCTTTTTATTAACGGCAATAGTGGAAGGTGATGTTTTTTGGCTCATGGCTGGCTGTGTGTCAAAAGGCTGGTGGTGTGAAAGGCCAGTTCCGGCCCAAGAGATTGGTGTAATTGCTCGCGAACCATGCGGCGGGACGCGGCAACATCAGTGCTCAGGAGCACGCTGTGGGCCAGTTCCATGCAGGTTTCGGCACTGAGCTGGCGGATAAGGTGCTTCAAGCCCGGCACAAAGCGTGGAGCCGCAGATATCGTATCTACCCCCATGCCCAGCAACAAGGCCATGCCCAGGGGGTCCGAGGCCAGTTCGCCGCAGACGGAAACTCCTATGCCTTCGCGGTGGGCTGCGTCAACAATATGTTTGAGCGAGCGTACCACAGCGGGGTGCAGGGGTTCATTAAGATATGCCACATGGCGGTTGTTGCGGTCTATGCCCATAATGTAGTGTATGAGGTCATTGGTGCCAATGCTGAAAAAATCGCATTCCCTGGCAAGGGCATCGCAAATGAGGGCCGCCGCCGGAGTTTCTATCATGACGCCCAAGGGAAGCACTGGCGCGTGCGGCAGGTTTTGCGCGGTCAGCTCCTGATGCATTTCCTGTATAATACGGCGCACCTGCTGCACTTCGTCCAGGCCTGAAACCATAGGCAGCATGATGGCCACGTTGCCGTGAACTCCGGCCCGCATCAGCGCGCGCAACTGGGTGCGAAAAAGACCCTGATGGCGCAGGCAAAAACGTATGCCGCGCAGCCCGAGGGCGGGATTGGGTTCCTTGAGGGCAGCCTGGGCATGCAGCATTTTATCCGCACCTACGTCAAGTGTGCGAAAAACAACGCGCTCAGGAGAAATCTTTTGGGCCACAACGGAGTATTCGGCCAGCAGTTCTTCTTCATCGGGCAGGCGGCCTTTGAGGTAGGCGAATTCCGTACGGTACAGGCCAACGCCGTCTGCTCCGCTGCGTGGTATTGCGGCAAGTTCTTCGTTGCTCTCCAGGTTGGCCTGAACCACCACGCGCACGCCGTCGCACATTTCTGCGGGCCAGCGTGCCGTCAGCAAGGTCAGCTCTTCCCATCCGGTGTATTCGAGGCGGCGGGCTTCATACCGGGCCAGATCCGCCTCGTCCGGTTCCAGCAGCACGCTGCCGCCAAGGCCGTCAATAATGACCAGTTCGTTTTCTCTGGCCACACTCACAAGTCCGGTAACGCCGGACAAGCAGGGAATATGCAGGCTGCGTGAAAGAATGGCTGTGTGCGAGGTTGGGCCACCCTCGGTAGTCAGAATGCCCAGCACGCAGTCCAGATTCAATTCCATAACGTCAGCCGGGGAAAGATCTTCAGCTACCAGCACTGCGGGTTCAGCCGAACCGGGAGTTTCAGTGGGGTCTGCGAACAGCCGTTCGCGCAGGCGCAGCCCCACGGCGCGGATGTCTTGCGCGCGGTCTCGCAGATAGGGGTCGTCCATTCCCCTGAACAGGGCGCACAATTCTTCAACCGTCAGACGCAAAGCCCAGGGCGCGGCAATGAGTTTTTGTTCAATGCGCGCGAGGGTAGCGTTGAGCAGCTTGGCATCGCGGGCCATTTCCATTTGTGCGGCAATGACATCACGATATTCGGCCAGATCTTCGGGCACGTTTTCCATTGTCGTTTGCAGTGATGCGCGCACATCTTCGGCGGCAAGGCGCAGGGCGGCCTGTTCAGCCTCCACTTCAGAAGGCGTGATGCGCCGTTCTTCATCCTGCTGCAACTTGTGCATGAAGCGCACCCGGCCAATGGCTATGCCGGGAGAAACGGGAGATCCAAAAAGTACCGCGCGGGCCATGTTAATCCTGCATGGTGCTGAGAAGGCGGGCCAGGCCACAGAGGGCCTCGCGGGCGTCATGCCCCTGAGCCAGAAGAGTCAGTTCCGCATTGAAGGGCGGAGCAAGGGAAAGAACATCGAGCATGCTTTTGGCGTCAACCTCGCCAGTATCGCTGACAAGCTGAATAGCCGCAGAGTAGCGCTGGGCTTCCTGCGCCAGTCGCGCTGCGGGTCGGGCGTGCAGGCCATTGCGCAAATTCAGGCAAAGCCGCAGTGCCAGCCCGCGTGACGTTTCTTCAATGGTTTCTTCCATTTCCTCACCTTTTAGCACCGTCAGGCCAATCAGGGCGGGCGCAACAGCGCCAAATATCTGCCCGGGCCTCGTCAATCCGCTCTCCATCAATTTGCCAGTCCGATATATATTACATACCAATGAGGCCAACGTCCATGAGAATCAGCGCTCCAAGGGTCATGCCCCACAATAGAATGCGCGGCAGGCGAAGCCTTGCCACGAGCCAGGATGCGGCCAGTACGGCCAGCGCCCCCAGCAGGTAAACATCCCACGGAAAAGGCTTCATGCGGCTCAGGGGCAGGTGCCAGATGACCTGGGCCACCAGCGCGGCATTGACCATTTTGAGCCTGTCTACCCAGTTGATGAGGTTGAGGCGTTTCAGGCGCACCAGCACGGGCATGCCGTGGCGCAGGCCTGAAAAAAAACTGCCCGCCCTGAAAATCAGCAGGGCAAGAAAAAATCCCACAGCAATAATGCCTGTCAGCGCCACATAGCCGGAGAGCAGCAGGGATACACTCACAAGCGCCCACAAAGGCAGCAGGGTTCCGCTGAAAAATGAATCGCCCAAGGCTGAAAGAGTCGTGGCCAGGGTTTCGCGCACCGAGCTTACGGCGTGTTCGGGCAGAGCGCCCTTGGCTATTTCTTCTTCAAGAGAAAGCAGAATGCCCACAAAGAGCGGGATCATGAAGGGGTGGGTATTGCTGTGCCCGCTGTAGCGGGCAAAGGCACGGGCGCGGGCCTCGCCTTCGGGATAGAGCCAGCACAAGGCTGGGCTCAGCACAAAAAGCAGGCCTATTTGCTGCATGCCTCTGGCTGTAGTGGCCGCATTGATGCAGCAGGTGCGGGCAAGGCAGTTGAGTGCTACGAGCGTGGGATACATCTGCGAATCCTGCCCGCTCGCGCCGTGTGAAGGTATTGCCAATCAGTCTCAAGCCGCGCGGGGCATTTTTTGCGCGTGCCCTGCGGCAGCCGGGCCAAATGGCGGCGAATGGCGGCGTTGCGGTGGTTAGAGGTTGCCGGGACGGTCTGTGGCTGTAAGCAGGGCGTATATTTCTTTGCCGCTCCAGCCGCGCACCATATCCTGAACCCTGCGGGCGACCTGGCGAGGTTTGCCCTGCGGGCCGTCTGTTTCCATCTCCTGCTCCAGCAGGGCCATAACTTCGTTTTCAGGGCTGCGGCTCACCTGTTCAGGAGGCCCGATGATTACAGTGATTTCACCAAGCAGGTCGTCGGGCAGATCCGCACTGTTTTCCAGCCGGGTCAGTATAAATTCCTCATGCTCCTTGGTCAATTCTCGGCAAACTGCCACTTCGCGCGGGCCAAGCAGGCGAGCTGCCTGCGCGAGGCTTTCTTTCAGGCGGTCTTTTCGCTCAAAAAAAATGAGAGATCCCGGCACATGCGCAAAGGCGGCAAAAAGAGCATCGCGGCCCGAGGCGTCTCGTGGCAGAAAACCCAGAAAACTGTGCGGCAGGGGCGGTATGCCGGCTGCAGAAAGCGCCGTGACCGGGGCCGAAGGGCCGGGCAGCGGAGAAACACTTAGCCCTTCCTTGCGGCAGGCACGCACCAGGCGATAGCCGGGGTCGGCCAGCAGAGGGGTGCCCGCATCAGAAACAAGAGCCACGTTTTGCCCTTCGCGCAGGGCGCGCAGCACACTTTCCTGCCGTTCGGCTTCATTATGGTCGTGGAAGCTCTGCAGGCGGCGCGCTTCAATGCCGCAATCGCGAAAAAGGCGGGCTGTGCGGCGCGTGTCTTCTGCAAGCACAAGATCTGCTTCGGTCAATACGGCGCGCGCTCTGGGGGAGAGGTCACCAGGGTTGCCAAGAGGTGTGGCTACTATCCAGAGCCGGGGGGCAGTCGAAGGCATGGCAAAAATGCTCCAGGTGCAGGGTAGAGCCATTGCGCAGGGCGCAGATGACATCAAAACGGCAGGGTTGGTCCCACGCTTCGTGGGCCGCCAGCCATGCGCGGGCCGCACGGCACAGGGTTCGCTGCTTGGTCTGGCTTATAGCATAGGCCGGGCCGCCGTGCTTGTCGCTGCCGCGAGTTTTTACTTCAACAAAAACAATCGTGTCGCCATCACGGCAGACCATGTCCAGTTCCAGGCGGGCCTGACGCCAGTTGCGGTCAAGCAACGTATAGCCCTTACGCTTCAGCAGGGCTGCTGCTGCGTCCTCGCCTTCTTTGCCCAACCGCAGGTGAGAGGCTGTTGCGGGCTTTTTGTCTGTATTGCCGCCAGAGCCGCTCTGCTCATGGTGGTCTTTATGGATTTTTTTGTCAAAAAATCCTGAGAACAGGCGGCGCAGTTTCACAGCAAACTGCCTTGTTGCGCAGCCGTGGGTTTTTCGCCGCACACTCCCCGGAAGGTCAGCCGATGCTGCGGGCAAGGACCAAGGCGGCGTAAAGCCTCATAGTGGTCCTTGGTGCCGTATCCCTTGTGGATTGCGAATCCGTAACCGGGCCAGCGTTTGTTCAGGCTGGTCATGAGCTTGTCACGAAAAGTCTTGGCCAGAATGGACGCTGCCGAAATGGCAGGCTCAGTGGCGTCACCGTTTACGATGGCACGCTGTGGCGGCAATGCCCCGGAGGTCTTCTGCGTCCACAGGCGGGCCAGCACAGCTTCCGGCACGGTCTTGTTGCCGTCCACAAGCAGCAGGTTCGGCGCTGTGCGCAGGTGACGCACAGCGAGGCTCATTGCCTCAAAGGTGGCCTGAAGAATATTTATGCTGTCGATGCGGCGCGGCCAGATGACGCCCAAACCCCAGCCCACTGCGCAGGCCTTGATGCAGGGGGCAAGCGCATCACGCTGCTTGGCAGTGCAGGCTTTGGAGTCCGTAAGGCCAGGCAGATCATAGGCAGCGGGCAGAATGACGGCGCATGCCACCACCGGGCCAGCCAGACAGCCGCGCCCGGCTTCGTCAATTCCCGCAATTGTGCGCGAGTCCATCATGTCTGCAGCAGAAAAGAGCAGGCTGCCTTGCATGCTGGACAGGTGCGACTGCTTGGAGTGGTGGTTTTTCACGCACATTCTCCGAAATCGGGCGACAAACATACAAGAGGCGCGCCATGAGGGCGGTTGCCCGCCATCTCACAGCGCGCCGTCAAAAAGGCGCTGTATGTGTTCTGATGCCTCAGCAGGCTATCAGAAGCGGCCACGCGGCTTGATACGCGCCGCTTTGCCCTTGAGGGCGCGCAGGTAGTACAGACGGCTGCGGCGCACGCGGCCCTGAGTCACCAGCTCCACACGGTCGATGAAGGGCGAGTTGATGGGGAAGATACGTTCCACACCCACGCCGTCAGAAACCTTGCGCACCGTGAAGGTGGCATTGGTGGTGCCGCGTTTGATGCGGATGACGTTGCCCTGGAAAACCTGGATGCGCTGTTTTTCGCCTTCCACGATACGCAGATGTACTTTCACCGTGTCGCCGGAGCGAAACGCGGGCACATCCATGCGCATGTTTTCCCGTTCAATTTTTTTGATGATATCCATCGTAAACTCCTTGCAAATCCGGGCGGATTGTTGCGTCGTTGCGTAGCGGCGCCGATGCGTTCAGGCCGCCTGTTTGTCAGCAATAGTCGCCTAAAATTCTGTCTGCCAGAATAGCGGCGGCGCTGCGCACCGAAAGGTGATTATACCCCAAAAACCGCACAGGGCGAATAAGACCATCACATTGCTCCAGCACTTCGGGGGCAAGCCCCTTGGCGGTGCCGAGGCAAAGCATGACTGGTCCTTGACTGCACCAGTGCCGCACTTCCTGTGGCGTCATGAGCGGGCCTTTATGGGCCTGCCCCTTGCCTTTGCCGGGCCAGACGGCGGAACTTGCCACCAGCCTGGGCCGGATGCCGTGCCGTGCGGTCATATGCGCCACCGCCTCGTCCAGGGAAGCCGCGGGACAAACCAGACCGAGAGCCTGCGCACGGTCGGCATTGCCTGAACCGCCCGGGCCCCGCGTCCAATGGCGCAAAATTTCATCCAGCACCCGCAGTTGGTCCTGCAAGGGGGTCACTACATGGAATGAACCCATAGCATAGCTGCGGGAAATTCGGGCTATATCGTGAATGTCGAGGTTTGTCAAAGAGGAAGCGCCGGATTTTTTTGCATCCAGCTGCACAGGATAGTGCATCAGGCAGAACGAAAGGTTGCGTCCCGGCCTTTCGCGCGGGATTTCAGCCAGGGTCTGCACGTCTTCTTTTGTCAGCGGCGCTGCATTGAGCAGGTCGGGGCGCATGCGCAGGGTTGCCTGCACAGATTGCTGCCGCCGCCACTGCGCGATAAGCGCATGGTCGCCGCCTCGCAACACTTCGGGTACGGGCAGGCCTTCCAGAACTTCCGGGCGCGTATAGTGCGGATATTCCAGAAGCCCGTGTGAAAAACTTTCGTCTTCCCCCGATTCTTCTTTACCCATAAAGCCGGGCATGAGGCGCGAAACCGCTTCGATAACGGCCAGAGCCGCCGTTTCGCCGCCATTAAGCACCACATCACCCACACTTACGGGTTCAATGGAAAAAAGATCCAGCAGGCGGGCGTCGATGCCCTCATAACGGCCGCAAACGATGGTCAGGTTTTCTTCCTGCGCCAGTTCACGCGCCATATCTTGCGTTAAGGGACGCCCCCCGGGAGCCATAAGCAGGATGCGCCCAGGTTGCTCAATAGAGCGCAGGGCCGCAGCCAGAGGTTCGCCCTGCATGACCATGCCGGGACCGCCGCCGTAAGGGCGGTCGTCTACATGCCGATGTTTGCTGGTACTGAAATCACGTGGATCATGAAAGGAAAAATTTACAAGTCCAGCCTCCCGCGCACGGCCCATAAGAGCGGTGGACAGGGGCGACTGAAAAAAATCGGGAAAAAGCGAAACCAGGTGAAAACTCGGCATGGGCGGAGAGTGCCGTAAAACGTCGCGCCTTGCAAGAAGAGGTTTGCAACTAACATCAGCAGGCAGTGTGAGCTGGTTATTCAGCAGTCCCTTATTTTTTATTACCTAGCAAAGCTGGAAGTCTGCCCGCGCTGGATTCGCGTCCGGTTGGTAAAGCCGCTTTTGACCAAGGGGGTCCGCAGTGCGCGGGTTGTAAAAAATGTTCGCCTGGGCTGAATGAAGCGCGCCCGGCGCAAAAGGGCCGGGCGCGCTTCATACTATGCTGTGAACTTTTTTGGAAACCACATCCTTATCCTTGATGCAATGCCAGCTTCGATGCGCCAAAACAGGGCTAATCTGCTCCGGCTGACTCTACCAGCCCTTGAAAAATGCAACGCCAGTGCGCGCGCAACGGGCGGCCTGACACAACAAGGGCACTGCCAGGGTGTACCGGGGCCGCGACGCACAGCCAGTGCCCGGCACAGGGCACAAGCTGCCAGCCGATCTGTCTACATGGTTCAGCCGCGCCGGGGTAATTTTTTCCAGAGGAGAAAAACGTGCTGCCCTCACGGCAAAACTGCATAAGCCCGCGCCGCTGCCCGGAAAATCCGCTGTGCACCAGAGCCGGATCGCGCGACAGGCCAAGCCCGGCAGATTTGAGCAGGGCTTCCTTGATGGTCCAGCGCCGCAGCGCGTCACGATCCTGAAAATTTTTTGCAATGGGGGCGTTGAGTTCTTTGCTGGAAAATGCGCGCGGGTCAGGAGGCAGGCTGGTCAAAGATTCGGCGTCAACAGCAAGACAAGGACGAAAATCTTGCTGTACCTGACTTTCCTGCACGTTGCGGGATTGCTGGCATTGGTGAGATTTGTTTTCGCACCCCATGTAGCGAACTGCGCAAAAAGCCACCTGGCCGCTGTGGCTGAATGCCGCACGCCAGCCCGGCAAAACGGGACGCCCCAGATAGTCCATGTCCAGACCTTCAAGACTTAACCATGCCAGCTGCGGATCGTGAGATTTTTGCTTCGTTGCGTCAGTTTCGTCGGCTCCTTGCGTGTCCTGTGACATATGGGCCGCAGCCATGACCAGCCGCACCAGCAGGGCGCGCGCAAGCAAGCGGCTGCATCTGGCCTTCAGCGCCGCCTCGCCGGAACCAAAACACTGAAGATGCCCGAATTGCAAGGGGCTGAGCCAGGGTAGCATGGCAGCTTCCAGGCGGTCGCACCAGTGTTGCAAAGCCCGCCCCTGCAGCAGGGGCACGGGGGAATACACAATAACAATACCCTGTTTGGCGGCCTGTGCCGCCTGTCCCCATTTCTCATTGGAAATACTGTGGCGTCTGGACATTTCAGAATACAGATTCTCTGCGCGGCTGAAGGCGCTCACCGGGGATGATTGCCCGGAGCGCGCGTGGTCTGACATCTGATAAGAAGGAGGAGGACATTCGCCCCGACTTGTTTTGTCCATAACTTTTTATTGCCTTCTACTTATGGTTGGGCGGCGCTTGGAGCCGGGGCAGATCCTGCACCTGGCACAAGAGCTTCCAGTATGGAGGCTGGCTTGGGGGTGGGAGCCGCCTCGGAAGAGGGCGCTTGAGCCGCGCCTGCCTTGGACTGGACGTCGGTAGTACTGGCGGAACCCTTGTCGTCTGCGTTTTTGCTGTCTTGGCTCTGATCGCCAGTTTTTTGCTTCGCCTCGGAGGGCGAAGCCTCTTTGGCGGGAGAGTTGGCGGTAGTGTCTTTGCCTTGCTGTGCCTTGTCGGCGGCTTTGCCCGGGGCTTCCGGCGACGCTGGCTTGGCAGCGTTGGACTGCCCGCTTTTTTCTACGCCTTTACCGCCGCTGGTGCTGGTAACAGATGTAGCACTTTGCCAAAATTTTATCCATGAGGGGGCTTCTCCTTTCCATGCCCAGTAGCCGCCAAGACCAGCAGCTGCCAGAAGCAGCAGGGCCAGAATGCTGACGGCGATACGGCGTGTACGGGAATGACCAAGGCGGGCAGGCAGACCATAGGGATCGTCCAGCGAGCGTTGCGCGCCGGGGGGCATTTCACCCACAGCGGTGAGCGTGCCGCCCATAGTGAAGTTGATGGGCGCACCCGTGTTGACGGCCCAGCCAGAGGCGTCCAGCAACGGGCCCAGGCTGCGACGGCGCAGTTTGAACCACGCAACCACCATCGAAGGGCCGGAGATGACAATGAACACACACAACAACGCCATAGGCCACCACCAGCCCAGCGAGAACAGGGATTTGGCAATATAGGTGAATGACGCGCTGACCATGCTTATGCCCACGCTAACGGCAGCAAAAATGCCTGCACTCTTGGCAATGTCAAAAGGCTGTTTTGCGGGCGGGGCTTTGGCCGGAGCCTCTGGTTTTCCCTCGGTTACGGACCCGGCCAGCTTTGAAGACGCATCGGCAATGGCCGTATCCTTGGCGGCTACCAGCTTGTGCAGCTGCTCGCCCACGAGGTTGGCGAAACGGATATAGGGGGCCCACATGGCCTCGCGCAGAGTGATGGGATTTCGTACGATACGCAGCAGGGTGCTGTCCCAGACCTGCCCGGCGTTATCTACAAAAATACCGTGGCGGCCTTCAATAAGATCATCGGCTGTGCCTGCGGTAAGGGCCGCAGCGATGGTGGCAGTCTGCTCCTCGCCGTTGGAGCCTTTGCGGACGCACAGGCAGTAGAGCAGGCACAGGTGGCTTTGCGTGGCAAGGCGCACATGGGCGTCCACAGCATCAACGTGCACGCAGAGCGAGCAGGAACGGCTGTCCAAGTAAAGGGTGCCCGCCAGAAAAATGGCCTTGTTGCCGGGTTTGTAAAAGTCGGCAAAGGAAACAAAGTTCATGAGCAGGGTGTATAGATTGGCGTGCAGCAGAATAAGCTTTTCCAGATCGCGCATGGCGTCCATACGGGGGGCGGCCAGGTCGCGCTTAACATAAAAATCAAAAGCTTCTTCAGTGTCAGTGGAGAGCAGCGCGTCCAGATCTGCATCCGAAAGTTTGTCTACCACTTCTTCTGGGTTCAGGGGCAAAAAGGCTCTGCCAAGAGGGTCGTCAGCGGGGGCCAGCGCAAGAGGCGGCTGCCCTGACGCATTGAACGGCGTGGCGTCTTCCGGCGCTCGGGAAAAGTCTGGTTTTTGCGCCAGCAGCGTGGCATAGGGGGTAAAGCGGTTTTGAATGGCGTGCCATGTGTCTTCATCAAGGGAGCAGGCAGCGTCTTCACTGCTCTGGCCGTCCTTGGTCAGTGGCAGCACAGCCTCGAAAAGACGCCGAAAGGCGCGCATATCCTTTTCCCACGCGGGGTTGATGCCTGCTTGCAGGTCAAGAGGCTGCCCGGCGGCAATTCTGGCCAGCGGGCGGCGGCCGAGGTGCTCCATTGAAAAGAGCCCGGCCTCGGCGCTTTCTTGCAGGCCAATCTCATTTTCTTCATTGAGTGCGGGCAGGGTTTGCGGTGCAAAAGCCGCCATGCGGCAACGGGCGAAATAGTCATCAATCTTGGGGCCGAGCCGCTGCATGAGGCTCCAGGCCTCGTCAGTGTCGCGGCCCAGGGGCAGTTCTGCTTCGTGCGTTTTTTGCCGCCACTGAAGAACCTCATGCAGCACTTCACGAAACCGTGCGGCAAGAGCGGCGTCGAGACCCGGCGTGCCAGAATCGTCACGCATGCCGCCCACAACTTTGAGGCCTGTGAGAATAAAGTGGCGAACCGCCTCACCAGATGCATCCTGCGCCTCTACCGAGGTGGAAGGCACTATGCCGTCGCCATTGAAGGCGTATCCGGCTGCAGCATTGAGTGCTATCGCCGTTTGGTGGCGGTCGATCTGCGTTCTGTCGGCGGCATCGGTCTTGTCCAGCACCAGCCGGGCTGCGGCCAAAAGACTTGCTCCTTCGGGCGTGTCTTCGCGCAGCAAGGCCAAAGGAAGCTCTGCGCGGCGCTCCCTGAGCTGCGAGGGGTGGCTTACACGCTGGCAAAGCCAGGCCACGGCATCCAGAATTTCTTTGGCGCGTATGCGTTTGTCGTTATCAACATCCAGCAGGGCCAGGGTTTGAGCATCAAACTCAAGCCCGTGTATGGGGCAGCTCAGAGCCATCCAGAGCTTGGGATCAAGTTTGCCCAGATTTTGCCATTCCGCATCGGTGGACAAAAGAGCCTGATCAAGGCCGGCCATGCGGCGAAAGGTAAATGCGGGGCCGGAAGGGACTGTGGCAGCTGCTGTATCTGAGGAAGATTTGTCAGTGTGTGCGGGCATATACTATCCATTTATATAAAAGAAGGCGTGCTTCTGTAATATATTAGGCTAGCGCATTTTAGCTGTGAAAAAGTTTAAATGCTCCAGCGTTGGCGAGAGTGCAGCGCGCCACAACGTGGCGTGGATTCTGCCGGAATTGCATTTTTCGGCAGAATGACAGCTTTGAAATATGAAGTATTTCAAAGCTGTTCTGCTCTAAAGACAGCCGTAGGCCAGTTTTATAATGAGCCCGGAATACCCCATCGCGAGGTGTGGTAGATGTTATGGGTAATGGTTATCAAAGAATTGATGTCAGGTCGAGCAAATTACTCTTGCGGGCAGCCTTGTGGTGAAGAATATGCAAGTTCACTGGTGTGGCGTACGAGGGCTGTAAAGGCGGGATCAACGAGAAAAATTTTTAAGTTCTTCTTCAATGAGCATGACAAGTTCTGAACCCGTCATGCGCACCGAGCGGGCAATAAGAATAAGCGCGTTGAGCGACGCCCCACGCTCCCCAGTTTCCAACTGTGCGATATAAACGCGAGACAAGCCAGCAAAGTCAGCAAACTGTTCTTGTGACAGCCCACTTTTCATGCGTACATTACGTACAGTCTTGGCAATGGCTGTATTCAGCCCAGGTAAAATCTGCATATAGTATGTGTATAACTTTTATAACTAAATTGAGTATGCGATTGCATACAAAATCAGTAAGTCAAATTTTGTTTATTCCATATCACATTACTAAGAAATAACGTGAAGCGTTGATAGCCTTGGGCAATGATTTCATAAAACAAAATATAGAATCACAACTAAAAATGTTACGTTTTCTATAATTGTTATATGATAATAAAAAGGATGTTTTTCAGCAAGTCAAATATATAACAGACAAATTTAAAAAAAAGTAGCCGAAACCTGATGGGGTTTCGGCTACTGTAGAATTGTGGAGGATGTTTGTGGAGACTGGCTAGAGCATTTTACCTTTGAAAAGGTTTAAAAGCTCTAGCGGTGCGCAAGAGGGCAGCGCGCCGAACTCGTTGTGGATTCCGCAGAAAATCGCATTCTTCGGCAAAATCACAACCTTGAAATGTCATACATTTCAAAGTTACTCTGCTCTAGTCGCTTGCTCTTGCCGCCTGGTACTCGGCCACTACCTTTTCTGCCACAGGCTGCGGCGCTTCTTCATAATGGGCAAACTCCATAGTGAAAAAGCCCTGCCCGCCAGTCATAGAACGCAGGTCAGGCGCGTAGCGCAGCACTTCGCTCATGGGAACGTGGGCCTTGATTTCGGTGCTGCCGCCTTGCGAGTCGGAGCCAAGCACCTTGCCTCTGCGGGAAGAAAGGTCACCAATAACGTCGCCCATGCTTTCGTCCGGCACTGAAACCGTCAGTAGAACAATGGGTTCCAGCAGCACAGCCTTAAGGGTTTCCATAGCCTTTTTGAACGCCAGAGAGCCAGCAACCTTAAAGGCCATTTCAGAAGAGTCCACCGTGTGGTAGCTGCCGTCATAAACTTTCACACGAAAATCCACTACCTGGCAGCCAGCCAGAAAACCGCGCGCGGCTGCTTCCTGAACACCCTTGTCGATGGCGGGAATATACTGGCGGGGTACAACGCCGCCCACAATGGCGTCTTCAAACTGATAACCCGAACCACGCGGCAGACCTTCCATCTCGATCCAGCAGTCGCCAAACTGGCCGCGACCGCCGGATTGTTTTTTGTGGCGGCCCTGCACCTGGCATTTGCCGCGTATGGTTTCACGGTAAGGAACCTTGGGAGTTTTGAGTACAATATCTACCTTGAAGCGGCGTTTGGCCTTTTCAACGGAAAGTTCGATATGCAGCTGCCCCATGCCTGAAAGCAGGATATCGCCATTTTCTTCGTCCCGGCCAAGTTTCAGGGTGATGTCTTCGTCCAGCAGGCGTTGCATGGCTGCGTAGACCTTGTCTTCTTCGCCTTTTTCCTTGGGAGCCAGCGCGTAGGTGATGAGCTGGGGCGGCAGTTGCGGCATGGGCAGGACAAAGGGAGCCTTTTCGTCGCACAACGTGTCGCCAGTACGGGTATTTTTCAGCTTGGCCACGGCTACGATGGCGCCGGGGCCCACAGGCTCCTTGCAAGGCGTCTGGTTTTTGCCCGTCAGATAAAGCAGGTTGCCCAGGCGTTCATTCTCTTCATTACGCATGTTCTTGAGGTTCACATCGCCATTGATGGTGCCCGAAAGAACCCGCAGAAGAGACAATTGTCCGGCAAAGGGGTCGGCCAGTGTCTTGAAAACAAAGCAGGCCACCGGGCCGTCAGGATCGGGAGAACGCTTGGCCTCGCCTTCGCCCTCAAAGGCGGGGCGGTCCAGCGGAGACGGCAGCAGGGCTTCAATGGCGGCCAGCAGGGCCTGCCCGCCCTTGTTTTCAAGAGCAGAGCAGGTCAGCACGGGAATCAGTTCGCCTTTGACCACGCCTGAACGCAGGCCGTAGTGCAGGTCTTCCAGAGACAGGCTGCCTTCTTCCAGATATTTTTCCATAAGGACTTCATCGCTTTCTGCGATGTTTTCTACCGTAAGTTCACGCAGAAGACTGACATCGTCGGTCAGGCCAGCGGGAATTTCAGCTTCTACGGAATCACCGTCACCCTTGAACATGTGGGCCTTGCCGGAAAGCACATCGGCCACGCCCAGAAATTTTTCACCCTGGCGAATAGGCAGCTGCAAGGCTACAGGCTTGATGCCCAGAGCTGAAATGCTGTCAAAGGTCATCTGAAAATCGGCGCGGTCACGGTCAAGCTTGTTAATGACGATTATGGCAGGCAGCGAGGCCTGGCGCACGATACTCCAGAATTTTTTTGCCAGGGGGCGCACGCCGTCCACTGCGTCCAGCACGAAAACCACGCTGTCCACGCCTTTGAGCAGGCATTCCATATCACCGGTAAAGTTGCCGTCACCAGGAACATCCATCAGGAAATGGCGGTTCTTGTTCCACACATAGGTGGCGCATGCGGGCTGTATTGAACCGCGGCGACGGATTTCTTCAGGCTCATAGTCAAGATTTGTGGTGCCGTCTTCAACGGCGCCCATGCGTGTGACAGCTCCAGCGTTGAACAGCAACATCTCGGCCAGAGAGGTTTTGCCGCAACCGCCAGTGCCGACGAGTGCAAAGGTACGTTGCATTTCCAGTGGGGTAGGCATGGTTTTCTCCCTTAGTAAGCGATGTGGCGGGCGCGTGCGGCGCGGGCCGGGTGAACGAAACCAGGGGAAGGAACGTAAGCTCCCATAGAGAAGGACGGGCACAAAGGGCAGCCTTGAAGGCATGCTTCCGCTTGGCCGCGTCAGGCGGAATTTCCGGAACGGGCCGCCGGGCTGCGGCGGCCTGCGGGCATTTTCCGCTTGCGGAACCTTGACGGCTCTTGGGAAAAACGTGCGTTCCATATGCTATTATTTTCCACGATACATACTTGACCAAAAAAAGGGAAGAGCCGGACAAGCTTAGAGATCTGGCCGTTTATAAAATGCCTTGTGGTTGTCTTGACAGACGGCACCGCTGCTGTGAAACTTTACCTGATAAACCGGGCTCAGGCTCGGGTGGAGGATATATGCCCTGGGAATGGATCGCGGCAGGCGTAGTGCTGTTGGTAGTCATAGTGTTTTGCGTACGCCTTATGAAGAGCGGCCTTACCACGCTGGAGGACGAACGCGCCCGGTGTGACGAGCGCATTCGCACTATGGAAGAGCAGGTTCGCCAGGATCAAAAAAATATGCCTTCCAGCGAGCACCTGCACATTGCCCTGGCAGGCCTGCGCGATATGTTGCGTCTGGCAGACTATCCTTCTGGATTTTGGCTTGAAGCGGCGAAAGAAAGTAATGGTGCGGCCAGAGAAAAGACCCTGGTGCTGCACACGCCCGACGGCGATTGGCGTATAAGCCTGAGCATGCGCGAACGTCAGTTGCGTGCCGTGCACAAGGTGGCCCACGGCCAGGGCCGCTGGCATTTGTACGGCTCTGAAGTCCATGAAGAATATGCAGATCTGCCCCGGCTCATGTGTGCGCTGCACAATCATTTGCGGAGGCGCAGCGGAATTTCTTCTGGCCCGGGGTTGCATACGCCGGGAGTATTGGACTTGCCCGAGTCCTCCGGTCTGGAAGGCGGCAATACCGCAGCGAATTTGCCGCAAAGTGTGCCGCCGGAAAAAGAGCACCTTGCCCGGAGATTTTCCCGATCTCGTGCCCAAAGCGTCACTGCCCGCAAAAAAAGCCCTCCACCCCCGCCACTCAAGCTCGGTAGCCGTTAGAACTTTTTTTTGATCTGCCCGGAAGTAAGCGCGAACAGACGCCAGCCGAGGATATTCACCCGCAGTTTTAGCCCTTGTTACGCAAGGCGTTACGGCTGAAGTTGCGGTGCTCTGTATCTGTTACGGGTTTGTGCTGGTAAACGCTGAAGCAAGCGTGTCTTGCATCTTAACGTGCGTATCTAAACGGTAAGCTGCTTGGGAGCCGTTGTTAGTCATGAATTTTCATGTAGTGGCGCCAACGCTGAAGTCAAATTGCACGAAGCCCTACCTGATGCTGCCATACTATGCGTTGTCGTACGGTGTTGCTGGCAAAGAGCGCGGTTAATGCATAAACAGCATTACAGCGCGTTTGTCATGATTTTTAGCAGACTTTCCTTTGGCAGGTTGTTTATGGATACAAAAGGATTTGGAGGAGAATCGTAGGTGGCAATAGATTTTTCAAACCAGCCGACGTCGTGCCATTTACCGTTTTTGTATCCGGCATTGCTGTAGACGCCGACTGTGCGGAACCCCAATGATTTGTGCAAAGCCTCGCTTCTGGCATTGGGCAAGGTTACGCAGCCGTATACGTTTCTGATTTCCTGCAATGCAAGAATGCTCATGAGCACGCCGTACAAACGTTTGCCCAATCCTTTTGAAGTGGCATCCATATCCAGATAGACCGAAAGTTCGGCGTTCCACTGGTATGCTTCACGCTCCATATGCCTGTGGGCATAGGCATATCCGGTAATCTGGCCGTCTTCTTCACATACAAGGTAGGGGTACGAGCCGGAAATGTGCGTAATACGCTCTGAAAACTCCTGTTCAGACGGCAGCACGCATTCAAAAGTGATGGGCGTTGTCATGTACTGTGCATAAATTTTTAAAAGTTTACGACTGTCTGCGGGTGTGGCAAATCTTATGACCGTCATGATTTTCTCCATTACTGAAAATGCCGCTGTGCTGCCACATGTCCGGCAGATGAAGGCGTGCCCGCGCATGGCTGGTGTGATGCGATCAGAGCATTTTACCTTTGAAAAAAATTAAATGCTTCAACGTTACACGAGAGTGCTACGCAGGCGGCGCGAGGGCATATTATGTGGAATCACTTTTATTGTGAAGCCGCCAAAAGGAGTATGCAGACGGAACTATTCCGGGCTGCTGCGCCTGCTGCCTTTTTTGCGTGCGGCAGGTTTCATTAAGCTCATTGGGGTACGGGATTGCGGGCTTTTTCGGTGTTGTGGGCAGAGGGCGGTTCATACCCTCGCGGCTGGAGTGTACGATTTTTTCTTGCAGATAAGCTTTCTGCAATTTTTTAAGAGCCGCATCCAGATGTACTCATTACTGCCATGAGCAAATGTCAGCGGCGGTATGTTACTGCTTTCCTCCGTTCTGAAATTTCTTGGGCGTCATCCCGAATTTCTTTCTGAATTCCTCACTAAAATGGCTCAGGCTTTGATAGCCGATTTGCATGCCCACTTCCGTGACGCTCATTATGCCCGATGCCAGCAGATCCCGCGCCATTTCCAGCCGATAACTTCTAAAATACTCAAATATTGGCATGCCAAAAACCAGCTTGAAGCCGTACTTCAGTTTCTTTTCGTTTATCCCTGCCATTTTAGATAGTTGGTTAATGGATGGTGGATTTTCCATATCCTGAAGCAGAATTTCTCTTGCATCTCTGATGCGGGTCACGTCCGACGCAGCAAGTTTGGGCACGGGCAGGGGCGAAGCAGGAGAAAGATATTCTGAAAGCTGCATGCCGATGAGCTCAAGGGTGCGCGCCTCCAGTTGCATTTTGCGCAGCGGCCCGGCGTACGCAGCCCCCAGAACGTCAGCTACGATGCGCATTTTTTGCGGGCATTGCCTGCCCGTCCACTGAAAGGCCGATTTTTTGCCAGCCAGGGCGTCTGCCAGGCCCTTGGGCAGTTTTGCCTGTTCCAGCTCCAGATATTCTTCAATAAATTCGGGCGCAACCAGGATGCTCAGTCGCTGCATGCCGCCCTTGCAGTCCAGTATGCCGCTGGTTTCCGGCAAGTAGGTGATGCGGTTGCTGCCGCCTGTATGTACGCACTGGGTGCGCCTGAGCGCTCCGTCCACATAGCGGCAGCAGTTCAAGCCCGCCAGCATGAAGCCGAAAATTACGGGCGAGTGTTCAATGGCAAACTTCGACTGGCAACGCACCGCCGCAGGCACATGAGCAAATTGCAGCGCCAGCCCCGGCTTGAGCGCCAGAGGAGTGGTGCCCGTCATCCGGTACACTTCTGAAGCGGCAAAAGCCGCTGTATCTGGATTATGCTTCATAGCGCACGAAAACCTGCTCCCCGCCGGGGATAGTTTTTGACCCTTAAAGGGTTAGCCCTCTTGTTGGGTGGAGTGTATTGAAAAGTACATTCAATTTCAACAAGCAGGCAGGATTATCAACCATGCGCTACTTTACCCTGTATATTGCAGCCCTTGCGCTGTGCCTGGGTGTAACGTCGGTAACAGCGGTGCCGATAGCATCAGCCGAATCAACACCAAAAGCTTCTGATTACACGCTGGATACCGTCACCGTTACGGCCACCAAGCGGGAGCAGAAGGTCAAGGAGATTGCCACAAGCATTTCAACAGCCACGGATATTGATCTGGAAAACAGCGCAGCCCAAACGCTGAAAGACGCGACCCGTCTTTTCCCCAACGTGCACATGAAAAGCACCAGCTCGGGCAATGAAATTGTTATCCGCGGGTTTTCCACCTGGGACACGGCCCTGCAATCGCCCGCCGGGCTGTATGTGGATGAAATTCCTTATCCGCTTTCCTACATGCAGAATCTTTATCTTATGGATATGGAGCGCGCTGAAGTTCTGCGCGGCCCACAGGGAACCCTGTTCGGGCAGAACAGTGAGTCCGGTGTGGTCAACCTGGTGCGAAAGGTGCCCGGCAACGACGTTAGGGCGCATATTTTTACAGAAGGGGGCACATACAACACCTATCGGCTGGGGGCGTCCGTCTCAACGCCGATTCTTGAAGACAAAGCCTATTTTTCCGGCAGTTTTTTACGCCATCAAAGTGATGGCTATGTGGACAATCTGTACAAGGACAGCACCCGCGCTGCCAGAAATGACGCCACTTCCGGGCGCGGCATGCTGCGCCTGACCCCCACGGAAAAAGTGGACCTGCGTTTTTCAGTGGATGCCTCCCGTCAGGATGTTGGCGTGGGCACCATGCGGATGTATACTGGCCCCTACCGGTCTGACAGGTGGGAGGTGCGCTCCAACGCCGCCGACTCGTCTTCCGCAACGTTCACCTTGCCAGCGCTGGTAGCCAGCTACACGGGCGATGCGGCCAAGCTTACATCCATAACAAGCTATATGGCCTATAACTACGATATGAAAAGCGACATCGACCGAACCCCGCTTCCCACTGGGGTTTCAGACATGAAGATTGACCAGCGCAATTTTACTCAGGAACTGCGGCTGGCCTCGGTGGGCAAGTCCCGTCTTTCGTGGGTGACGGGCGCGTTCGTTGGAGCTTCAAGAACAAAAACAGACATGGACCGCCTGATGCAGCGTGCCGCGGCAACCTCGTACCTGCATACGGACTACACCAGCGACACGCAGGCGCTCTTTGGGCAGGGCACATGGTCCATTGTGGAAGGCCTGCGGCTGACCGTGGGCCTGCGTGCAGAAAACACGCGCCTTAACGGCGAACAGTCATACAATACCCTGGCCGTGCGCCGCCACTACACCAAGGATGTAACCTTTACGGAATTGTTGCCTATGGCTTCACTTTCGTGGGATGCCACAAGCAATATAACTCCGTATATTTCCTGGTCGCAGGGGTATCTGCCCGGCGGATTCAACATCTTTTCCGCCAGCAACCGGGGCAATTTTTATTATGAGCCGGAATACAGCACCAACTATGAAACAGGATTGAAAACGCATTGGCTCAACGACAAGCTGCTGGCCAATGTGTCTGCTTTTTACTCCACAATCCGCGACAAGCAGGTGCGTGAAGAAGATCCCACGGGCGGCGTGGGCACCTGGAAGTTCACCAACTCCGCACAGGCGCATTCGTCTGGGTTTGAGGCCGAGTTGAAGGCGTATCCGCTTGCGGGCCTGGAACTGCGCGGCGGCGTAGGGTATGCCCGCTCGATCATTGACGACTGGACCACAACAGTTAACGGCGTGAAGAAAGACTTCAGCGGTAAGCGTCTGCCCTGGGCACCTGACCTGACCTACAACATAGGTGTTGGCTATACGCACGAAACGGGTCTGTTTGCGCAGGTGGATCTGTTTGGCGCAGGCAAGCAGTATTTTGACGCTGAAAACAACCTCAGCGATCCCGGCTATCAGACCATTAACGCGCAGGTGGGCTACCACGGCGACAACTGGGATGTCTCGCTGTGGGGCAAAAATATTATGGATGCCCGCTATGCCACCAAAAAGCTGGCCAGCAGCGGCCAGACCATTGTGGAAGACGGCGCGCCTATGACCTTTGGCGTCACTGTAGGCTGGAGATTCTAGTCATGACCACCCACCAAGAAAACTTTTTGGGCGAACTGCCTTTCGGCTCTTTGTCTGACTGGCTGGTAGCCCCGGTGCGCATGGCTCTGCTCAACCTGACTCTGCAACTGGAACTGCCTGACATATTGGCAAATGCTCACAGCCTGCCCGGCATTGCCGCTTGTCTGGAAAAAAACTGCGGCCGCCCGGCAGACGAATCCCGCTTGGCAAGTCTTATGGACGGCATGGCCGCTGCTGGTCTGGCCTGCAAAAAAGACGGCACATACAGCAACAGCCATTTTGCCCAAGAATATTTGCGCAAGGGATCACCTGTTTTTCTGGGTGATCTGGTCGCTTCGCTGACGGGCATGCAGCACCGCAATTTGGCTTGCCTGCGCGAACGGCTTTTTGCCGGGGAATCTGATGCAGCGGCAGGCGAGGTAAAACCGGAAACCAAGCTGCGCGACGAGGGCCACTGGAAACGCTCACTGGCTGGTCTTGCCGCCTATCAAAAAGCAGGTGCGGCGGATGCTCTGGCCCGGCTGGTTACTGAGCTGCCCGGCGCGGAACAGTTTTCGTCCATGCTGGATCTGGGCTGCGGGCCGGGGATCACGGCCTTGCGGGCAGCGGCGCTTTTGCCAAAACTGCATGTAACTCTTTGCGATTTTTCTGTGGTGCTGGACACGGCCAGAGCCGAGGCTGAAGCCAGTGGTATGGCCGGGCGCATAGGGCTACGCCACGGTGATTTCAATACGGTTGAGCTGGGGCACGGTTACGATCTCGTATGGGCCTGCCAAAGCTTGTACTACGCTACGGATCTGCACGCGTTTTTAACGCGGGTGTGCGCTGCGCTGCGCCCCGGCGGGCTGTTTGTAAGCGTGCATGAGGGCGTGCGCGAGGGGGTATCTCCGGCGGTGTTGGTTCTTTCGCGCCTTTCGTTAGCTATGGAAGGGCAGGATGTGTCTTTAAGGCACGGGCAAATGGCTACAGCCGCAGCCTCGGCAGGGCTGGAACGCATCCGTGTGCAGTCCATTCCCATGCTGTTTGGCGAAGCGGATATGGAAGTGTTTCAAAAGCCCTATGCGGTCAGCAAGGACGGTGGCGCATGAAGACACTGACGTTGCTGGCGGCGTGCGCAATTTTTGTGGCCGGGTGGGCCATTCTGGCTTTGGCATATGCAACAGTTCCGGCGGGGCAGACAAACCCGGCAAACCCAACAAAACTGGCAGTCCCGGCAAATCAGGCAGTCTCGGCAAAACTGGTAGGCCCGGCAAATCAGGCAGGTTCGGCATATGTGGCAGATCTGTCAGAAAAAACAGGGCCGCGTCTGAAAGGGCATTTGCGGCTGGCTGCGCCGCTGGTGCCGCAGGCATTGCCCCTGCTGCGCGCCGGAGAAAGCGCGTTGTTCCAACAGGCCGGGGTCGATACGTCTTTCAGCCTGTGGCGCTCGCCCGAGCAACTGCGCGCCCTTGTGGCCAACGGGCAAGTGGACGCAGTGGTGGCGGCTTTGCCCACAGCGGCGGTTCTTGCGCGGCGCGGCGTGTCCTGCGTGGTCTTGGCGGCCTATGCCGCGCCTCTGTGGCTGGTGGGGCCGTCTGATCTTGTCCGCCAGGGCGAGCACCCCCTGGATACATTCCGGCGGCTGCTCGACAGGGAAATTCTGTTGCCGTTCGGCCCAGGTAATATGCCTGAACTGGCCTTGCGCGTGCTGGCAGCGCAGGGCGGCCAAGATTGCCCTCTGCGTCATTGCGGCAGCGCTCTGGAAGCCGTCAACCTGCTGCGCCTTGGACGCGGCGGTGCGGCACTGTTGCCGGAGCCTTCTGTTTCATTGGCCACAACGGAAGGCGGCATTGTCCGGCTGCTGGACTTGCGTGAAGTGTGGGCCGCAACCTTTCCTGACCATACAGATATGCCCACGGCGTGCTTTATGGCCGTAGGCCCAACGGCGCATGATCCGGCCTTGCGCACGCTGCTGCGGCAAGGCTTTGTCGAAGGTATGCGCGATATGGAAAAAAATCCGCAAGCCAGCCTTGTTGCGGCCAAGAAATACAGCCCCGAATTGAGCGCCGTACTTGAGCGCACTTCGAATGACGGGCAGCTATTTCTGTCCTCATCAGTTTTAGCGGGCGAAAGGGGAAGAAAGGCCGCGCTCTTCATGCTGCAACGGCTGATGGGGCTTAACCCGGCTTCTGTGGGCGGCAACCTGCCTGCAAATGATTTTTGGGATATGGGTCATGAAGAATAACCTGCTGGGCATGAATTTGCGTAGCAATCTGCTGTGGCGCCTGCTGGGAATAGTGTTTTTTCTTGGCGCATGGCAGTGGGTTGCGGCGCGTGGCGGCGGGCTGGCATTGGCTTCGCCTCTGGAAACCTGGTCTGCGCTTGCCGATCTGGCTGCACAGCCGTGGTTTTGGACGCAAGGCATGCTGCCAACCCTAGGCCGTGTGCTAACAGGGTTCGCAGTGGGATTTTTGGCTGGAGGGCTGCTGGGCTGGGCAGCCGGAATTTTTCCAGAGGCCGGGCTTATGCTGTTGCCCTTTCGCTGGGTGCTTTCAAGCGTGCCGGGTGTGGTGCTGGTTATTCTGGCCATGCTGTGGTGCGGCGTGGGGTCGGGCATGATTATCCTGATTGTGGCGCTCACCTGTGCGCCCACCATCTATATGGCGCTTCAGGAAGGGCTGCGCGCTGTTGACCCGGCCCTTTGCGAAATGGCGCGCGCCTACAGGGTCACTTTGCGTAAACGGTTTACAGAACTCTACTTGCCAGCAGTGGCAGCGCCTCTGGTGTCTGCCTGCGTTGTGGCATTGGGCGGTGGCATGCGCGTGGCGATTCTGGGGGAAACCTTGGGCGCTTCGCAGGGGTTGGGTTATACGCTGGCTCTGGCGCGGGCTGATCTGAACACGCCAATGCTATACGCCGTGGCCCTGGTGAGCATGCTGCTGGTCAGCGCCATTGAAGCCACGTTTCTGCGCTGCCTGCGCAACAAGCTGTGCTGCGGAGGCAGACCATGACACCATTGCTCACACTTGGTAACGTAGGGCACCGCTTCGGCGCACATGTAGTGCTGCGCGGCGTTAATTTTACGCTTGAGGCTGGCAAATGCGTGGTGCTCACCGGGCCAAGTGGAACAGGAAAGTCTACGCTGACGCGTATTATGACGGGGCTGTTGCACCCGCAGGAAGGCACAGTGAAACTCAATGCCCGCCGCGTGGGATTTGTTTTTCAGGAGCCTCGCCTTTTGCCGTGGCGCACGGCCCTGCAAAATGTTCTGTTGCCCTGCGATGGGCGTAATCCGAAAATGAAAGAATACGCCCTTGAGATGCTGGAGGCCGTTGGTCTGGCAAATGCCGCGGCTCTACTGCCCGAGGAATTGTCCGGCGGTATGCGGCAACGGGTTTCTCTGGCGCGCGCTCTGGCGGTTCGTCCCGATTTTCTCGTTCTTGACGAACCGTTTACAGGATTGGATGGCGCTTTGCGTGAAGAAATGAAAACGCTGATAGAGCGTTTGGTGTGCGCCGGGCAGAGCGGGGCGGGCATGGCAGTGGTTCAGGTGGCGCACCATCAGCATGACATTTTGCGGCATACCAGCGCGCAATTTCGGCTGGAACACGGCGCATTGACCGCCGGGCAAGGCAGCCTGCTATGAGAGCCGATTTTGTCAAAAGTGTGCCCGAGGGCATGCACTGTCCGGTATGCGGGATGACCTGCAACGCGCATGGCTGATAGCTTGGGGTTTGCAGGCTTTTAGCAGTTGCCATGCCGCCGTAACAAATGCAGAAAAATTCCGGTGGCAAGCATGTCGGCGCAGCCGCCGGGGCTGAGTTTGCGGCGCACAAAGGCCGCGCCCATGCGGTTGAGCATATGGCGGCCATCAGCGGTATCCTGCCCGCCAGCAGCCAGGGTTGCGGCAGCGTAGGCTCTGGCCAGAGCAAATCCCCTGCCGCCCCCACGCCAGAGCAGGCTGCTGTCTTCAACATGGGCCAGCAGTTCCAGCAGGGTATGGACCGTGGCCCTGTTCATATTTACGCCAGCGCCATGCCGCTCCAGGCGTTCACAGGCAAGGGCCACGCCGGGAAATCCCTGTTCTGCCTCGCCACGCACGCCGTGCATGCCATACATGATATAGATGACCTCGCCGGGGGTCAGGTTGCGCTGTAAACCATTCTCCAGCAGGGGGCGCATGGCCTTGGGCCGTGCATGCCTTGCTTTTTCAGGGCAAAAGCCGGGTATGGCCTGCTTTGCCGCCAGCGGGCCGCAGGGCAGGGCAGCCATGTCTGTTCCGGTGATGCCCTGCACAAACGAGGCTGCCGTGTGGCAGAGTTTTTGAACGCTTGTGGCGCTGCCAAGTCTTCCCAAGGCCGCACAGAACAGGCCGAGAGAAAAAATCAGCCCCTTGTGGGTGTTCACGCCCTTGGTGGCTGCGAACATATCCTGCTCGGCCTTGAGGCCCAGCGCCCGAAGGCGGGGGAATACAGTAGGCGGTTCCAGTGCAGTTGTGGCAGTGCCCAGCGCATGCGCTTGGGTAAAATACCCTTGCAGGGCAAGAGCGCTGCGCACAAAGGTAGTGTAATCCATGTCCGCATGTGAACCTTGGCTATTGCGGCAAACCAGCCCCGGCTTGGGTCCGGCGGCTGCTTCAAGAATGGCTGCCCGCGTTGCCAGTTCGCCGACTCGGGCCGATGACATTCGCGGCGTATGCTGCCGCGTGGGGGCGTATGTATGAAAATGCTTCAGTTCCAGCAGCGAGGGCACAGGGGCCAGCACTGCGAGGGCTTGCATTGTGGAATTTGGCACTACAGAAACTGGCACTGGCGAGTCTGGCCTTATTGAAGCTGACGCTGGGGAAAATGGCATTGGTGAGGCCAACATTGCCGGAGCCAGTAGTGCTGAAGACGGATGAAGGCAACAATGTTCAGACATACGAAATTCCTTGTAAGGCTGATAATCTTCGCCATAGCGCCAGACGTGCACGTGTGGCGTGTGACGCGAGCGCAAACTGTCGGTTTGCCCCAAGAAGCTGCGTGCTGAACACATCAGCAATCGCCATCACAGCGGGCATGCTCCAGCAGCTCGCGCACATACTCCACAATCTGTTCCGGGCTGTGCTTGCCCTGCCTGCGGCAAAGACTTGCCGGGGTTTCGCACAAAAAGCAGCGCCGCGCCTCATGCCCGATGTCTGCCCTGTTCACAGGTTGGCCCTGCGCATCCAGAACGTCTGCATCAGCCAGTCTGCCCAAGGGATGCTCTTCTTCCACAGCCACGCAAAGGGCCTTGAGTGCCAGCGGGTCAAGATTTACAGCGGCTACCCAGCAGGGGCCGTCGACTCCCGCGCGTTCTTCTTCAGCCAGTATGCAGCCAGTATGGCCGCAGCTCTGCTCAATCCTGTGGCGCAGGCTCTGTTGCAGGCTGGCGAAGGCCTCTGCCGACCCTGCCGGATTTTTATCTGCGCCGGGGATGTTGAGCGTGAGTGAAAGCACAGCCTGCCCGTGCTCTGAGGCAAATTCACGGCGCATGTTCCAGCGTGCTTCCCTTTCAGCAAGGATGGCGGCAAGAATGGCAGTCTGGCTCATGAAAACTCCGTTTCCGGCGCGGCGTGTTATGGCTTCCGCCGCGCCGGAATGCGAGGCTTACGCCTGCTATTTTGTGGCGTAGATATGGTCCACAATGGTTCCGTCGCGGTATTCCATCGTACCCACAACCTTGTCGCCACGCTCATAGGGGCGGGGCTTGCCAGTCATGCGCACGGCCTGGTCGTGCAGATCTTCGATGCCGCATACGGGCAGGCGCGCGTCACGCAGTTTGTCTGCCAGTTCCTTACGCGCCGGATTTACGGCAATGCCGCGCTCCGTCACCAGAACATCCACAGTGGAGCCTACGGTGGTCAGTGTTGTGCATTTTTCTACTACAATGGGCAGACGGGCGCGCACAAGAGGTGCGACAATAATGGTCAGCTTGGCTCCCGCTGCGGCGTCATTATGGCCGCCTGAACCGCCGATGATGTTTCCGTTGGAATCCGTGGTGACGTTGACGTTGAAATCAAGGTCAATTTCAGTGCCGCCCAGCAAAACTGCGTCAAGAAAATCCACGCAGTTGCTCTTTCTGTTGGGATTGGCGTAGGTGTCGGCAGATATTTCAACGTGGCGCGGGTTCTGGGCAATGGATTTAACGCTGCTCAGGTCAAAGCACTGTACGTCGAATACGTTGTCGAACAAGCCTTCCTCGAGCATTTCAACCATATACTTGGTGATGCCGCCCAGCAGAAAACCGCCGTGTATGTTCATGGCCCGCATGTCTTCACGCAGAAAGAGTGATGCCGCCAGCGAAGCCCCGCCAGCGCCCGTTTGATAGCAAAACCCGTCTTGCAGCAGGCCGGAAGCCCTGATGACGGACTGGGCGTTGCGGGCAATGGCCAGGGCCACTGGGTCACGCGTAAGGCTGATGGACCCGGAGACAATACCAGCGGGATCGCCGATTTTATCCACAACCACCACATGGTCCACCACATCGTGGGGGATGCTTATGCGGCTGAGGCCGCCTTCAACCACATGATCGGTCACGGCGATGACTTTTGCGGCATGCTGCGTGTCGGGGATGATATAGCCCAGCGAGCCGCAGGCAGACGGCCCTTCGGTGCCCGTGATATTGCCCATTGCATCCACAGCGGGTGCTGCAACAACGGCAATGTCTATCTTGAGCGAACCCTCGCCGATGGCGCGGGGACGCCCGCCGTGCGAGCGGAACATGACGGGTGTGGGCAAAATGCCGCCCGTGATGGCCTTGGCCAGGGGGCCGCTCATATAATCCGTATCAAGCCCGGTGATGACGCCGCTTTTGATATGCCCGATCAGGTGCTCATGCACGGGAAAAAGCGATGAGCAGGCTACGGTGATGCCCTTGACGCCAAGAGCGGCCACAGCGTCCATAGTCATGTTGACCACATGGTCGCCATTGCGCAGGTGGTGGTGGAAGGACAGGGTCATGCCGTCCTTGAGGCCGCATTCACGCAGCGTGTCGGCAATGGTAGATATATATTTGCGTTTCATTACAGTGCCCCCTTATGCATCAGCCAGAAGCAGGATGCGTTCTGCCCGTTTGATAATGGGCAGGTCAATCATCATTCCGTCCAGTGAAACGGCTCCCTTGCCTTCTTCGCTGGCCTTGCGGGCCGCCGCCATAACGCGCTGCGCCCAGTTGACCTTTTCCGGCGCGGGCATGAAGGCCTGATTGACCCTGTGTACGTGGTGGGGCGAAATGACAGCCTTGCCGTCAAAGCCCAGCTGCACGGCAAAGGCGGCATCTTTTTCAAGCCTTTCAAGGTCGGCCACAAAGGGAAAGGGCGTATCAATGGCCAGAACGCCCGCAGCCTTGCAGGCAGTGAGCAGGCGCGAACGCGCGTAGGCGATTTCTGCCCCATCAGCTGTGCGTTGGGCGCCCATTGAAGCGGTAAAGTCCTCAGCGCCAAGAAGAATACCGTGCAGAATTTTGCTGGCAGAGGCTATGGCATGGGCATTTTCCAGCCCCAGAGGCGTTTCGATAATGGCAAGCGCCTTGACGGTGGCGGTGCTGCCGCATTTTTGCCGCGCGCTTTCTATGCCCGTAGTCACTTGCAGCATCTGATCCGCACTTTCAATTTTCGGCACCATGACAAAATCCGTACCGGCAGCGACAACGGCTTCCATATCAGCCTGCCAGTAAGGCGTATCCAGGCCGTTAATGCGTACGGTCACCCCTACGCCTTGCGGGCGCAGTTCTGTCAGGGCGTGGCTCACCAGAATGCGTGCAGCGTCTTTTTCTGTTTGCGCCACGGCGTCTTCGAGGTCAAAAATGACAACATCCGCTCCCAGGCATTGCGCGCTGGCAAGCATACCGGGGTTGTTGCCCGGCATGAAAAGAAAGGTTCTGTTGCGCATTACATTTTCTCCTTGAAGCGGGCGATGGCTGTTTCCATACGGGCCTTGATGGTGCATTCCAGCGCGCCTTTGTCCTGCACGGCCACTTCCACGCCCGTGAGGCCGGATTGCGCCATGCACTGTTCAACAAGCGCGCGTATGGCTTCACCAAACTGGTTCATGACGATGCTGGACAGGCTGATGGACGTGTCTGCTCCGCCAACAGCTGTAATGGTGATAAAAATGTCGTTTGATTCCAGTGTGCCTGCCACGGCACTGCATTGTTTATCCATTGCGATCTCCTGTGGCGGTAAATCCGCCATTTGGGAACTATAAAATATCAATGCCGCCCAACGTGATCCCTGAGTTTTTGCCGTATTGCTGCGGCTTCGCTTGAATGCAGAAAATCCCGGGTCACCGGCGGCAGCATTTTTGCGAGATCCTGCCAGGACTCTTCGGAAACATCGGTCTTGAAATACGCCCGCACTTTTGAAGCGCTGATACTTTGGCCGGATGCTTCCAGACGTGGAATTTCCTGCAACGTGATGCCGTGTTTTTCAAATACTGAGGTCATTGCGGCATTGTAGGCGGCGGTAACGGGATCAAAAGGTTCGGTTCCCGCGAATCTCAGGCTTATGCCCAAATCCTTGGCTATGCGTGTGGCGAAGATGGTGGAGTCCAGCGTGGCGTGAACTGATCCCACCTTTGCATCTGCCGTGAAATAGGCTGGAAAGCTGGCGCGCGAAACCATGTACGGGCCAGCGGGCAACACAAGAATATTGTCCACATCAGCAAGACCTTTGCGGACAAGATTGAAGCGCACGGCAAAGGGAAAGACCGAAACGTCTTCTTCAACCACAAAGACAAGCAGTTTCTCACAGGCCAAGGCTGCCGTGCGCGCCAGATATTCGTGCCCCCGCGTGAAGGGGTTGGCGTTCATGACAATGGCCCCCAGCCTTCCGGTAGAAGAAGGGGCCGTGGTGGTAGACGCCTCAGTGTCAGACATTTTCCAGCTGTGATCTTTTATGGCTGTTCGCGTGGCACTGAGCCAGTCGGCATAGTTGGGCCGTCCTTGTTCCAGCAAAGCGGCGTCTTCTGTCGTTGCCAAAAGATCAAAGCCGGAATCCCTGAATTTCGGAGCTTCCGATGCCTTGGTGAAGATGAAGAAATGGCTCACGCCTTCTTGCCTGCCGTGCAGCACAAGGCGGCTCAGAATGGAGGTGGCCAATCCGCCTTCGCGGGCGTGTTCCGCAACGCAGAAGCCGCAAAGAACGTTGTACGCCAAAAAGCCACAGGCGGCCAGACGGCCATCTTCATAAAAGCCGAGGCCGTAGGTGCGTCCTGCGGGCAGACTCAGCCCCGCCTTTGCAAGCAGGCCTTCAGCCTGGGCGAGGTCATAATCTGTAATAATTTCAAAGTAGCCCTGCATATGCTTTCCTGCTTTTTCCCGCCGCCCCGTTTACGAGTTTTATTCGAGGCGGCGGGAAAGGGTGAGCGCCATGCAAGCGCGGCAGTTTGTCAGATAAAACGTCTCTAGCCAGCGTAAAACATACGCATGAGAATAACGGCCATAACTACCACGGCCGCGCCGCCAATGCGGGTGGATATCTGGGCGAAGGGCATAAGTTCCATACGTCCGGCAGCGGAGAGAATGGCAACGTCGCCCGTACCGCCGAGACCGCTGTGGCATCCGGTAACCAGAGCCGCTTCCACGGGGTACATGTTGAGGAATTTGGCGCTGAAAAAGCCTGTGCCCACCATCGCCAGCACCGTGCTGACAACGGTGATGATGTAGCTGGGCTGGATGACCGCCACAACGTCCTTCCACGGCGTGTAGCAGACGCCCACGCCCACAAGAAGTGCCCAGGTAAGGTTTTTGGAAACGAACAGATAAAACTGGTAGGCAGCCTTTTCAGCAATTTTGGGCATGATGCCCGTGGCCTTGGCGATGGCAGCCGAGAGAATCATGATGATGGGCGCGGGAATGGGAATAACAAGGTTGACCAGCATGCCGAACAGGTAAAAGCAGCAGGCAGTCAGCAGGCCCATGCCCAGAATGGTCACGTCAATGGGTTCTTCTTCTTTCGTGAGATTGAGATTGTCATCGCCCACACGCACAAGTTTGCCGTTACCCGTCTGATGGGGATTTTTAAGGGCATAGCGCTTGAGGATACCCGCGCAGATAATGGCGGTAACGTTGCCAAGCATGGCGGCGGGCGCCACCATAGCGATGAACCTGCCGGGGTCGGTGCCCTGAATTTCTGCATACCCGGCAGAAAGGGGCAAAATGCCTTCGCCCACGCCGCCGGAAATGATGGGTACTACTATATAAAAAAATGTTTCAAACAGGCCGTGTCCCAGCATGGTGCCCACGGCTGTGCCGACAAGACAACTGGCCACGGTGCCGAGAATGAGCGGTATGAACATGCGCAGAAAGCCCTGAATAAGCACTTGCCGCAGCATGCCAAGTATGCTGCCCGTCACCAGGCAGGCGATGTAGAAATAAAGAAAGTTAGCGCCGCCGTTTTTGCCAGCGGTAAAATGTATGATGGCTTCCTTGGCAGGGCCGTCAAGCAGGCTGTAGTAAACAAGAACTGAAGGGATGAAGATGGAAAGAATGGCCGGGCCGCCGATGTCTTTGAGAATGGGGATGCGCAGCCCCATATCGCCAAGCAGTATGCCCATAACCAGCATGACGGCAAATCCGCCAATCATGTCTTTGGGCAATTTGCCGTAGTAAGAGGCCGCAAAGATGATAATGGCAAAACAGATGTAGAGGGGCAGGGGAACCGGCCCAACCTTGAAGCTGTAAAACTTGTCCAGCAAGCCGCCGGATGACGTTTCTGCGTGTTGCATGGGTAAACCCTCCTGACAGTATTTGTCATCTGTTTACCCCTGCAAGGCATCGAAATCTTTTTATGTAACTTTATAATATGTTTTTGAAGTTTTGATAGTTATGTAAGTTATGTAATTCTACGCCGTAGCCTCCGGCAATAAATTTTACCGGAATGTGATCCCGGGCAGTGATAGCAGCGGTTGCCTGAACGCTGTAAATTCAGCGTATCCAGACTGATTTTGCAACACGCCATACGCTAGTCATTTTTTATAAAATCAGAGTGAAGCCCTGTCCAAAAAAATTCGGACAGGGCTTCCTGTTGATACACCCAAGTAACATGAGTGAGCGATATTACGGCTTGGTATCTGGAATGGCTGATCCTTAATGGATGAGGCAACGGACATATCTGGCAAATATTTTATGGCAGATGAAAAGCTGGGGATGCCTTGCCGCCCTGCGCGGCAGGGCTAAAAAAGGTGCATGGCTGGTCGTGGAAAAACCCTCGGGAACAGCCATCACCGTTGCATCAGCCTCAGTTTGCCATCAGCTGCCTCTGCGCTTTCCGCCAAGGGTCTCAGCAATGGTGGCCGCCGTATGGCTGGATTTGAAAATATTTTCCCTTTTAAACGTTTCCTGCCAATCAGACCACATTTCCGGGCGGCTTTTAAGAAAGAGCACAAATTCGCCCAATCGTTGAACGATATGTTCAGGCACCACATGCTCTAGAGCACAGGCTGTTACGTCGGCATCTTCGGGGTTGAGCATGAGTATTTTTTCAAGAAAAGCGCCGAAGACAAAATGTCTGTGGGCAATTTTACGTCCGATATCCTTACCCTTGTCTGTCAGATAAATCAGGCTGTACGGCGAATACTCCACATAGCCCATATCTTTAAGCAGTTTAACAGCGCCAGTTACTGTTGAGCGCGTAACATTGGCCATGTCTGCGATAGAACTCGCCCGCACCGCACCATCCTTGGCTTCAATCCGAAAAATGACTTCCAGATAGTTTTCCAGCACAGGCGTCAGAGCTGGCTGCTTAGCGACATCTGGTTTCTGCATTACGCTATCTCCCTGAAAGTATAATTCTTTTTTACGGGTGATGGACGATTTGGTCGTCGTCTAGTCATTTTCCCTGCAACATTAGCATAATAGGGTGGAAGTTTCAACAGTATCCAAACAAAGTTTGTTTTTAATGAACAATATAGAACTTAGTAAGTAGTGTTTAAGTTTTATTTAAAAATAACAGTGTGTTAATAAAAATATGTGAGTATCTGACAATTGAAAAAGAAATTGACAATGAATTTCTATTTTTATAGACAGGGGCTGTGAAGTTCGGTTTATCCAAACTATGTATGATTAAATAAATTTTATGTGGTTATACGAACTTTACCTAAAAAATAATAGGTATTTAAAATGAAACATCCTGAAAATATTGAAAAAATTACCCACCATGCCACGGCGTCCCACTCTGTTCCCCCCGATCAGAGTGGGCGCTCTTCAAGCGCGCAGATCATGTCATCTGCCCACATGCACGTGGCAAAAGGGGAGGCCATGCAAGGACACCCTCACCATCGGCTACCCTTGAGCGGGCGCTTTCTTGTTCCACATAGCAGGAACATGGAAGGCCCGCACCGCTTCTATGCCCGGGAAGGAGTGGATCCCTTACGCGAAGCCTTTGAGGCCAAGATTACTGTGCACCCCGGTATGGGAGGAAAGCCCGTTGCCAGAGAAAGGCAGTCTGACCTCATAGACGCGCTGACTGTCAGGGAGTCAGCGGGCAAGCGCATGGCCTATATTCATGTTCCCTTCTGCAAGATGCGTTGCCTCTATTGCAGCTTTTTTCAGGAAAAATACCAGCCGGAACAAAGCGCAGTCTACACGGACGCCCTCATTGCAGAGCTGGGTATCTGGCAGGGCCGGGCCATTCAGGAGGCCACACCCCTTCACGCAGTGTATCTTGGCGGTGGAACGCCTACAGCCTTGGCTCCACATGATCTGGGCCGTCTTCTGTCCGCCGTGCGAAGCCGCCTGCCTCTTGCCAACGACTGCGAAATCACAGTTGAGGGCAGCGTGGCCGACCTTGACGAGGCCCTTATCGAGGCCGCGCTGGAAAATGGGGCCAACCGCTTTTCACTTGGCGTGCAAACCTTTGAAACCAGCATTCGGCGTGCGATGGGGCGCCGCAGTTCTCGCGAGGATATGGCGCGCGCCATCAACCGGTTGCAGTCCTATGACCAGGCATCTGTAGTTATAGACCTCATCTATGGTTTGCCCGACCAGGATATGGAGGTGTGGCAAAACGACCTGCGCACTGCCCATTCCCTGAATCTGGACGGCCTTGATTGCTATCAGCTTGGCGTACACAAGGATTCACTTCTGCAAAAATCCATTGAGCGCGGCAGCGTTTCTCCCGCAGCCAGTTCGGCATTTCAGGGCGGTATGTACGCGGCTCAGTCGCGCTTTTTCGAGGACGCTCAATACCGCAGGCTCTCCATAAGTCACTGGGGGCGCACCCCCCGCGAACGCAATCTGTACAATACCTACACCAAGGCCGGGGTTGACTGCCTGGGCTTCGGCCCCGGTGCGGGCGGTAATCTGCACGGCCATATGACCTACAACCAGCCTGACTATAAAGCGTGGCTCGGGCAGGTGCAGCAGGGCGTCAAGCCCATAGCTATGATGATGGCCCCTTTAGAGAAGCACCGTCTGAACAAGGCTCTTGGTAGCGGTCTGGAGCAGGGCGTGCTTGATCTTGCCAGCCTTGAAGACCTTTGCGCAACGCAAAAATATGCAAAACTTGAAGCGCCTAAAAGCCTGCGGACTCTGCTTGAACCGCTGTTGCAGCAGTGGGAGCGGGCTGGATTGCTGGTTTCCGGCGGTACATCTTGCAGGCTCACTGTGGCCGGACAGTTTTGGTACATTAATATGACCCAATTACTTATCGAGTACATTGATGAAAAAGTTGCACAGTAATCTGAAGTGCTGTTGATGCTGAAGCCGTGCCTGTGTCTTTAAGCGAGTGCAACCACAAAAACGGCTATGAAATTACCTGTAGTAACTTATGGAGGAGCTATGTTTTCCATCAAAAGCGTAAAAAGTTTTCTTGAGGATGAAAGTGGAGTGACAGCTATTGAATACGGCATTCTTGCTGCCGCAATGGCTGCAGCAGTGGGCTATATCTTCAGTTCTGACGGAGCTTTTATTTCTGCCCTGCGGAACAAGTTTCAGGACATTGCCACGGACATCACCGATGCCGGAACCGGGGTCAAGCACTAGTATTACTGCCATTATTTGTAAGGCGGCCGGGCCGGATTGGACCACAAGCCAGCATTGCCAGTTCTTTGGTCTGGCTCTGGCCAGAAGATAACTTTGGAAGACAGGCGCGGCTTGAGTGGATTCGGGGGCGAATTCCGCAAAGGACAGCAAATGGTTCATGCCGCAGGCGCTGTCTTGTCAGAAAAGCTGCAGCGGTTCAGCGGGGGCTGACCCGAATGTGAGCTTGGGTACGGGGAACACGCCAATGATCGGCATATGTCCTGTTGTTGCATGGTTTGTTGTTGCGTTTGTGGGGATGGCGGCAGGATGTGACCTGTTCTGCCGTCGTATCCCTAACAGGATGATTTTGCTGGTGCTTCTTTTATGGATCGCTGCACTGCTTTGGGCGGGGGCCATCAAAGGAGTGGCGATATGGAATGCAGCCCAGATAGCCGTGGGGGGCGGCTGGGCCTTGGGGGTTTTGTGCGGTGGCTATGTGCTCTTTTGCAAGAGGCTGGTCGGCGCCGGGGATGTAAAGCTTGCCTCCGTACTGTGCCTTTGGGCTGGCAACGAGGCCGCGCTCTTCATATTCGCAACTTCCATTATGGGTGGGATATTTGTTTTGCAATTGTCGCTACTGCGACAGGTAGAAACAGTTTTTTTCAATCTTGTATCCAGAACAGCACTGCTTGTTCCACAGCGTTGGCGGATATGTGGCGGTGCAGCATCAAAATTTGAAAAAGACGGTATTCCATACGGACCAGCTATCGCATTTGGGTTCATAGTGTCCGTAGCAAAAATATTATTCGCATAAGTTCTTTTTATAGCAGTAAAGGATGTTCAAGCCATGAAGCTGAAAACTTCATCAGTGGTTTTGCTGATATTTGCCATATCGCTGGCAGGCATGACGGCCCTGGTAGCCCGTGCTTTGCTCAGTCCGGCAAGCCCAAAAGTGAGCGCTCAGGTTCAGGACGCGCCAAAACCCAAGCCTGTTTTTGCGCTTGTGGCTGCCAAAAAGCTGCTGCCGGGAGATTTTTTGGACGGTGCATCCGTAGAGTGGAACGAGGTTCTGCCGTCAGAAAACAGGGCCGGACTCATACTGGAATCAGATGTGAGCAAGCGCAGGCAACATGAAAGTTTTCTCTTTGGGGCCACCGTGCGCGAAGTTGTGGAAGAAGGCGCGCCTCTTGTGGGTGGTGTTTTGCTCCGTCCGGGTGAACCCGGGTTTATTGCCGCGGTTCTTGCACCGGGCATGCGCGCGGTTTCCATCCCGGTTTCAGCTGTAACCAGCAATGCCGGACTGGTCAGCGCCGGAGACTGGGTAGACGTGATTCTGAGTGTGGAAAAGGACGAAGCCAGAGATCTTGCCTCCAAGGGCAATAACCAGAGCATGCACTCTTTTCTGGCCGCTCAGACCATTCTGCGCCAGGTGCGCGTGCTGGCGCTGAACAGCAGTACTGACGGCATCAGTCCTGCCCTTCAGGTGCAGGAAGAACAGGCCTCAAAGAAGTCAGGTCAGCCCGCCCGCCGTGTGGTTTACGAAACCATCACGCTTGAAGTGACCCCCAAGGATGCCGAACATCTGGCAGTGAGCCGCGAGGCCGGGTCATTGCAGGTAGCACTGCGCGGGGTCAAGGAAAGGGGCGTGCAAGTGGTGCAAGTGCCAGCTGTCAGTCCTACTACGCGGCTTCGCGATACCACGGCTGTCTTTACAGGCAAGACAGACAAGAGGGTTCAGACATTTCATGGCAGCAAGGTTGGGGCGGTGAATTTTTAGCGCCGGGACGCCGGATTCAGAACCATATATCGAAACAAAGAGTGAATGATGCGTAGCTTGGATATTTACTGGTCAACCTTGCGGATTGTGGCCACGGTAGCCGTTTCGTGGATTCTGGTATTTGCCATGAGCGGGCACGGAATGGCGGCGGAACAGGGAAAACCGGCTTCGGACCAGCAAAAGACGGCTGTGGAGCTTAAAGGCGAAAATACGCGCCTGCCGCGGTCTTTGACTACCGTTAGGGAAACCGGAACCATTAAACTGTATGTGCGTGAAGGCTCCATGCTCAATCTGCCCCGGCCCGCAGCGCAGGTACTGGTGGCGGCTCCGGGTATAGCCACGTTCCAGATGCCCACGCCCAACAGCGTCTTTTTGATGGGCGAGCAGGTGGGCAGAACCACATTTTATGCCCTTGACGAGGCTGGCGGCGTTATAGCGGCCATCAATGTGGTTGTGGAATATAATCTGAAAAAACTGGCTGAAGAGATTTCAAGCGCTGTTCCCGGAGCCAGGGTGCGTCTGGAACCCACCCTGAGCAATCTCATGATCGTACGCGGCAATGTCAAAACCGCTTTGGACGCCAAACGTGTTATCGAACTGGTGGAAACCTACCTTGAAGCCAACTCCACCAAGAGCGTCAGCGGCGAATCGGCAGGCGGAGGCGGTGGCGGCGGTGGGGGAGGAGGCGGCGGTGGCGGCAGCTCCAAGAGCAGCAACACTCGCGTCGTTAACCAGCTCAGCGTTGAAATATCCTCTCAGGTAAACATTCAGGTTCGCGTGGTTGAAGTTTCGCGCTCTCTTTCCCGCCAGATGGGTTTCAACTGGCGCGCCGTACTCAATACCATCAACGGGCCTTTGTATTTCGGCAGCGGTAACGCAACCAATCTAGCCAATGTGGCAGGAACCAAGGCTGGTCTTTCCGGCTACATGCCCACATCTGGCGGTGTTGTTGGCGGGGCAATGAACCTTGGCACCTTTACGGTGAGCGGGCTTATTTCAGCTCTGGCCGAAGAAGGTTTTGCCACCCTGCTGGCAGAACCCAACCTCACGGCCATGTCCGGCGAGAGCGCGTCGTTCGCTGGCGGCGGTGAAGTGCCCGTGGTTATCGTAACGGGCAACAGCATCAGCATCGAATACAAATCCTACGGTGTTATTCTCAAGATGACGCCCACGGTTCTTTCACCACATCGCATCAGCCTGCATATCGCGCCTGAAATAAGCGAATTGACTGCCGAAGGTTCGGTGACGCTTGAGGGCGGCTCCACTATCCCGGCGCTTACGGTGCGCCGGGCCGAAACCACGGTAGAACTGGCCAGCGGCCAGAGTTTCGCTCTGGCGGGCATGTTGCGTTCCAACGCCTCCCAGCAGGTTTCAGGAGTGCCTGGCTTGCGCAGTATTCCGTTGCTCGGACGCCTGTTTGAGTACGAACAGACAGAAGTCAAAGACACAGAGCTGGTCATTATTGTGACCGCCAATGTTGTGGATCCTGTGGCCTCCGGCATTCTGCAAACGCCGGGCAAGGGAATGAGCGCTGTGGACGCTTTTCAGCCCAAGCGCGCCGCCGTGGGCTACCTCTACTAAAATCCAGCAGTGGAAAACGTAATGCAAAAGCCAAGTTACATACACAGGATTATTTGCGCCAGCGGTCTGATACTTGCGTGCGCCCTGTATTCCGGGTGCGCTCTGGACCGTGTGGTGCACAAGGCCCGCGCCACCAACTTTCATGATGAAAGCTCCGATACGACCACGGTAGGGGTGCAGTCCAAGGGGGTCTACCTCAGGGTTGCTCCTGACGGAAACGGCTTTACGGCTCAATCCATTGAAGAGGCCAATGCCCTCCTTACAGAGCAGGGACCATTGCGGCGGCAGATTCTTACCATAGTGCCCCTGAGCCCCGCCGGAAAAATAATGGCTCCACGTCTGGCCCAGGCTTTGACCAGTGCCGGGGCAATGAATCCCCAGCTCGGCTCTTATGATGTGGCAGGTGGCGCAACCTCGTTGGCCGCACAGGATCTGGCCAATCAGCAACAGGGTTGGGATATTGAAATTGTTTCCGAAGCCCTGGTCGTACACGCGCAGGACACCACCATCGCCAAGCCGGACCTCTGGACGGTCAGCCCCTATTATGCCGTGGGCACACTGGGCAAGGCCAATGCAGCCAACCGTGCCCTCATGATGAGCGATCCGCGTGACATCCTGCGGCCCAGAAGCCTTGACCCGGCAGAGGGCAATGTTTCGGCAGCGGCTATCGAGCGTTACCAGAAGGGAGAAACGAGGGAACTTGTCGACATAAATTTTAGCGGGGATAAGTAGTTACAGTGAGCGATAGCGCATCTCTGAGTTCGGAAGGCATGAACAGCAACAGCGTGGCGGTTTTTTGCCAGCCCGCTGACGTGGACAGTTTTACCGATACTTTCAATCGGCTCGGCAGGGCGCTGAGCATCATCAAGGCTGGCGGTCCCCACGAGGCTACGGAATGGTGCGGCGAGTCCACGCCCCCGGCGGCCATATTCGTGAACATTGACGGGACTGCCCATCCTGTTCCTGCTCTGAACGATCTGGCTGCTGTGGCAGGGCCCGGATGCCGTCTGGTGGCTATGGGCAGTCGGCAGGATGTGAATTTGTACCGCAAGCTGCTTCAGGCCGGAATTTTTGACTATCTGCTTACGCCTTCAAGCATGGGGCAGGTGTCGGAAATTCTCTCACGGGCTGATGAAGATGCATGGCTTGGCCAGCCGCAGGCCGAAAGCGTGCGCCTTGGCCAGACAGTCGCCCTGATTGGCGCTGTGGGCGGGGTAGGGGCGAGTACAGTTGTGACGGCTTTGGGGCAACACCTGGCCCATGCCTGCAAGATACCCACGGTGCTTGTGGACTATGACCGCAGGGGCAGTAACCTGGCTCTTTCTTTGGGGCTTGAAGCCAATAGTGGTCTGGAGGGTATTCTCAGCGCGCCGGAAGTGGACCTTCGTCTTATCCAGCGCACCCTGCTTTCGCAGGAGGTTGAGGTGGGCAAGGGGCAGCGCCTGCATCTGCTGGCCCAGCGTCCCGGTCCTGAAAGTCACGTGGACCCGGAGCTGGTGCTGCAACTGGGCGGCGCATTGTGCCAGCTTTTTTCCATGTCTGTATGGGACATTCCTTCACACAGGCCATCAGGCAGCGATGAAATTCTTGAAAATGCCGACATTCGCGTTGTCCTGGTCGACTACACGCTGCAGAACGCAAGGGCGGCGCACATCCTGCTTTCCGATTTTGGTGATGAAAGCAGAGGGCAAAGACTTTTTCTGGTTGCCAACGCCGCCCGGCACGGCGACGCCCCGGCCATAAGCCGCTCGCAGTTTGAAGATTTTTTGAAGCGCAAGGTAGATGTTGAAATTCCTTATATGGGGAATGCGCTGGATAAGACCCTGTTGCAGGGCAGCCTCAACCTGGCGTCTCTGGCTGTTTTCAAAAGCGCTGTGGAAAAACTGGCCTGCGGCATTCTGGGATGGCCCGTGCCACTGGCGGCTCCCCGGCCCGGCTTTTTCCGTCGCTTGCTTAACCGCTAACCAGAAAGGGGGATAGTGCCATGTTGCCAAGAAAAGCCGTTTCCGCTCCTGCTGCCAAACATATCGAAGCTGCACCCAACGCGGCATTTGCCCCTGCCCACAGGCCTGTTGCCGATACGGAAAAAAGCGCTTTGTCTTCTGTGCGCGCCAAGCCCGGCGTATGCCCTGTGCTTGCCAATGCGCCAGTCATGAAGGGAACTGTCAGCACCAGCGGCTCACCTGCGCAGCGCAACACTGAGGCACAGGTAAAAAGCGTTTCCAAGGCGCAGGCACAGGCTGATTCTGCCGGGGCTAAGCTGCGGCGCATGATCCATGACGAGGTTTTCAGCCAGATTGACCCCATCAAGGCGGCCACCACCAGCCGGGAAAACCTGAAAACGCAGATTTCGTCGCTGATCAGAAGCATCTGCGATGCAAACCGTTTGCAACTGACAGGACAGGAAGAGGAAAGCGTCGCAGGCCAGATGCTTGACGAAATGCTTGGTGTTGGCCCCATCGAGCCCCTGCTGGCCGACGATACGGTCAACGATATTCTGGTCAACGGCTGCGGCCAGATTTTTGTAGAACGCTTTGGCAAGCTGGAGCTTTCGTCTGTGACTTTTATTGATGAAGAGCACGTGTTCAACACGGCCCAGCGCATTGCGGCCAGGGTGGGGCGGCGCATAGACGAAGCTAATCCGATGGTGGACGCCCGCCTTCAGGACGGCAGCCGCGTCAACGTCATCACCCATCCCCTGGCCCTGGACGGAACCACCATTTCCATACGTAAATTTTCGCGGCGCAAGCTCACCCTTGAAGCTCTGGCAGACGGGGGAGCCTTGTCGCACGAAATGGTGGAACTGCTCAGGCGGGCAATGGAAGCCAAGCTGAACATCATCGTTTCGGGCGGTACTGGCGCTGGTAAAACAACCCTGCTCAACGCCCTTTCATTCAAGATCAGCCCCAGCGACCGCGTCATCACCATCGAAGACGCGGCGGAACTGCAATTGCAGCAGGAGCATGTGGTGCGCCTTGAAACGCGGCCTGAAAGCATTGAAGGCGGCGGACAGATAAATCAGCGCGACCTGATGCGCAACGCTCTGCGCATGCGGCCTGACCGCATCATACTGGGCGAAGTGCGCGGTGGCGAATGCTTTGACATGCTGCAAGCTATGAACACGGGGCATGATGGTTCCCTGTGCACCGTGCACGCCAACACGCCCCGGGACGCCGTTATGCGCCTTGAAAATATGGTGCTGATGGCCAACATGCAGTTGCCCCTGCCCGCTATTCGCCGACAGCTTGCGGGCGCAGTTGATCTTATAGTGCAGATCGAGCGCATGCGTGATGGTGCGCGCAGGGTTGTTTCCATTGTCGAGATATGCGGCATGGAAGAGGAAGTCATACAGACGCAGGAGCTGTTCAGCTTTCGCACCCATTCCATCGGAACATCCGGCAATGTCATCGGGGAGTTTTTAGGTAGCGGGCTGCGCCCCAGATTCTATACGGAAAAAAGCCATCTCTTTGAGGCATAGCATGCTGAATCTGCTTACCCTGCTGATATTTTTTCTGGTCTTTGTAGGCGTGTACACCGTGCGCGCCTTCAGCCGAAAGAAACTGCGCGAAGAGGCCATTGCTGAAAGAATGCAGCGCCTTGAGCAGCAGATTGCGCGGGAATGCCCGGCGATGGAAGAAAAAAGCGATGAATCCATCTCTATAGAAGCCGAAGGCTCTTCTTCCCGTTTTCCTGCCTTGGGGCGTTTGTACTACGGCACATTGAAGAACATCAACAGCTTGGGCTGGTCGGCAACCTTGCGCTTGCGCCTGCTGGTTACGGCTGTTCTTTCTCTGGTCTTTGGCGCTGTTGTGGGCCGCATGACTCCCGCCCCGTTGCTTGTGACGCTGGTTGGCGGGGTGGTTGTTTTTGTGGCGGTTTGCCTTGTGGTCTATCAAAGAGCCATGAGTGTCCACATCGCCGCTCTGGGGCGCGCCCTGCCAGAAGTTATTGATTCCATAGCACGTATCTGCCGTTCCGGTGTGCCCGTGCAAAGTTCCTTTGTCATTGCCGCTGAAGAACTGCGCGGCCCCCTGTCGACGGAACTGCAAGCTCTGGATCAATGGCTCAAGCTGGGCGTGCCCTTGCGGCAGGTGCTGCAGGAATCCGCCCGCCGGGTTCCGCTGCGGGAATACCGCTTTTTTGCGGTCATTCTCATGATCAGCCAGGAGTCGGGGGGCCGCCTTGCGGAAACACTCGAACGGCTGGCTTCGACCTTACGTTCGAGAGCGGAACTGGCACTCAAGGTACAGGCCAAAACGTCCGAAGCCCGCGCTTCCATCAAGATCGTTGCCATGCTTGTTCCCGGCGTGCTGGCATATATGTATATGAGCGCGCCGCAGGATTTTCATTTTCTGTTCAGCGATCCCTCAGGCATCAAGGTGCTGTGCTATTCGGCGGCAAGCGTGCTGTCCGGCCTGGGCATAACCTGGCTTATGGTCAGGCGCATACAGTAGGTGCGTATATGATACTGACTCTGGTTATAATTCTGGCTGCCAATTGTATTTTTTGCCTGGCGGTGCTGCGTCGCCAGCAACAGCGCAATCCTCTCGTGGACCGCCTGAAAAAGCATGTGGATGCCGACAACGCAGCTCCGGTGCCTGGCGTAGCTCCCGGCCTGGGGCAGACCAGCCTTCCCGGATGGCTGGTGCGTCTGGCAGGGTGGGGTGAGGTCTTGGCTGGTAAGGGAAAGGGCCGGGAAAAACTCGAAATACTGCTGGTTCAGGCCAGTTGGCGGCAAAAGGAAGCTCTGGGCCTGTTCATGCTGGTGAAGACGGTTCTGGGCGTGGTGCTTGTGCTGGCCGTGCTTTTTTCTGGCGATCAGAAAGGTTTCAGCCTGAGTACAGTGGCTCTGGTGCTTGGTGCCTATTTTATGGGTGTTTTTTTGCCGGAGCTTGTGCTCAAGGCGCAGGTGGCCCGGCGTTTCAATGCCATCATGCGCAGCATGCCTGACGCCTTGGACCTTATGGTTATCTGCGCCGAGGCGGGTTTGCCGTTTCCCCGCATACTCAAGGTGGTAGCGCGTGACCTCGAACTGAGTGCCCCGGAACTGGCGGACGAGCTTGCTTTCACCAGCGCCGAACTGCAATTGCTGCCCGACCGCAGCAACGCCCTGCGCCACCTTGCCGAACGTACGCGCGTTCCCACAGTGGAGAGTATGGTGTCCACACTCATTCAGGCCGAGCGCTACGGAACGCCCTTGGCGCAGGCCTTGCGCAATATTGCTGAAGAAAGCCGCAATACCCTCATTCTCAGCCTTGAGGAAAAGGCGGGCAAGCTGCCCGCGAGGCTGAGCATTCCCCTGATGACATTGATTTTGCCCCCGGTGGTGGCGCTGGTTGCCACTCCGCCCCTCATGCGCGTGATAAGGAGTCTGATGTGATGAATATGCGTCGTGAAGCCGTTGCTTTCTTGTTGCTTATTGGCTGCTTTGCCCTGTCCGGTTGCGCAACGTCCGGCAAAGGCGGACAGGCCAGCCTGAGTGAAAGAACCTTTGCCCCCAAGGCACAGGCCTCGGCCAAGGGCGATCAGGAGATCGCGCCCGCCAAGGGGTTGCGGCTGGCGCGTTTGCTGCGGGAGCAGGGCCGGTTTGAAGGAGCGTTGAGCATTTATTCCCGCCTTGATGAAAGGGGAAAGCTCAGCCCTCTGGAAAAGCTTGAATATGCCAGCGTGGCCTCGCTGGTGCAGCCACCCCGTGAGACTCTGAACCTCTTTGTAAATGCGCAAAGCGCCATTGAAGCCAAGAGCAGGGGAGTGAGCGACGCCGACAGGGCCGTTCTGCATACCGGGCTTGGCCGTGCTTACATGAGCCTGGGGCAGGCAGGTCCGGCCGAGCAGAATCTGCGCAAGGCTCTTGCGCTTTCGCCCAAGGATGTGGCGGCCATGAATGCCCTTGGCGTTTTGCTGGACGCAGGGGGCGAACACAAAGAGGCGCAGGTAATGCTGGAAAAAGCCAGTGAGGGCGCTCCGGCAGACGCGCGTATAATCAACAATCTGGCACTCTCCTATGTGGCCAGCGGCGATATGGAAAAGGCTGAAATGCTGTTCAACAGGGCAAAAAGCCTTTCAGACAGCACCAGCATCAAGCTTAACCTGGCCTTCACAATGTACATGCGCAAACAGAAAGAACGGGCGCGCGACGAATTGCTTGCCCTGATGCGTCCCAGCCAGGCAGAGGGTTTCATGACCTCCTTTGGCCAGATGCAACAGCGCATCAACAAGGGCGCAACTTCAATGCCTATGGAAATGATGCTGGCAGCCAACAAATTGGTGGAAATTCAACCTCCGACAGACGCGCCCAGCGAACCCATAATCGGCGAAATACGTGAAAGCCGCGAAGTGTCGAGCTACGACGGCCCGGCTACTCAGACCCCGGTACGCCGTGTTGCCCTTGATGAAAACGATTTGCCGTAAGCTTTGCGCACGCAGGCATTCACAGGGAAAGGAGTAAAACATGCACAGGCATTCACAGCGGGGCGTCATATCGGTTGAAGCGGCCTTTGCCTTTCCCTCTCTTATCATCCTGGCCATGATAGCCTTTGAATTCGTCAATGTGGTGCTGACCATAGATATGGGCGATGTGGCCCTGCAAAGTGCCGTGCAGCAGGCGCGTCTTGAGGAAACACTCACGGAAGATACGTTTGAAAGTGTGGTGCGCAAGGGAATTGTAAAATCGTCGCACGGATATCTGACACAAGACAACATCACCAACGTGGATGTGCGCCGCTATACATCCCTCAGTTCCCTGACCAGCACCGGGGAAGAGGAAGATGCCGACAGCACCAATGAAAACAGCGGTACGGGCACAAAGTTTCCGGCCTGGAAAGTGACGGTAGACATTCGCAAGCCCTTTCTTACCCCGTTGCCCAGGCTGATGGCTTATGCTGAAAATGAATTTGAATATCGTTTTGAACAGGTTCTCGGCTATTTGCCCGAAACAAAGGACCAATGACCCGTGTCGCGTCCACGTAAAGAACGAGGCTCTCTTGCGGTTGAGGTTGCGCTTCTGATTCCCATTCTTGTGTTTGCCGGATTGATTGCCGCAGACATGTTCAGAACGGCCATAGAGCGCACGCGCCTTGAAGAAACGGCCAGCAGCCTGGCCCTCAACATTTCGGCCCAGAACACCCTGACCAAGGACGGGCTGGACGCGCTTACCGAAATCGTCATGCAGGGCCATACCGAAGATCAGGACATTCTTATCATGAACGTCTACCTGTCAGGGCGCATCAACTGGCTGCTGGAGAGGGGCGGATCTGAGGGATTGTGCGAGCCGTCGTCCGACGGGCGTTACTATACGGCGGATCTGCCCGAAGATCTGCCGGATGACGAAAAGGACAAGTCTGATGGAGAATCCTCCATATCGTTTGTGGTGGTGAAGGCCTGCCGCGATACGTCGAAGATGTTCAGTTACGGCGGCATCCAGTGGCCGGACTATCTGCAGGTGGAAAGCCTGTACCGGGCCAGGAGCCAGAAGATCGAACTGGATGAGAGCCTGCAAGAGGAAAACCGGATAGCCGGTAGTGAGGAATAAGAAAATGAAGCGTGTCACGTTTACCACATTCTTGCAGCGGCTGCTGTGCGGCGGAAAATCAGAAAACCGTGGTGTTTCGCGCTCGCAGGCCGGGGCCGGAGCCGTTACCGCCGTGGGCTTTCTTGGCGCTTGCATTGCCGTGGTGGCCTTTGCGGTAGACAGCACGCGCATGACCTCAGACAGCGCGCAACTCAAGCACGCTACCGATGCCGCGGCTATGGCCGTTGCCCAGGCTTATGCCAAGGATCCCACAACAAATGTGAATGAGATGGCAGAGCGGTACATCAAGGCCAATCTGGGTATGGATTCCAGCCAGCTCGGCAAGGATATGGAAATCAGCGTCACCCCGATGACCTGGGAAGAATACGACGGTTTCAGGGTCACCGCCGTGTTTAAGGCAAAGCCGGTGGCAATGGGGGGGCAGACTACTCCCGTTGAAGTGTCTTCGGCCGCAGTGGCAGTGTATAATCCTTTGGAAATAGCATTGGTTCTGCCAAATACTTCCGCAGAAGACGCGGGCGAACTGGCTGTGCTGCGCCGCCTGAGCAAAGAATTTGCCTCAAAGCTTATTGAAGACAGGCCTGACCGCTGGATGGCCCTTGTGCCTTACAGCCAGACCGTCAACGTCTATGACCGTAAAAACACCAACCGCATACGTGAATGGGCTGAATCAGCTGCGCTCAAGCCCGTGGAGCTGACCTCCCTGTTTATGCGCAACAGCTACGGCATAAGCAACCTCGCCAGCCGCCGTATGCCTGACCTGCAAAAAGAACTGCTGGCTGTCTACCGTGGCCTGAATATCGGCGACAACTATTTCTGGACAAAACCGCCCGCCGCTTCGTTCAAGGTACACTATAGGCATGATCTGCCCATCAACGCGCCGCAGATGCCCTATATTCAATGGACAGGCCCCAATCCTGACTTCGGTGAGGCCACCGGCACATCCGACACCCGCTACATTGTGGCGGACAAGGGCTGCCCTGCCGCGCCGCTGTTGCCTTTGACCAATGATATGAACGCTATCATCACGCGCCTTGGCGAAATGAAAAGCCAGTTCAACGTCAACTACGCCATCGCAATGGGCTGGGGCGCCATGGCGCTTTCACCTGCCTTTAGAGGATCAGGCGGCTGGGGTGATCTGGAACATCCTCTGGATTTCAGCAGCAAAACCAACACAAACATCAAGGCCATTGTCATGCTGGCCAATACGATGGGCAACTGGTTCGATTCCGACGCCTATAATTTCTACGTGGGGCAAAGTTCTGCCAGCGAGAGTTCAAGTCAGAGCGGTTCAACCGACCCCGACGATACCTCTACAGGCGACCCTACAGATGAGGGCAATACAGAAGCCAAGGTTTATGGCCCTGTGGCAAAGCGCTTCAAAAGTCTTTGTCAGAGCTTTCGCCAGAAAGACATTCTTTTTTACTTCATTGGCGTCCGCCCGGGCGACCCTGAAGATTATGGCCGCGCCATTTTTGGCAAGCACGGGTATCCCGGCCTGCTGTACTGCGAAAGCAGCTCCGGCGATGTGGGGTTTGTGAACGCCGATTCATTCGCTTCCGGCGAGGGCTATATCAGGGAAAGGCTGGAAAAGATTGCCGCCAGCCTTGAAAACAAAAGCAGTTTTGCGCGGCTGGTGGAATAGCAATTGACGCGCGCCATTGAAGATACAGCGGCGCAGCGCAGCACCGGAATCATCCTCAAGCCGTATACTGAAATAATCCGTAACAGGAGCAACAATATGAAAAAATCCGCACTTTCCACCAGTTCTGGTTTGGCGCTGGCCCTGGAACCGCGAATGATGTTTGACGGAGCAGCCGTGTCCACAGCTGCCGAGGTGGCTGCGCAGGCGGAACCGGTTGCTCAGGCCGCAAACAGCGCCGACGCGCCGGGTGTTTCGGCTACGGGCAATGATCCCGCAGTCAGTATTGATGAACACGGCACAGCTGCCGCTGATGTCGATCTTTTCAGCGGCGTGTCGGTCATCCCTGACAGCAATAACGAAGATCTTTCAACGCTTGTAATCACTGTGGATACCTACGGCGACGGCCATGCCCTGGTCATTGACGGCACAGTCATCGCCCTGACACCCACGTCAGGCTTTGGCTCCACCAGCAACGAGTACACCTATTCGGTGGAAGTTACGGGCGGTAAAACCAATATCACAATCTATCTGGATAATGGGCTCAATTACTCGCCTGCGGCCGTAGCCAGCCTGATCGACGGTATTTCTTACAGGGTCGTTGACGGCTCCAAGGTGGCGGGCGGTTCTATCAATGTGACCCTGACCAGCTTGTCCGATTTTGGCGGCGACACTGCTGAACTGAATATTTCCTCTGCCATCGCCGTGAACAGCAGTTTCAATATTGCTCCTGACCTGAGCAACAAGGATGAGCTTACCCTTTCAGAAACCGTGTATGGAACCGACCTCGGCAGCGCGGTGGACGTAGCCTATTCCTCTAACGGAAAATACGCCTACGCGGCTGACAGTTCCGGTCACATTTCGGTCTTCAGTGTGGGTTCGGGGGGGCAACTGACTGAAATTCAGTCACTCAGCGGAGTGGCCGATCTTGGCAGCGCGAGTGGTCTGGCTCTCAACGAAGCCCGGTCAACACTTTATGCGGTCAATGGCGGCAAGCTTGTGGTGCTGGACGTTCGCTCCGACGGTACGTTGGAATACAAGCAGACAATAAATCTTCAGGCTCAAGCCTATGAAATCCACGTGTCGCACGATGGAAAGCAGGTTTATCAGAACAGCCAGTATAACGGCATGTATGTATACAATGTCGATGATAGTGGGCTGCTTACTTATGACGGCGGACATTTCGACGAAGGTGGCGTAGGGCGGCAAACAACAGTGACAACATCCGGGGAGTACCTGTTCGCCACAGGCTCTGGCAGCATGTGGGTCTATTCCCGCAACCTCGCCACAGGTGAGTTGAGCCTTATCAGTCAACTAAGCACAGGTGTTTCTGGGGTTGCAACTGCCATGCGGGCTTCGGCCGACGGAACAAAGGTTTTTGTGGCCTATGGCGATAAAATAGTCACATATGCTTTCAGCAGCGGCCAGTTGACCAAGCTTGGCGAAACAAGCGCCACGGGCATCACTGATATGGAAATCAGCAGTGATGGAAATCGCGTCTATATAAGCACATCCTCCGGCTCAGTGCATATTTACACGGTGGATGCCAGCGGCAGTCTTTCTTTGACTGGGCAGGCTGCAGGCCTGGAGGGTGCGGCTGCCCTGAGCCTTGATAGTGACGGCAATGTGCTGGTGGGCGGAAAAAACATAGCCTTGCTGGTTGCGCACAAGACAGGTTTGTACGGCAGTGAGATTTCTTTTGCCGACGGGCTCACCATTTCAGACGCCAACTATGATGTTCTGAACAGCGGGTTGGGTAACTATGGTGGGGCAAAAATCACCGTTGAGCGCGCGGGCGGAGCCAATCCTGAAGACATTTTCGCGTTTGCCAGCAGCAACGGCTATACGCTCAACGGCACTACCGTGCAGGACAGTGAAGGCAAAACGCTCGCCACTGTAACCAATGCTGGCGGAAAATTGACCGTAGCCTTTGCCGACGGAGTCACCAAAGGGCAGGCCAATGCCATTCTGCACCAGTGGCGCTACAGCAACAATACGGTGGCTGAAGGTGGCACTGCCGTGATCCTGAAAATTGTGGCCAACGACGGCAAGGCAGACAGCGAGGCCATTACAGTGGCCTTAAGGCTCGGCGTCAATACCGCCCCAGAACTGACGACAAACCCTGTGTCGCAAGGTTCATACACATCGTCTGGCGTTGAGGTAAACCTTTTCACCAACACTGCGGTCAATGCTGGCGAGGCCGGGCAAACGCTTGCGGAGTTACAGTTCTCCATAAGCGGCCTTTCCGGAGTGGCTGCTGGTGAATATATCAAGCTGGACGGCAGCACCATTGCGCTGAACGCCAATGCCAGTGGAACCACCAGCGGCGGTTACGTTTACACCTATACGATTTCCGGCGGGGTAGGCACCCTATCCATCACGCAGGCTTCAGGCATGAGCGCCTCGGGCCTGGCTGCGCTGGTTAACGGCTTGAAGTACGGCTACTCGGGCAGTGACGGGGTTGCGGGAACGCGAACCTTTACTGTCACACACATCAAGGATACTGGCGGCACTGACAACAGCGGACAGGACAGTAAGGTTCTTGATGTAGCTTCCACCCTTACCCTGGCTGTCAACAGCGCGCCCGTGCTGGATATCGACAGCGGAAACACAGATTCTGCGGTTTTTTACAACGACGGCAAGCTTGCGGGCTTCAACGATTATGTGAACGAAATCGATATTTCTGCTGACGGCAAAACCGTGGTTGTCTGCGGCACAAGCGGTGGAAATGGCGGTGGCAGTGGCACTTTGTATGTTTTTGCGCGCGATGCTGCCACTGGCGAACTGACGCTTGTGCAAACGTTTTCGCTGGGTGCGTCAGGATTGAATGTGGACGGTCTGACGTCATTCACAAGTTCGGTCATTTCACAGGATGGCAAAACCCTGTATGTGGCTGCGTGCGAAGTTCAGGACGGCAGCTGGGGAGCTGTCAACTACCCGTCCACTTCGGCGGCTATTCTTCTCTTCAGCCGTGACACAGCAACAGGTGAATTTGTTTTCAAGGGAGTACAGGCACAGCAGGGGGTAGACGGTGTAGACGGCCTTGGAAAGGTCATTAGCGAGCTGGTGCTCTCTGACGACGGCAAATTCCTCTATACAGCCAATGGCCTGCTTATGAACCATAACAGCGCCAGCCAAAGCGCTATTGCAGTTTTTTCCGTTGATGCCGCAGATGGGTATTTAGATTATGTAAGTATGCACTCTGGAGGCAATGCGGCCTCGGGTATATATAATCCCAGCAATATTGTCCTGTCTTCTGATGGAAACTATGCGTATGTGTCGAATGCTTCTGGAAACTGCATTGGCATATTTGCACGCAACTCCGCTACTGGTGATTTGACTTACATAGTAACTGTCAATGAAGCGTATATCAATGCAGACAGCGATGGCTCCGCGTGGGTGAGCGGTTCTCTTTCCACCTTGCAGGACATAGTCATCACACCAGACGGAAATTTTGTCTATGTAAGCGCGGCGGTAAACGGCGGCAACAAAATATCTGTTTTCAGCCGTGATGCGGATACAGGCGCGCTGCACTTTGTGGAATCCTTTGTGGTGACAGGGTTTACCTTTGTGCGCGAACTGGTTGTATCTGCCGACAATTCGACCTTGTATGTTGGCGGCTATGGGGCAAGCAGCATTCAACTTTACTCCATCAATCCCAATACCGGTAAATTGAATCTTTCCAGTACGCTGGCTCTTAGTGGTCAGGCAGGGCACATAGTGGTCAGCCCTGACGGAAAAAATATCTACGGCGGCACATACAATATTAGCTCAGGGCTCCAGATCGCCAGCGCCATGCCCGTGATTGCATTCGATGGTTCGGAAGTGGTCATCGGCAGCGGTATTACCATATCCGACCCGGATTACGACACTGCCGGAAACTACGCCGGAACCACAGTAACCATTGAACGTAGCGCCGGGGCCAATACTGCGGATGATTTCGGCTTTACGGACAGCACATCGCTGAAGCTCAATGGCGGAAAAATTTTGTATAACAATGTGGAAGTAGCCACATTTACCGTCACTGACGGAAAACTCATCCTGGCCTTTGCTGGCAGTGTAGCGGGCGAGGTTGCCAATCAGGTTCTGCACCAGATCACTTACAAGGGCAGTACAACCCTTGCCCGTACTGATTTTACTGTCACCGTGACGGATGCGCCCGGTAAATCCGCTTCTGGCAAATTCGCCGTCATGTATGAAGGCCCCAACAGCGCGCCAGTGCTCGGCAATGCTGCCTACACGGTCGGCAGCGGCGATGTGGACACAGCCTACAGCGTGCGTTTGCCTGCAGACCTGTTCACCGATGCCGATAATGACAAGCTTGCCTGGAGCGTAAGCGGGCTGCCAGACGGCCTGAGCTTCAATGCCGATACTCGCGTCATTTCCGGCACGCCCACCGCGTCCGGCCTGTATACAGTAACCATAAAGGTGACGGAGCCGGACGGCCTTGAAGCGAGCCATACTGTCAAAATCAGAATCAGCAGTCCCACCGACCCCAGCCTCAGCGCGGATGCAGTGGGCGGCAGTTACCCCATCAATGCGGGCGGCACACCCACAGGTAACGACGTTGATCTGTTCGCAAACGTCAGCATTACAAAAGATACCTCAGACCAGAGCCTGAGCAAGCTTGTGGTCACCGTAGACACCTACGGCGCGGAGCATTCCCTGGGCATTAACGGGCAGGTCGTGTCCCTGACTGCAAAGGATTTCACACAGATAGGGGACTACGGCTACAGCGTTGCCATTCAGGGCGGCAAGGCGATCATAACCATTGATCTTTACGAGAAAGGTGATGATCTGGCCGCCGTGCAAAACCTTATCGACAGCATGGCCTATCGCGCTCTGGACGGTACGAAAATACAGAGCGGCGTCATCGGCGTGACCCTGACCAGCCTGTCCGACATCGGCGATTCTGCCACTGGCGGCGCAGAGGACGTTACCCGTCTGGATATCACGGCCAAAGTTACCGTTGCCAGTGAATTTAACATGCCTCCCGATGTGGTGGACAAGGGCAGCCTTGATCTGGCCCAGATCATCTACGGAACCGGACTCAGTGATGTGCGCGAGGTGGCCTGGTCAGCCGACGGCAAATACGCCTACGCGGCTGACAGCAATGGCAATTTGTGCGTGTTTGAAGTGGGTGACAACGGTAAGCTCAAGGAAATACAGAGTCTGGCTGGTGTGCCGGACCTTGATGGATTCACTGACATGGCCGTCAATGACACTGCATCAGCGCTTTATGTCATGAGCGGCGACAAGATTGTGGTGCTGAAAATCGGGGCAGATGGAAAACTTGGCGATGCGCAGAGTGTGGACGTCAGCATTCTTAAAACGCCGGAGTGGAATCCGGACGGATACGAAGCTTCGACTCAGGGCTTGAAGCTTGTGGTGTCCGATGATGGCGCTCAGGTCTATGTAACCACTTCATATGAAGGTCTGTACATCTTCAAGGTGGATGACGCCAGCGCCCTGATTGCGATTCAGTATCTGGACGACAATACCAACGTGACTTCCGTGTATTCCAGGGGAGGCTATGTTTTTGTCGCAGCCGGTGGTTTTGAATCTACAATCACCGTGTACAAGCGCGCTACTGACGGTACGCTGGGCATTGTGGACAGCGTGGCCATTGATATGTGGAACTGGTCGCCCGACTTCAAGTTTGAAGCCTCGGCTGACGGCTCCACTCTCTTTGCAGGGTACATTTCTGACGGCGACAGCAAGGTTTTTGTGTATTCCTTTGCCGAGGGCCGCCTGACGCTTCTCAGTGAAGCGTCCATGCCTGATCTGGCAAGCATGCAGGTAAGCGAAGATGGCAAAACGTTTTATGCAGGATTTTCAGACGGAACACTGCGGATTTATTCCGTGGATACGGGCGGTGCGCTGACGCTTACGCGCACAATAACCGGCCTTGACGGAGCCAGCTCTCTGAGCCTTTCGGGTGACGGTGATATTTTGGTGGGCGGGCAGGGTATAGCCCTGTTGAGCGCCACGCGCATGGGCCTGTATGGCGAAGACATTTCCTTTGCCGATGGAATAACGCTTTCCGACGCTAATCTTGACCTGCTGAACAATGGCACAGGCAAGTATGACGGCGCAAGCGTGACTGTTCAGCGGGAAGGCACTGCCAGCAACGACGACGTCTTTTCATTTAAGGAGGGCGGCGGCTATACGCTCAATGGCAGCGACATTATGAAAAACGGCGAAAAGGTCGCCACCTTCAGCAGCAGTGGCGGCGTGCTGACCCTGACGTTCGTCGGTGAGGTCACAAAGGCCGATGCCAACGCTATTTTGCAGCAGTGCCGTTATCGCAATCAAAGCGCTTCTGCATCTGAAAATGCCGTGTCGCTGACTCTGATAGCCAGCGATGGAGAAAAATCCAGCACTCCTTTGAGCATTACGCTTTTGCTTGGCACCAATACCGCTCCTGAACTGACAACAACTCCCAAGAACAACGGTACCTACACTACCGTGGGCGGAGAAGTGCAGGTCTTTACCAAAACTTCTGTAGATGCAGGCGAAACCGGGCAGGGCATTGCTGAACTGCATATGTCTGTCAGCGGTATCTCTGGAAGCGCTGCGGGTGAATATATCAAGGTGGACGGAGTAACCATCAGCCTGGGCAGCAATGCGAGCGGCACAACCGCAAGCGGCTACACCTACAGTTATACCGTTTCTGGCGGTACTGGAACGCTGACCATAGGCCACGCCAGCGGGATGAGCGTCAAGGCAGTGGCCGCCCTGGTGGACGGCATCGTTTACGGCACTACCAGCGCTGACGCTGCTTCCGGCACGCGAACCTTCACCATTACCCACATCAAGGATAATGGAGGAACGGCAGGCGGCGGCGCTGACAGCGCAGACCTTTCCATCGCGTCCACAGTCAATGTGGCCATAAATCTGCCGCCTGAGCTGGACGCGGGCAATAACGACCCCGACAGTGGTTATTATTACAGTGACGGCACGCTGCAAGGCTATAACGGATATGTGACCGATATTATTGTTTCTGAAGACGGCAAGACGGTGATCGTCAGCGGTAACAGTGACAGTAATAACAATGGTTCGAGTTCACTTATGGTTTACGCCCGCGATGTGCAGACAGGCAAGCTGAGCCTGTTGCAGACCTTTACCCAGGGCGTCAGCGATAATCCCGCAACCGCAACCATTGAAGTCAACGGTCTGAACCAGATATCGACTATGACCATGTCGGCGGACGGCGGCAGACTTTATGTGGCCGGATACGCCGCCAATGGCTCTGCCTCGGCCTACTCCATCACCCTCTTCACACGTAATGCTGATACTGGCCTTCTTACGGCCGTGGGCATTGTGGCTTCACAAGGTGTAAGCGGTGTGAATGGCCTTGACGCTGCGGTTTCCTCCATTGCTCTTTCCGCCGACGGCAAATCCCTCTACGCAGTTAACGGCACCACAGCCATACACGGCACCACCGGGCAGTCTGATCTCACAACATTCAGCGTCAAGGCCGATGGCACCTTGACCTATGTGGGTGTCTACACGGGGGGCAGCGGCACACCGGCTGTTTACAATCCCAGCGGGCTCATCATCTCATCCGATGGAAAAAATGTTTACGTAGCCAATGCTTCCGGATCATCCATAGGCGTATTCTCGCGCAATACGGATACCGGGGCGCTGACGTATATGGGCGTCATCAACAAGACAACCATTGATGCAGACAGCAACAGCGGGAGCCAGCCCGGCGAAACACGTTACCTTGAATCGTTGCAGGACATTGTCATCACTCCGGACGGCGGATTCGTTTATGTGGCCTCTGGAACGATGGGTCTTGTTTCAGTTTTCAGCCGTGACCCGGCATCGGGCAATCTTACCTATGTGCAATCGTTCAATGCCGGTTCGCTGAGCGGCATCATGCTGCGCGACCTTGCGGTCAGCTCTGACGGTAAATATCTGTACGTTGGCACCTACGGCAGCAGCAATCTTCTGGTTTGCTCCATAGACGAAGACAGCGGGGTGCTGACCCTCAGCAGCATACTTGCGGTTACAGGCACTGGCGGCAGCGCTCACTTGGCGGTCAGCTCTGACGGTTTGAGTCTGTATAGTGGAACCTACAGCTTCTTCCCCGGGGTGAGTGCGGGTACGGCCATGCCCGGAGTGAAGTATTCCGGCTCGGAAGTGCTCATCGGCAAAGATATGACCATATCCGACCCGGATTTTGACAAAACGGGCGATTATTCCGGCTTGAGCATCAGCTTTGAGCGAGGCTCCGGGGCCAGTTTCGACGATGTGTTCGGTTTTCAGGCAGCCAATAATCTTACGCTCGACAGCGGGAAGATACTGCTCAGTGGGGTGGAAGTAGCCACATTCACGGTCACTGATGGCAAACTTATGATAACGTTCTCGGCCCAGGCCGGGGTGAACGGAACTGTGGTCAACAATGTTCTGCATCAGGTTACCTACAAAAACACCAGCAATACCTTTACGTCGCTGACCATTACTGTGGGCGACGGTGAAAAATCCGTTTCCAGCTCCATTGCTCTGGTTGAGTCCAATGCTGCCCCAAGCTTGAAGGCTAGCCCTTCCGGCGGCACCTATGCCTTTGATGAAAGCAGCACGCCCCCCGCAGAGAGCGCCAAACTTTTTGACAACGTCAAGATAGGCCTTGGCGACGATAATGAAGCCCTGAAAGATCTGGTAGTTACGGTAGACAAATCCGGTTCGGCGCACACCATCGTGATCGACGGCACGGCAGTGGCCCTTACCAATAACAACAGCCTTGTCACCAGCAATGGTTATAGCTGCGTAGTTTCCGTAGTTGAGGGCAAGGCCACAATAACTATCTCGCTGAACGGCGCGTCAGTCGACGCCGTAAAGACGTTGGTCGAGGGCATGCGCTACAGCCGCAGTGCGGAAAATCTTGTGCGCGAAAGCGTCACTGTGACGTTGGCCAGCCTGTCTGACACCACAGATACAACAACGCGCAATATCAGCTCTGTGGTTAACGTATATGTGCCCAACCGTGCGCCAGTAATTGCAGATCCCGCCTACACTCTGGGCGAAAAAGCCACAGCAGACAAAGGCACGGCCTACTCTGTCACATTGCCTGAAAGCTTGTTCAGTGACCCTGATGGCGACAGTCTGACCTGGAGTGTAATGGTTAAACTGTCTGGCGGGACGGAATTTGTTTCGCTGGCTGAGGCCGGGCTGAGTTTTAATGCCACCACGCGCATCATTTCAGGAACGCCTTCCTTGTCGGGCACACTTACGTTTGCTGTATCAGTCACCGATGCAGCCTCGGACGCGCCCAAAACAGCCACGCACGAGGTTACTCTTGTTGTAGCAAACCTGCCGCCAGCATTTGTGGATGGAACAACCTTGCCGCCTTTGCCCAAGGGGGCAACAGGCTCGGTTGATCTGAATGATCTGGTGAATAACCCCGCTGACGGCGATACGCTTACCTGGGCGCTCACGGGTGGTACTTCCCTGCCCGCAGGCTTGACCCTGAATGCGGACGGAACCATCAGCGGTATGTCCACCACAAGCGGCACCTATACATTTGAAGTAACTGTGACGGATTCTGATTCTGCCAATCCCGGTTCCGCCACCAAAACAATAACGCTTACGGTTGAAAACAGCGCACCTGCCTTTAATGGCGCTGACTATGCCGGGTATCAGCTTCCTCAGGCAGTTGAAGGCGCGGCATATTCCCCCATAGTCCTGCCCGCTGACATGTTTGTGGACATCAACGGCGATGCGCTCATCTGGAGTATTTCCGGCCTGCCTGAGGGGTTGAGCTTTGATCCTGTCACCCGCGCCATTTCGGGCACTCCGGCAGAAGTGAATGCAACCGGAGCCGTAACAATCACCATAACGGTTACAGACCCTGACGGCGCTTCTGCCAGCCACAATCTTACCCTGACCGTGCGTGACAATACCGCGCCAGTTCCTTCGGATGTTCCGCTTGCACCTGCCCGTGAAGGTGCACCCTACACCTTGCGGTTGAATGACGTGTTTACTGATGCGGATGGCGATGCCCTCACCTATTCGGTAACTTCACTGCCCGAAGGTCTTGCCTTTGGCCCTGCTACTGGAACCATCACAGGCAGGCCTTTGGTGACGGGCTCCAACAGCATAACGGTCACGGCTACAGACGCGTATGGCAAGTCGGTCAGCCACACCTTTGAGCTTACTGTTGAGGCTAACGGCCTGCCTGCAGCTTCGGACGTTTCATTCACGCCACCACAAGCCACTGAAGGCGAAAACTATTCTCTGACCCTGCCGGAGAACCTCTTTACCGATCCGGATGGCGACAACCTCAGCCTGAGTGTTTCCGGCCTGCCTGAGGGGCTCAGTTTTGATCCTGCCACGGGACGCATCAGCGGCACGCCTTCAGGTTCGGGAACTTTCACCATTGTCATTACAGCTACTGACCCCTCGCTTGCCTCGGCAAGCCGTACGGTGACTTTGGTGGTGGAAGCCGCCCCCGTGACGGTTCTGCCGCCAGCCAGCGAAAACACGGTAATACCCGTTATAGCGGAATATTCCGTTGACGGTGGCGGCTCGCTTGCTCCGGGTTCCGGCGTAACGGCAGCTACGGAACCTTCCGGCATATTTGATGAAGAGTGGCAGAGCAGTGCCGTTATGAGTGACGTGGCACATGTTTGGGCCACTGTAGACGCCATGTGGAACGAAGATGCCCGGCGTCAGGGCTATGGCGATACACGGGCCCGTGAAAGCCGTGCTGACACCCATGCGGACGCTTCTGCCGCACAAAAAATCATGCCGGGTCAGGTCAGTTCCAACTGGGGGTACGACGTTGCCGGTAACCGCTACCTGGCAGCCCTGCCGCAGGCCGCACACCGCGCCATAAACGGAGAAATCAGCGGATATACGCTGGTTTACGCAGATTCAGGCAAGGATGCCAGCGGCGAGTTCCGGTTTGACGCCAGCGCATGGGCTTTGGTTTCACCGGGCTTCAAGGCCCCCGGCCATGTGCGGCTGCTGCTCGTGGTCACCACTGTGGACGGCAAAACCGTGCGCATTCCGGTTGAGGTGAAAAGCCAGACGCATGCCTTGGGTATTCCTGCGGCTCCCGCTGTTACTGGCACGGCTGACCGTGCCCCTGTTGTTACGTCCGTAGTGGCTTCGGCTGCCACAGTGGCTGCTGAAATGGCCGGATCAGGCGCAACAGCGCTGCCCCTAGCGGGGCAGAGAGAAGCCGGGGGCGGCACAGTAGAATCTGGCGTACAAGGGCACACAGCCTTGTTTGGTGTATCGCAGGCCGACACGGCTTCGGCCATCAGTGAAAGTTTTCGGTTTTCTGTAGAAGCAGCAGGGCAGACGGCTGAAGCCATTGGCAAACCAGCCCTCGGAAGCCTGTTGCGCATGAGCCTTGATAATTCCCTTGCTGACAAGTCAGCGGCTTCTTCACGCGATGCCGTAAGGGCTGCTCCTGAAGTTTTGAGCGCCTAGGCATGCGGCACTGAACCTCTGCGGGACCACAAATATTTCAGCCACGCGACAAGTTCGCCCGGCCCCATAAAGGCCGGGTGCGGCGGGTGGTCCCGGCAGAGCTGCGGCAAGCTGTTTCAACCTTTAATCTTGGTGAAAGGAAGATAATGAAGATTCCATCCACTGCCGGATTGCGGCGCCCCGTCATGGCGGTTTTGCTGGCCTTGCTCATGTCTGCCTGCTCGGTGGCCCGGCCGCCAGCCCTGACCAATGACGACCTCATGGCCCTGACCAAATCTGACCAGCTTGCTATGTACAGCAATCAGGAAGCGATTTCTGGTCCTATTACAGAGGACGAGGCCATAGCCAGAGCTGTGAAATACAACTTGCGCCACCGTCTGGCCTTGATGGAAAAAGCTCTTGAAGATGATCTTTCGGACGTGAAGAGCTTCAGCATGCTGCCCAAGCTGGTGGCGGGCGCAGGCTACAAGGTGCGTGACAACGAAGACGCCTCGTCCAGCGAATCCATCTACACAGGCAAGCAATCTCTGGAGCCGTCCAAGAGCCGTCAGAAAGAAGAAACCACGGCTGACCTGGATATGACCTGGAGCATTCTGGATTTCGGCTTGAGCTATGTGGAAGCCAAGGCGCAGGGCAACAAGGCCCTTGCAGCGGAGGAACGCCGCCGCCGCGCCATTGGCGATATTGTGCGCCAGACCCGCGCGGCCTATTGGGCTGCCATTTCAGCAGAAAAAATGCGCAATGAAGTTGCCGAAACCCTTGTGCAGGCCAACGGCGCACTGGCCCAGTCGCGTGAAGCGCAGCAGCGCCGTTTGCTGGCTCCCGTAGCCGCGCTGCGCTACCAGCGTGACCTGTTGAATCTGCTGCGCCAGATTGAACAGCTGGATAACGAGCTTGCCAAGGCCAAGGCCCAGCTGGCCGCGCTCATGAATCTTGCTCCCGGTACAGAATTTACCCTTGCCGCTGCCCCGGACGGCCTGCGCAAGCCTGAACTGGCCTATTCGCTTGAAGATCTGGAAGTGCTGGCCATGATCCGCCGTCCCGAACTGCGCGAAGAAAGTTACCTGGCCCGCAATACCGTGCTGGAAACCAGAATGTCCATCCTCAAGATGTTCCCCAACGCTTCCCTGTTCGGCGGGTTGCACCACAGCAGCAACAAGTTTCTGGTCAATCCCAACTGGGCCAGCGCGGGCGCGCAGGTGAGCTGGAATCTGCTGAATCTGTTCTCGCTGCCCTCTGTGCTCAAGGCCGGAGATTCGCGGGAAGCCGTGGGCGAACTGCGCCGTCAGGCCATGCGCATGACCGTGCTTTCGCAGGTGCATGTGGCGTGGCATCAGCGCCTGTATGCCCAAAAGGCTTTTGAAAGAGCCAATGAAATGAGCAGCCTGCAAACCGCCATTGACCGCCAGGTGAGCAATGCGGCCGCAAGCAAGGCCGAAACCCAGCTGGAACTGGTGCGCACCAAGGTTGAAACCCTTCTGGCCCGCCGGGCGCGCGATCTCAGCTATGCAGAAATGCAGAATGCCCAGGACGCCATATATCAGGCCGTGGGTATGGACAGCATTCCCGAAAAGGTGGCTGACCTTTCCCTGCAGGGTTTGGCCACGGCCATTGCCCAACAGGGCCGCAAGAACGAAGAAGGCCGCCTGTACGTTCCGGCCTTGCCCGAAAAGCCCTATGCGGCGGCGGAAACTCCCAATGTTGGCAAGCCTGAACAAGACAAGCCCGCCATTGTGGGCGTGCCATTGCCTGAACCCATTGCAACCGGCAGGCCTGTGGCCGCCAGCCATATGCCCCCTGTGGGCGGGATTACCCCTGTGTACACACCGTATCAGGCCGCCCCGGTCACTCCTGTGGCAACATCCCTGCCAGCGGGGAACACATATCCCCCAATGCAGCCTGCAGGGTATCAGCCGCCAATGCCCCAACCTGCTGCCACGGCTTATCCTGTGCCGTCTGTGGCTCCTGCCGCAGCCAACGCCAACATGAATCCCGCTGTACATCTGGTGCGTGGTCAGCCGTGGGACAGCCTCGGTTCACTTTCGGCTCATCCTTGAGGCCGATCCACGTTTCGTAAAAGTCCTCCTGCCCGGAGTGTGGACCCGCCGTCCGCAGGGCCGCCGCAGTCAGCCGTCTGGCTGCGGCGGCCCGAAACACCATTAAACAGGACAAGATATGACGTTTTCTTTTTTCAGCGGCACATCCGCCTCAATGCCCGCTTCAACGCCAACGTTCAAGCGCTGGTATGCGTATATTCACGCTGCCGCGTTGATGCTGGCGGTCATAATGATTGCTGTGGCGCATCCGGCACAGGCTGCCACACCCGGTGAAGGGCAGCGGGCACAGCTTGTGGCTATCAATCAGGCCGTCATTTCAAGCGAACTTGCCGGAAGGATAACTTCCGTGCGTTTCAGGGAAGGGGAACGTTTCAACAAGGGAGATGTGCTCATCGCTTTCGACAGCGCTCTTTTCAAGGCGCGGTTTGACCGTGCGGCGCAAGCTGAATCAGCGGCGGCAAAAAAATACGGTGTGGCTCGTGACCTGAACAAGCTTGGTTCCATCAGTACGGGCGATTATGAGCAGGCACGTTCAGGTCTGGGCGTTGCCGCTGCCGAAACCCGCGTAGAGCGCGTTATGATGGACCGTTGCAGCATTACGGCTCCCTTTTCCGGCCGTGTAGGTGAAACCTTTGTCCGGGCTGCGGAACACGTATCCGAGGGCACAAAGTTGCTCACCATTTACGACGACAGCGCCTTTGAAGTGGAAACCATCGTGCCGTCTGGCTGGCTGGCCTGGCTTCGGCCCGGGTATGCCCTGACCATTGCCGTGGACGAAACCGGGGGGCGCTACGCTGCCACTGTTTCGCGAATCGCCGGGGTGGTCGATCCTGTGAGCCAGTCTGTTAAAATAGTGGCCCTGCTTGCCAATGAAGCCCCTGCGGAAGGACAGGCTCCTCTTATGCCCGGCATGAGCGGCACAATATTAATTGATATGCCACACGACAATAATCAGGAAAGCAGCGAACGGCCATGAGCATGCAGCCAGATTTGGCCAACAGGCTGGCGCTGCTCCTGAAACTGGAGCAGCGCGCCCGCCATTGCGAAGACAGGCTTGCTCTGGGCTTTGTTATGGTCAATGAGACAAATTCCCTCGTCGCCTACAGGCAAGCGGTCCTGTGGACGGGAGAGATCGTGGACGGCAGAGTGGAAGGCACTACTGTCCGGGCCTTGTCCGGCCTGGCGGATCCTGCACAAAATGCGCCCTTCACCATGTGGCTTTCAGAAGTATTGTGCCGCCACGCAGCAGCATCGAACGCGGCCAGAGCCAATGACAACAGCGCCGCTCTTCTGCTTCCGCAGGCTGGCGACAAGGAAATGTGGCGCCAGTATTTGCCAGAGCATGCTTTGTGGCTTCCCTTGCCTTTCAAGGCAAAGGCCAGTGACGATGCAGGGGCAGCCACAAAAAAATCCATTCCGCTGGCGGCACTTGTGCTGTGCAGGGAAGAGCCCTGGACCCAGCAGGACATATCGTTGTTGACACCTCTGGCAGACGCCTACGCTCACGCATGGTTGGCCCTGCGTGGCACTTCGGGCGGCGGATTTATGGAGTCTGGCTGGAGAGGCCTTGCGCGAAAGGCGCGTCATTCCCGCTGGAAGCTGGCCGTGGCTCTGGTTTTGCTTCTGGTTTCGTTTTTTCCCGTGCGGCAGTCTGTGCTGGCTCCTGCCGAGATCGTGCCGCGCAATCCTTCCACCGTGCGCGCCTCCCTGCACGGAGTAGTTGACCGCATTACCGTACAGCCCAATGCTCCCGTGCAGAAAGGCGATTTGCTGGTGTTGCTGGACGCGCAGGATATCAAGGGAAAGCTTGAGGCTGCCCGTCAAAGTCTGGCCGTGGCTCAGGCCGAACTGCGCCAGGCACAACAGCAGGCTCTTTTTGACGAGCGCAGCAAGGCCACGGTGGGTATTTTGCGAGGGCAAAAAGATCAGGCTGCCAGTGATGTTATTTACCTTGAAAGCATGCTGGAGCGCACGGAGATTCGCGCCGAAGTTCCGGGCATTGCCGTGTTTGACGATCCGCAGGAGTGGAGCGGCAGACCAGTGGCGCTTGGCGAGCGCATTATGGTCATAGCCAATCCTCAGGATGTGGAACTTGAGGCCCATGTGGCTCTTGCTGACGCCATTCCTCTGCATCCGGGGGCTGAGGTTCGCCTGTTCATGAATGCTGCGCCCGCCTCGCCTGTTGATGCCAGTCTGGAGCGGGTGGGGTACCGGGCTGTGCCCGTAGCGGACGGAACCTTGGCCTACAGAACCCGCGCAACCTTTGACAGCGCTTCAACAGACGAAAAATCCACGCTGCGCATAGGGCTCAAAGGCACTGCGAAACTGTACGGGCAGCGCACCCTTTTGTTGTCTTATCTTTTGCGCAGGCCGTTGGCCACGGCGCGCCTCTGGCTGGGATTATGAGTAGCGCGCCTCTGGCTGGTAGGATGGAGGGCACGGCTGTGCTCCCGCCACTGCGGGAAGAGGTGCTGCTGCACCGCGCCCCTGACCGGCATGACGGGTCACCTGCCTGGGTGCTGGAAGACCCGGGGCGTAACCTGTTCTTTCAGGTGGGCTGGCTTGAGGCTGAAATGCTTGCCTGCTGGCATCTTGCCGGGGCCGAAGCCATTGCCGGGGATATTTCTGCCCGCACAACGCTTTCGGTCACCACTGAAACAGTGGAGCGGTTTGGCAAATTTTTGGCAGCCAACAGCCTTGTGCGCGACAGCGGCATGGTGGAGCGCCTTGTGCGCGAACACAGGCAACGCACGCAACAGCCCTTGGGCAAATTTTTGCTGCGAAACTATCTGTTTTTCCGCATTCCCTTGCTGCGGCCAGATGCTTTTTTGCGGCGCACCCTTCCGTGGGTGGACCGCGTCTTTTTCAGCCGCACCTTTGCGCTGCTTACCATAGCCGCAGCTGTGACCGGGCTTTTTCTGGTCACCCGGCAGTGGGATACTTTCAAGAATACCTTTTTGCATTTCTTTACTCTGGAGGGGGCGGCTCTGGCCGCAGTCACTCTGGGGTTCACAAAAATTCTGCACGAAATGGGGCACGCTTACACTGCCCGGCGTTTTGGCTGCCCGGTGTCGAGCATGGGGCTGGCTTTTATGGTCATGATGCCTCTGTTGTACACCGATACATCCAGCGTGTGGCGGTTACGGAAAAAGGGCATGCGGCTTCTTGTGTGCGCGGCTGGCATGCTGGCTGAACTGTCTGTGGCGGCATGGGCCACCCTGCTCTGGAGTTTTTTACCAGACGGGCCTTTTCGCAGTGCCGCCTTCATGCTTGCCACAACCACGTGGATAATGACCCTGGCCGTTAATTTAAGCCCGTTCATGCGCTTTGACGGGTATTTTTTGCTGGCTGACACCCTCAATGTGCCCAATCTGCAAACCCGGGCCTTTGCACTGGCCAGATGGAAAATACGGCAATGGCTTTTCGCTTTTACCGATCCGCCGCCGGAAACGTTTGAACCCTGGCGCGAGCGTGTTCTTGTGGCGTACGCTTTTGGCACCTGGGTTTACAGATTTTTTCTGTTTATGGGCATTGCGCTCATTGTTTACCACATGTTTTTCAAAGCCCTTGGCATAGCATTGTTTTGCGTAGAAATGGGCGTTTTTATTGCCCTTCCTATTTATAAGGAAATAAAGGAGTGGTTCGTGCGCCTGCGTTCAGATGGATTCAGCAGGCGCGCTGTGCTTGTTGTGTCCACGGCTATTTTTCTGCTTGGTATGGCCTTTGTGCCTTTGAGCGCTTCTGTAAGGGCTCCGGCCCTGCTTCAGGCCGCGCAACAGGTAAAACTTCTTGCGCCAGTGGGCGCACAGCTTGTGAGTATTGAGGCAACAGACGGGCAGAATGTGCGGCAGGGTAGCCTGCTGTTTCAGCTGCGTTCGCCAGAATTGCAACATGAAATCGAACGCTTGCGGCAGCAGTTAGCTATATTGCAATGGCGGCTTTCCTTTCTTTTTATCCTCAGAAAAACGGCGAGCGACGTGCCCGTGGCGCAGCAGGAGCAGCAGGCGGCCTTGCAGCGGCTCACCATGCTTGAGGCGCAGGAGCGCCAACTCGCCATCAGTGCCCCTTTTGAAGGCCGTATGGTTGAAATGGCGAGACCTCTGGAAAAGGGCGAATGGGTCGGCGCCGGGGAATGGCTGGGTACGCTTGCGCAGCCAGCCGGGCTTCAGGTGGCGGCCTATGTCAATGAAAGGGATCTTCATCGCCTGCGCGTGGGAGATGCCGCCAGATTTGTTCCTGAAGACCCGGGGTTACCCTCCATTCCGCTGGAAGTAACCTATCTGGCCCGTACGGCCAGCCGTCACCTGACATCCGCGCCGGAACTGGCTTCTCCCAATGGCGGCGCCATAGCCGCAGTGCGCGCCTCTGAAGCTGCAGCGGCCACATTGGGGGCAGACGGCAGCGTGTGGGTGCCGGAGCAAGGGGAGTACAGGGTTTTGTTGCGAGCAGCCGAAGGGTGGCAGCAGGTTATGGGTGATGCGCGGCCGCAGGTTTTGCGCGGCACAGCCGTAATTGAAGGGGAGCGGCAGAGTGCCGCCGGACGGATTGGGCAGCATGCGCTGGCCGTGTTTATGCGAGAAACGGGGTTTTAGGGAAACGCTGATTTATTCCGTTTGGCTGCGTTGCTTCACTTTTTTTGAAACAGCCGAGGACGAAAGATTCCACTCCTGCTTCAAAAAAAATCGCGCCTTGCCAAACGAAATGACTGCGCGTTTTCAGGAGGCTCTTTAATCAGCGCTTCCTTAGGCATTTGTTTGTTGAACCACTGGTTTGTATCTGACGTTACAGGTTGCAAATTACTATGTGTATTCTTCAGTATGTTCAAATTGTTATGTGTATTGTTGCCGTTTGTGGATTCTTGGCAGGCCGTCTGACGCACACTCTGGTGGCCGGACCCTGGCTATACGAAATGGCATCTGGTTTTTCCGCATTTTCTTCATCTGGCATGCGCAAAAGGCATAAAAGCAAACGATCTGCCGCAATATCCGCATACGCCAGTACAGCGTCTGATTGGACTGCTGCTTCTGCGTCAGAGCTGGAGCAGACAGGTACCGCCAGGCCAGAGAGAACTGTAATGCCGGAATTACACGGCGGCATGCAGGAAAAACTGCTTTCTTATGGCTGCGCCGCAGGCAGTGTGCTGCTTGTCTGGCTGTTTCTACCCAGCTGGAGTGGCCTGATCCTTCTGCCTTTTGGCTGGGGATTGCTGGCGCTTTCAATGGCAGACGCCCGGTTTCGCATTTTGCCGGACATGCTGACCTGGCCTCTGATGGCCCTTGGTCTGGCTGTCAACTGTGTTGATGCCATTGTGCCATTTGGTCAGGCCGTGATCGGCTGCGTGGCGGGCTACCTGCTGCTCTTCAGTTTTAACAGATTGTATCACGCCCTCATGGGCCGGGAAGGCATTGGCGGCGGCGATCTCAAACTTCTGGCCCTGCTTGGAGCCTGGGGAGGCTGGCGTGCCTTGCCCCTTATCCTGATGGTGTCATCACTCTGCGTGGTGCTGTTTTTTCTTCTGGGGCTGGCTTTGAAGGGCAGGAAGCGCAAGGGGGCAGATGCAAATGAAGACGGGGATGGTTGGAACTGGCGTGGAGCACGACAAGCTTTGAAAGCCGAGGTCCCTTTTGGTCCGCCATTGGCTATGGCTGGACTTGGCGTCATTTCCTATGCCCATTACCTGAGTTGAATTGGTATGCCAGTAGTGATCGTAAACAGCAGGGCCGCCTTGGCGGCCAAATCTGCACAAGGAAGGTGTGTTATGTCGGCAAAAGAAAATGGACCACATATGCAGGGGGGGCGGGCATGAGCAAGCCTTCCTTTGCATGGTTGCCTGAGGGCATGCAACCACATTTTACGGTACGCGACCTTGTGTTTATCGGCATTTTTGCCGCTGTGGCCAAGGCGGCTGCACTGGGCATTGCCTTTGTGGGGGGCGGCATGAATCCACTGTCGCTGGCCCTGAAAAATTTTGTCTATACGGCCTTGATGCTGGTACTGGCCCATAAGGTGCAAAAACCGTGGACACTCACACTGGCCGTGCTGGTGTCGAGTCTCATTTCTTTGCTGCTTATGGGGCAGGGCGTTTTGCACACGCCGGGCGCACTGCTGACATGTGTGTTGGCCGAATTCATTATTTACGCCTTGGGGGGATACCACCGGGCCTTTAATCTTATGGCAGGCGTTCTTTTTCTGGAAGTGGCGGGCAAGGTGGTGAGCCTGGCTGTGGCCTGGATGTATTACCGTGAGCAGCCAGCTCTTATTGCCGTTCCGGTGGTATTCATCAGTATCGGCGCACTGGGCTCCGTAGTGGGGCTGGCTGGCGGAACGAAACTTGTGAAGGAGTTGCGTCATGCCTCTTTCATTTCTTGACCGCAAGCCAGACACCTCATGGGCAGGACGATTAAATATCCGTACCAAGCTCATGCTCTGTCTGGTTTCATCCCTGGCAGCTATTGTGCTGAGTAACCCCCAAAGTCTGGCTCTGTTGTGCCTTGCCAGTATGGTCTACGCCCTGACGGCTCTGAGCCCTTGGGCCATGCTTAAGGCATACAGCGTGTTTGTTCTCATGTGCCTGGTGTCTTTGGGATTCATGTCGCTGGTTTCTCTGGTCATGCCCCAGCTTGTGGTGTGGGAGTCGTGGCGGTTCGCCGTGCCCTACATGCGTATGCTTCTCTCGTTCAACGCCTTGCTGGTTCTGGCTTTTTCGTCTCGAATTCAGGAAGTCATGCGCGAACTGCAATCCTTTGGCCGTATGGTGTGGCTTCATGTGCCCCTGACAGTGGCAGTGCGGTTTTTGCCAACGTTTCTGGACGATTGCGCCCAGATAAGGGATGCCTATCGCCTGCGCCAACCGCTTGGCGGGCAGGGCTTTGGAGCCAGGGTGTCTTCTGTCTGGCGGGGATTTTTGGTGCCTCTTACCTTCAGGCTGCTCGGTTCGGCGGATGATCTTTCCGTTGCAGCAGAATTGAAGGGCGTGGGGAACCACAAGCGGTTGGCCCGAAAGGCAGTGCCTTTTGGCAGAAGTGACATACTTGCCTTGGGGGGGTGCATTCTTGGTTTGGCTTTGGCCGTTTGCCTGCAGGCCATTCAGGGGGGAGGCAGTATATGGGGCTGAGACACTGGGCAGAAGTTATTAGTACAGAGGTGAACCGTGCTTGAATTGAACAATGTCAGCTACACCTACCCGCATGGTCAGGGGGCGGGCATAAAAAAAATGAGCCTGCATGTGGCGCCAGGCGAACTTGTGCTTTGCACCGGGCGGAGCGGTTGCGGCAAATCAACCCTGATCCGTCTGCTCAATGGTCTGGCTCCGCACTATTACAAGGGTGAGCTGGAAGGACAGATATTGGTTGCGGGCAAATGTAACCGTCAGCGCCCGCTGGCAGAAATCAGCCAGGATGTGGGCACGCTTTTTCAGAATCCCGAAGCGCAGTTTTTTGCTCTTACCGTTGAAGACGAAGTTGCCATTGCCCTTGAGTGCCGGGGGCTGCCAGAGGATGTCTGCACGGTTGCGGCGCGGGAGGCGCTGGCGCAAGTGGGTATGGCGGATGCGGGCGGACAATCTGTGTTGGGCCTTTCAGAGGGGCAAAAACAAAAAGTGGCCCTGGCCGGACTGCTGGCTCAAAATCCTCGCGCGCTGGTTTTGGACGAACCTTCGGCCAACCTTGACCCGGAGTCTGCTCGCGAACTTGCGGTTATTCTGCAAGCGCTCAAAGCCAAAGGTATGGCCGTTCTGGTGGTGGATCACCGTCTGGCCTGGCTGCGTGATGTTGCCGACAGGGTCGTCGTTATGGACCAGGGGCAGATGGTTGCCGAGGGCGACTTCAGCCTGCTTGAGGACGATGACCTGCGCCGGCGTCACGGTTTGCGCGCAGTTGAATGGGCTGATCCCCGCTCTGAATTACCCCGCTTTGCAGGCAAAGAGGCTGCCACAGGATTTGCTGTTGCAAACCTTTCATTTGCCTTTAAGGGGGAAAACCCTTTGTTTCAAAATATGTCGGCGCATTTTCCCTCTGGCCAGGTCTCGGCACTGGTGGGGCACAATGGCTGCGGAAAAACAACGTTGGCAAAGCTTGCCGCAGGGATGATCAAAAGCCGGGATGGAGAATTTGTTTGTGGCGGCGAGCAACTGCCACAACGGGGGAGAGCGCGGCGTGTGGGGCTGGTTTTGCAGAACGCTGATCATCAATTGCGCATGGACAGCGTACGTGCAGAATTGGCGGATGCTCTGGTGGGACTGCCCATTGCAGAATCCACGCAGCGCATTGAGCAGACGTTGTCCACATATGATCTTTTACCTCTGGCGGGCAGGCATCCGCAATCTCTCTCTGGTGGCGAAAAGCAACGCCTGAGCGTTGCCGCAGCGATGATTCGCAAGCCTGACGTGGTTTTTCTGGATGAACCCACCAGTGGCCTTGACGGCAAGAACATGCTGCGTATGGCCGATGATCTGCGAAGGGCAGCGGAGGCCGGGGCCACAGTCATTGTTATCACTCATGATCTTGAATTCATGTCTGAGGTCTGCCGTTGGCAGGTTCCGCTTTCAGACATCTCTGCGTAAAAAATAAGGAGCTGTTATGTCTGATTTTGTGCAGGTTGTACGGCAAAAGGTTACGGAAAATCCCAGTGTAATGCTGATGAGTCTGGCCAAGGAGCTCGGCAGGCCAGAGGCAGATGTAGTGGCGGCCCTGCCGGATGAGATGCGTGTGCGCGTGAGCAAAAACGACTTTGGAGCCATATGGGCTGCCATGACGGGCTGGGAATCCTGCACCTTTATAACAATAGGCTGTGGCGGTGTTGTGGAGGTTGAAGGCAAACTGCCGCAAGGCAACTTTATGCACGGCATGTTTAATCTGACGGACAAGCAATGCCCTCTGGGGGGGCATCTGTTCATTAACAGGCTTGAGCACATCTGGTTTGTATCCAAGCCATTTTTCAATAAAGAAAGCCACTCGGTGCAGTTTTTTGACGCCGCAGGCGATCAGATGTTCGCGGTTTACCTTGGGCGGAACGAACAACGCGAAATCATTCCTTCGGTCAAAGAAGCGTATATGCACATGCGTAGTGAATTCGCCGTATAAACAGAAAATCAGCGCGTCGTGCAAGCCCCGGTTAGAGTATTTGAATTTTGAAAAAGTTCAAACACTCTAAAAAATTTCCGGCTGTTGATCTGCTCTCTGTCAATAAGACAAGGGGCAGACCAACAGCCGGAGCCTATTTTTTTTATGTGCGCAATGTTTATTGTAATTTTTGTTTGTTAGCAAAGCAGTTTAGCTCTTTTTTGCAAGAACGGTCTGCCCGGCGAAAACCTGCTGGCCGACCGCAACACTGGGCGCATAACTTGCAGGCAGATACACATCCACCCTGGAGCCAAATTTGATCATGCCAAATCGTTCCCCACGCTCCAGTTCTTCTCCATTTTCCACCCGGCATACAATACGTTGTGCGACAAGCCCGGCAATTTGCACCATAGCAAAGGTGTCATCTTTACTGGTCAGCTTATAGGCGCATCTTTCGTTGAACTCTGACGCTTTATCCCAGGCGGCGTTGAAGAACTTTCCGGGGCTGTATAAAATTGACGTGATTTTTCCATCTACAGGCATCCGGTTCACATGAACGCTAAAAAGGCTCATGAAGACGCTCACACACAGGCGTTTTTCTCCTTCAAAAGGCTCTGGCAATTCCTGGATCCGAACAACCTTTCCGTCCGCAGGGCTTACCACTAAACCTTTTTCAGCTGGCACAGCCCGCTCAGGGTCGCGAAAGAAAAAACACGCGAACCATGTTATGCACAGAAAAATTATAGCTACAGGCCAGCAGCCGATCAAAGATAAAATCAGGCTTGAGAAGGCGCAAAGGCAAATAATGGGCAGCCCTTCACGGGCTAACCCCACAGAAGGTTTTTTCATGATGCATCCTTGAGCTTAGACTGTGAGGAGAATATTGATTGCGCCCCTTAAAGGTAAATTTTCTTTTCAAATGCTATTTATTCATCTGGGCTATAAATTGCGCAATATTCCTTCAAAAAACTAATGTATTCTTGCTGATGCGGAGTATGTTCGCCGCTTGCTAGCCAAACGGCTTCGAAATCAATAAAAAGTTCATTTCCGCTCTTATCGGTGAGGGCATATGCCTTGCGTTCGGAAGGTACCAGTTTTGACTTGGGCAAAATAGCCGCGCCAAGCCCTAAAGATGCCCATTGCTCAAGGACCTGATAGCTCAACGCCTCGCCGGAATATTCGTTCAATTTTTTTCTGTGGCTTCTAAAAAGGCTGCGTGTCGTTTTGGCAAGCCCGCAGACATTCGGCACCATGACGAAGGTTTCTCCTGAAATTTCCTCAAAAACAACAGTACCCTCTCCGTCAGGATAGTTGGCTCCGCGCGGGATAAAATACAGCGGTTCCCTGTAAAGAAAGGCGGTTTTCCAGGTTGCTTTGCTGGTATCGGCAACGCCGAAGACGATATCCAGCAAACCTTCGTCCAGCATGCGGTAGAGGTCGGCCATATTCTGTTCATGCAAGATGACTTCTACCTCTGGCTGTCTTTCTCTGAATTTTTCAAGCATGGGAGCCATCCACCCGGTATTGACGAGCGGGGAAGTGCCCACGCGCACAGCCGTGCGGGCGGGGCTTACAAAATTTCGTGTTTCACGAATAAGTTCGTCATTAGCGCTCAAAGAGTGCTCTATGAAAGGCATGATATGTTCACCGAACGGCGTTAGCGACACCGTGCGTGTGGTACGCTTGAATATTTTATCTCCAAACTCCTGCTCCAGTTGGGCTATGCCATTGGATAGTGTCGGCTGTGTAACATAGCATTGTTCGGCTGCGAGAGTGAAGGAGCCTGTGTCGGTAACTGCTTTCGCATATCGTAACTGATTCAAGTTCATAGAATAATCCTTGTGCTGCTAGCCGCTATAAAATCGTCTTTTATTCTTCGTATTACCTCACCCACAAAAAGACAACCGTTGCCCTTGGCTGAACACCTTTGGTGAATAGCCAACTGATTGCCCAGCGTGAGCGGAATCCCCGTTACGGTCCGTAAGGCTTGCCCGCCGTTTCCTATTGCTTTGGGAGTAAACCGAAGTTTTTTCTGTCACTTCAGCTTCGTAAATCGAGAATCTGCACGCAATGGATTTATAGTCATAGAAAATAAGTGCCATGCGAAAAGAAAATTTTTGCTGCCGCTAGAAGGAGCCTATTCTGTCGGCAGTTTTATATTTCAGTGTGTTAGGGTGTTTCAAGGTTAAACTACTCTGGATGTATGGATATCCCCTAGCTGGGTAAATTACAGAGTATTTTGAGCGCCGGGTATTTCTGAAGCGGCCTTGAAATCTGGTCACGCCTTTCGACTGCTCGCAGCATGGCCTCCTGTAACACTGGCTATTAGGCTACACGCCGGGTCAGCGGCCCAGAATGATCTGAAAAAAATCATTGAGGAAGGGCGCGCCTCCGGGGAAACAGTTAGTACAAGCACTTCTAGGAGAAATGGATGATAATTTTCGACAAACCTTACGTTTCAGATATTTCGGCATCCTATGCGGCTGAAACAAAGCATCCTGTCCTCAATAATGCATATGCCCGTGAGCTGAGTACACGTTTTGATCTTAACCTTGTGGACGAACACACGTTTGCGAAACAAGCTTCTTCGGGCAAACGCCTCTATGCGACCTCAGAAAATGCACTTGATTGGATATACGCAAATATAGAAGACAAAGAACTCCTTCGCGGTATCAGGCTCATGAAGGACAAATTTGCTTTGCGTACTGCGCTCAAGCCCATGTACCCGCAGTATCTTTTTCGGCAAGTATCTGTTTCGCAGCTTTGTGGTGTGAATGTGGCAGAACTGGAAATGCCTTTTATCCTCAAGCCTTCTGTGGGCTTCTTCAGCGTTGGTGTTTACACAATTACCAACGAGCAAGATTGGCGAGCGGCGCTTGCGGATATAGCGAAGAATATGGAGTCATGGAAGTTGCGCTATCCCGCCAGTGTAATCGGCGATGCAAATTTTCTTATCGAGTCATTTATTGAAGGTGACGAGTATGCCGTTGATGTGTACTTTGATGATGCTGGAGAACCAGTAATCCTCAATATCATGCATCATGAATTTGCCTCTGGTGATGATGTTAAGGACAGGCTTTATTTTACATCAAAAAATATCATCAGCAATAATCATGCTTCGTTTACACGCTTTTTTGCGGCAATGAATAGCATTGTGAAAGTTAAGAATTTTCCGGCGCATATAGAGCTTCGCGTGATGCATGATGGAACCATCATACCTATCGAGTGCAATCCCATCCGGTTTTCCGGGTGGTGCACGAACGAAATTGCCTACCACGCATTCGGCATCAGAACATATGCGTACTATCTTGAAAATCGCCGTCCTGATTGGGATAGCCTGTTCGATGGCAAAGACAACCAGATTTTTTCCATGATTCTTTTGGAAAAACCTTCGGGTATTGCCCCCGGTAATGCCTCCTACGACTATGATGCTGTGCAGGACAGTTTTTCGAATGTTCTGGAACTGCGCCGCATGGAAAAACCAGATGACCCCATGTTTGCTTTTGTCTTTGCCCAAACACCTGCTGATGATCGGCGGGAGCTGGACAGGATACTACGAGCCGACCTCAGTACATATGTACGGTCTGGGCAGTCAAATAGGCCATAATTTTGCTGTTTTCTAAATAATATCAATTCACGATGATAAGGAGTCAGGAAGGCAATGGTGCATGTTTTCGCCGCCTTCCCTGTATTACTATGCGAGACGCTACCAAATGCCTTCATTCCGGCTATGTTCCCGGCAACGCCGATCCTCGGGTTGTCCCCATCGTGCAGAGCACGACCTATGTCTACGATTCGACTACGGACATCGGCGACGTATTCGATGACCCGATGAAAAGTCTCATATATTCCCGCTTCGGAAATCCCACAGTTATGGCGGTTGAAAACAAAATTGCGGACCTTGAAGGGGGCGCAGGCGCACTTTGCACCAGTTCGGGGCAGGCGGCGATTCTTCTGGCTGTTCTCAATATATGCTGCTCCGGCGACAGCATTGTCAGCTCCACCAAAATATACGGCGGTACATCGAATCTTTTTTCCCACACGTTGAGGCAGCAGGGCATAGAGTGTATTTTCATCGATCCCGATGCAACCCCCGATGCAATCCAGGCGGCCATCCGGCCAAACACGAAACTGCTGTTCGGTGAAACCATAGCAAATCCCGCACTTGCCGTTCTGGATATTGAGCGGTTTGCGCAGGTTGCCCATGCCAATCACCTGCCGCTGGTTGTGGATAACACCTTTGCAACGCCCATCCTTTGCAAACCCTTTGATTACGGGGCGGATGTCATCGTGCATTCCACCTCTAAATATATGGACGGCCATGCTGTGCAAGTCGGAGGGGTTATCGTGGACAGCGGTAAATTCGACTGGAGCCAAAGGCCTTTCACCGGCTTGACCACGCCTGATCCCTCTTATCACGGCATCACTTATGTGGACAAATACGGCCCTGCCGCCTTCATTGTGAAGGCCCGTATGCAACTGATGCGGGACTTTGGCGCATATCCTGCCGCACACTCGGCCTTCTTGCTCAACCTGGGGCTGGAAACTCTGGCCCTGCGTATGGAGCGTTATTGTGAGAACGCTTTGGCTGTTGCCAACTATTTGAAGGGACATCCCCTTGTGGAGGCAGTGCTGTATCCCGGTCTGGCTGATGATCCATATTACCCACTGGCGAGCAAGTATTTGAAAGGAGCTAGCGGAGTCATTTCCTTTGTGATCAAAGGGGGAAAAAAGAACGCCGTGACGTTCATGAATTCGCTACGGTTGGCTTCCAACGAGGTGCATGTGGCTGATATCAGAACCTGCGTCCTGCATCCTGCAAGTGCCACGCATCGTCAACTCAACGAAAAGCAGCTTGCTGAGGCGGGCGTTCTGCCAGGAATGATCCGTCTTTCGGTCGGCTTGGAGGATGTGGAAGATATTCTGGAAGATATTGATCAGGCCTTTTCAGCGGTCATATAATATGTAAGCTGCGTTTGCTATTTTACTGGGTTGTCAATGTCTTTCGGTGATACAGGGTACACCGTAAGTAAGCCCTTGCTTGACAGCCTGGCTTATCAAACAAGCATTGTTGCCCTTGTCAGCGGTGTGGCTTTGGCTGCTGCGCGTGTAGAGCGCTTTCCGACCTGGAGGGCTTTCTGCCTGTTTTCGGCGTTGTTATCAGCGTGTTTTTACAGAATGAAATTGTTGACGTGCAGTATGTCGCGTAGGGTCATGCATTATGTCAGGTGTTCTGTTGATACGTGGATGGCAGGGGATTGGAAAATACCTTTTGCGCATGGAAAAATATTCATAGGTGCAGACTATATATGGCATGTTAAAAGAGAATTTCTCTCCGGATTTAGGAGCAGCTATTGTCTCTTCAACAGCGATTAGCTGAATACACCATTTTAACGTTTGGAGAATGACAATGGCTTATCTTGAAATTACCCTCAAAGTTTCCAACAATAATCGTTCTGCCGCCGCCAAGGTATACAACGACTACAAAGGCCCATTTCTTAAAGAAATAACTGGCGCGAAAAGTAAGGAGCTGCTTATTCGTGACGAAGACGTTCAGGTTCTTCATGGTTTTGCCAGCGTGGCTGACGCTCAGGCCTATCTCAAGAGCCAGATGTTCAACGATGACGTTGTAGCGGGCCTGGCCCCTCTGCTCGACGCTGAGCCCGAAGTCCGTATCTACGACGTTGCCTAATTGCCACTACTGGCACAACGGGCATTTCAAAGCGCTTCCGGTGTCATCGCCGGGAGCGCTTATGTTTTCACCAGTGGAGATAGAAAATGTTGCGTTTCACAGAACCTGTTTTCCGGCCTCCGATGGAGGCCCAATCCGTTCTAGTAAGAGGAACCCAAAGCTGTACCTGGAACAAATGCAATTTCTGTTACATGTCACAAGGCTATCCGTTTATGGCTGCCTCTCTTGAACACATGGAAAAAGAAATTTGTTCACAAAAGCATTTGTTCGGATCGGATCCATCCATATTCATGATTGGATCAAACCCCTTCACCTTGCCTGTAGGAACACTCAGGCAATATGCAGAATTACTCCGCGAACATTTTCCTGATTTTATCAAAATCAGTATGCACTCCCGCGTTGACGATATTGAAAAGAAAACAGACGAAGAGTTACAATTGCTCTACGATCTGGGAATCCGACATCTGTTTATCGGTACGGAAAACGGAAGCGAAGAAGCTCTGCGCATAATGAATAAAGGGCATACCGTGCAGGAAGCCCGTAATCAGCTTTGGCGCTTGGATGCTGTGGGAATCAAGTACACATGCCAGTACATTATTGGTATGGCCGGAAAGGGTAAAGGGCGTGAAAGCGGCATTGCGACAGCCGAATTTCTTAATTCTGTGAATGCGGAACGAGTCATGCCAACCGGATTGACGGTGTTTTCCGGCTCATCCCTTCCCGAGATGGTGAAAAGAGGTGAGTTTGTGGAGGCTTCCGAAAAAGAAAAAATGGAAGAAATGCTTTTCTTCTTTGAGCACCTCACGGCTGACCTTTATTATGAAGCTGTTCATTATTTGAACCCACTGCATTTTCGTTTCCATACGGGCGATAGAGAAATGATGCTGGATGTGATTGCCCATATAAAGGAAATTCTTGCGACTCATTCAGAGGAAGAGCTTGAACTGGTCGTCAATCGGCAAGCAATGCATTCCCTCTAGAAAATAGTATCTCGCTTAATTTTATGAAGCAGTTTTGCTTCACTGCCGAGGGAGTTGTTTTGCGATAATTTCATTTTTCCCAATCTGCTGCACACAGCAAGGCGTCCATATCAGCATGTTTTGTGATGCTGTTGTGTGTTGTTTTAAGAAACGGGCAGGCTGTTTCTTACTTGTGGTATTTAAACAGCCGTTCTGGTTCCAGCGATTGTTTTGTACGAGGCAGCAATCAGGTCAACATGCGCCGTGTAACCCTCTCTGACAGGGATATGCCGATTGGACTGGCGTGGAAGAAAAAGACCTGGTGCAAATTGGTGCGGAATTTACCACAAAAAAAGGGCTTACGGAGTGCGTAAGCCCTTTAATTTGGAGCCGCCTATCAGATTTGAACTGATGATCTACTGATTACGAATATTGTTCCCGGTGAGTCACAGGACATCACCAGGGATAATAGCGCTTCATTTTCCTTGTTATCCTTGGTTTTTTTGAGCCAATGCTTTTCACAGAGGGTCATAATTTACCCCGCAGCAGGCTCGAAAAGCAGCTAGAAAAAGCTAGAAATGCGCTTCTAGCTATAAGGGAGCTAGAAAAATGAAAGGCATGGCTAAGACAAAATTTATTGGTGTTTATCGGTATGTTAGCGATACAAAACGGTTTGAGGGAAAGCCCGATGAGTGCTTTTACTACAGCTACCGAGATGAGGATAAAAAATTCCGTTGGCACAAGGTCGGCTGGCGCAGCGAAAAAGTGACTGCTCAGTATGCGGCGGATAAGCGCAGCGAGTTCATGGTAGCCGCACGAAATGGGGAAGCGCCCCAGCAAACCAAAAAGAGAAAGGGGATTACCTTCGGCCAGGGCTATGAAGTTTTTGCGGAGAAATGGTTCCCAAACCTGAAAAACAACGGCGCTGATATTGCGCTGCGTTACCGTGTCCACACGGCTCCACTTTTCGCAGATAAGCCGGTAGACAAGATTACTCCTCTGGAACTGGAAGATTACAAGCTCGCTTTGCTCAAAAAAGGACTCGCCCCGGCCACCGTCCGTTTGATCTTGGGTGATATGCGGAACGTGATCAATAAGCTCAAAAAATGGGGGCTGTTCAAAGGAGACAGTCCCTTTGAGCAGGTGGACATGCCCAAGGTGGACAACGCCCGAACCCGATTTTTGTCCAAGAGTGAAGCTGCCTTGCTGCTGGACACCATCAACTCGCACAGCCGCAAGTGGTTTTTGATTACCACCATATCCCTGAACTCTGGAGCCAGGCTTAGCGAAGTGACTGGCACGCGGGTTCATGACTTGCAGCATGAAACGCGGGTCTGGCAGATCAAGGGTAAAACCGGGCGGCGCAGTATCACGCTCAATGATGCAGCCTGGAACGCCTTCATGGAAGCTCTGGAAAGGCGACAAAGAATTATTGTGTTTACCAGTGGGCTTGTGGATCAGGATACCATCTCCTTCGTCTCCCAGGAAACCGGACTCTTTCCTACGGATGTATGCTATCTGCATTTGGACTGTGTGGATATGGAGCGTGGCATTATTAATTATCGGAGAAGGAACGGTGGAAAATGTAAAACCTACCGCATCACCGAGGTAGTCAGGCCGATATTTGAAGAGTGGATCAACAAATGCTCTTCCGATTTGATCTTTACCGGCAGAGGCGGGGTTCACATCAGCTCCAGCAATACCAAGACTTTTGATCGCTCCGCTAATGAATGCGGACTCAATCCTGCCGGTATTGATTCGCTTGATAAAGTTGTCTTCCATACCTTGAGGCATACATATTGTTCCTGGGAAGCGATTAACGGTACTCCACTGTTCAAAATTGCGCGTCTTGTCGGGCATAAAACCACGACAATGACAGAAAGGTATGCTCACCTTTGTCCGGTCACTGAGTCACAGAATTTGATAAGCAAATACAGTGACACAACGCTGAGTCAGATCAGCACCATACTTGCCAGCCTTATTGCGGAAAAAGGTGTGGGGAATGTTCCGCAAGCGGTTTTGGACTGGCTGGCAAAGGCCGATTAGTCGTCATTCGTCAATATTTCACGGGCAGTGAGATATTGACGAAGCTCCTTTTGAGGATACAAAATTTTTCCACCATCCTTGATATAGCGCGGCCCTGCGGCCTTGGCCCTTTTATTGGCCAAGGTCGCAGCATTCAGGCCATAGACCCTTTCGACCTCTTCCGGCGTGAGATTGATTTTTCGCTTTATTTCCTCAATATCCTGCACTGAAGCCGCCAGCGGTCCAAGTGTCCGTTCAAAGGTTTCCTGCATGGAGTCCATGCGGGACAGAACAGTGCTGAGTTTTCCGTTGAGTTCGGCTTGGATATGGGCTTTCATCTGCTCCACAGCCAAATATTTTTCCAGCTCTTCCTCGTTGGAAGGAAAGAAATCTTTAGGCGGCATTTGATTCCTCCAGCCTGTCAGACATGAAATGCACTTAAGGCATTCCACGGCCTGCATTGGCAAGTGATGGCCATAAAAAGACACCTTTTTAACAAGAAATTCTTGTGAAAAAGGTCAAAAAAATAGAGCTAGCTCTTTTCGACAGAAAGCCGTGACACGGCAATAAATGTATTCACAGAAGCCCGAACGCTCATGGCGGCGGATGCTAGGGCATCCCCTTGGAGTGCGGTAGGTTCTATGGGCTGTGTCAATCTTTCCTCGCACACGTTGAGAGTCAAGGATACCAGCTCGTTCGCTTTTTCCTCATATTCCTTCATTTTTTCAGTTTGTTGCCGCATTATGGCGTAACTCCTTTTATCGACATGTTCACTTCTGTCCACTGGCCCGCTCTGCCGCAACCGCTAGTAAGTAGCTCAACTCTTTCCCGATCACCTCTGCCATGCGTTGTGCATCGGCAACCGACACGGATTGCGGCTTGCCGGTGTTGGATGCCTTTGTTCTTATTGAAGTCCAGCGCGAAGCTGCCGCCTTCGGAGACATCTCTGGCCAAAGTTTAGCAGCGAACTCGCCCTTTTTGAACCTGGACTCCGCCCGCTCTTCAATAAGCTGTACAAAAGCCCTCTCAACCTTGTTCGCAAAATTAGCCTCGCTCATCACTGCTCCCTTGCTGTGCAATCCGTTGGGTTTTTCCTACCCGGATTTTCTGACCTTGTCTACAAGAAAACAAGGGTATATATAAGAGGAAATTCTGGTTTTATAAAAATTGGGAGAAATCCTATGCCTGACGCGGTTAATTCGCTTTTCATCCAGTTTGGGTCACATGAAAAAGTTGCGGAAATACTTGGATATACCCCACGGCATTACAGGAAAATACGGCGAAAAATCGAAAGAGGGGAAGTGCTCCCTCCGCGTATCGAGGTATTGTTAGACACCAAGCTCCGTGAAATCCAGCGCGATTGTGAGTCGGGCCATGCCCACAAATGAACCGCTGCGGCGCTCAATGGCCTATGTGCAATTTCTCGCGCAGCTGAAAGAGATAAAATCCCTGCTGGCCCAAGGCTATTCGAAAAAACTGATCCATGAACGCCTTGCGGAACAGCAGCGTATCTCTATGGCCTATGTCACTTTTTGCCAAATATTACAGAAAGAAATCCAGAATGGCGCTTCCGCCGCTTCTAAAGAGCAAAATCTCGCCCGTGCCACACAGCCGCAAATAGCAAACCATCTCTCATCATCCAGTCCACGAGTCGTCAATTCCGCCAAAGAACCGTTTCCCGACCCACGCAAAATGAGCCTGGAAGACGGCATTTAACCCTATGGGAGTCTACATAATGGCTACGGTGCATTTCATTCAACAGGGCAAGGGCGGCGTGGGCAAATCCATGATTGCGTCGATCTTGTATCAGGTATTGCGTCTGCTCGGCAAACAGGTCGCCGCCTTTGATACTGACCCAGTAAACGCTACGTTGGCCGGGTTTAAAGAATTTGAGGTGGCGTGCCTTGATATCCTAAAAAACGGCGACATTGACCCCCGCCAGTTTGACGCGTTGATCGACGCGATTATGGAACAAGGCCCGGAAACCCATGTCATAGTGGACAACGGCGCGTCCTCGTTTCTCGCGCTCAACAGTTATATCAAGGAAAATAACATCATCGACATTCTGGAAGAAGGTGGGCATTCCGTCTTTTTTCATTCGGTTATCACGGGCGGGCAAGCCATTGGGGATACAGTTCTCGGCCTACGCTCTATGGCTCTCGGTTTTCCCGCAACGCCCATTGTGGTCTGGCTGAATCCTTATTTCGGGGAAATCGTCATGGATGGTAGGCCCTTTGAGGAGTTTAAGGTCTATCAGGAGTTTGGCGGGCAGTTTCATGCCATTATCACCATCCCTCAAGGCAACAAGGCCACCATCGGCAAAGACCTGGAAACCCTGTTCGCCAAGCGCCAGAGCTTTGAGACGGCGATCAACTCCGGTCAGTCCATAGTCGTGCGTTCCCGTCTGCAACGCTATCGGAACGAACTAGTGGAAGCCGTAAGCAACGCGGCTATCGCGTAATGGGGAAGCCATGTCACAAGAACTTTCTTCTGACGATCTTACGCCTCTCGAAAAGGAATTGGGCAACGCGCCGGGTGTGGGCTTCACGCTGGAGCAAATTCGTTCCGTGGTGTCCAATGCCCATAACGTGATGCTGCCCAAAGACGATGCCACGTTGATGATCGCCACGATCCTCAATGCCTACCTGACGGAAGTGGACAAGCTTCATGCCATGCATAAAAAAGGGCTGACCCGGCTCATGGCCGACAAAACGGACGAGTATGTTTCCCGTGTACAAGTGGCGGTGAACCAGCTTTCCGCAAGCCTTTCCTCAGCCTCAGTTGAAGGCATCCGCAAGGTTTTTGACGATCACGCGGCCCGGCTTTCAACCTTCAAGAACAATGTGTACTTTGCCGCCGTCATAGTCGGCATGTCGGCGCTGCTTAATGTGGCGGTCTTCATCCTGGGCGGGCTGCACTGATGCAGGGGGCCTGCACCGATCCTCGGTTACTGGCCGGTCTGCGCCATTCCTGCGGGCCTGTGTTTATGGACGCGCTGGAAAGTCCGGAAGTCATAGAAATCATGCTTAACCCGGACGGCTCGTTGTGGATTGAAAAGTACGGACAAGACCATGAATGTGTGGGTACTATCTCATCTGTCCAAAGCCGTTTGATACTTTCTCTGGTGGCAAGCAGCCTGAATCTGACGGTCAATGAGCGCAACCCTATAGTGGAGGGTGAATTTCCGCTGGACGGCTCCCGCTTTGAAGGCACGTTTCCGCCCATTGTTGGCCCCGGCCCTTCATTCTCGCTCCGCAAAAAGGCTAGCCGGGTGTTTACCCTTCAAGAATACCTGGCCTCCGGCACCATCACAACGCGGGTGATTGAAATCATCCATGACGCCGTGTTGCGGCGCTGGAATATTGTAGTTGTCGGGGGAACCTCCAGCGGCAAAACCACCTTTGTCAACGCGGTCATTGACGCTGTTTCCACGCTCACGCCCTCTCACCGCCTGATCATCATCGAGGATACGGCGGAACTCCAGTCCAAAAGCGCTAACGCCGTATTCTTCCGTACCTCGGTCATTGCTGACGTTGATATGCGGAAGCTGGCAAAGGTCAGTATGCGCTACGCTCCCAAGCGTATTCTGATTGGTGAAGTGAGGGACGCCGCCGCTCTGGAGCTTTTGAAGCTGTGGAATACAGGGCATCCGGGTGGGATTGGTACTTTTCACGCAGACAGCGCGGAAGAAGCCCTTCCTCGGCTAGAAGAACTGGTAGAGGAAGCGGGCCTTGGCCCCAAACAAAAATTGATAGGTCGGGCGGTTGATCTGGTGGTTTTCATGGAGAAAACTCTAGAAAATCGGCGGCAAATATCAAACATTCTGCGCGTGGACGGCTTCAACACGAAAACGGACACCTATAAAATGGAATATCTTTACAACGTAAAGGCGGAACAAGGCTTATGAGAACCGAACAGGCGTACGGCCCCACCAACCTTCGTTGCGGGAAGTGCAACAAACTTCTGGCAAAAGGCCACATTGAAGCTGGAGAAATCGAGCTTTTTTGCCCTCGCTGCAAAAGCAGAATAGTCCTGCGGGCAGTAAGCCCCAACCTCGCGCCGCACCAATCGGGAAAAGACGGCCTCCACGGAGATCGTCATGCGCGTAACCAATCTTCTTCCCTCTCGTAAAGCCTTTCTCTCCCGCCTTGCCGTTTTCAGCTTTTGGACTGCCTGCCTTTGCTTCCCCGATATTGTCGTGGCATCGGGCGGTATCACGGAATTTTCCAGTCCTCTGGAGCGGGTGGTGAACACCATCACCGGCCCGGCTGGTAAATGGATTTCCATTGTGGCAATGGCGCTGTGTGGCGTCATCTTTATCATGAATAAGGATGATATCTCAGGCGGTTTTAAGCTGTTGTTGTCCGTGGTTTTTGGCATCAGCTTTATCGCCTTTGCGGCCAGCATCGTCAACAGCGTATTTTCTTTTTCCGGGGCAGTCATATGAGGTTGCTCCCCATCCACCAATCCTTGCACCGCCATGCCCATATTCTTGGCGCGGAAAGGGAACTGGTTATGACCAGCGCCCTGATTGCTTTGCTGGTGGGTGTGGGTGGGCTGACTGCGGTTTCTATCACGTCCGCAATGGGCTTCTGGATGGTAGCGGTGTTTGCGCTCCGGCGCATGGCAAAGGCTGATCCGATCATGAGTCGGATCTGGCTGAGGCATATCAAGCAACAGGAGTTTTACCCGGCAAAGGCAAGCCGCTGGCGGGCTGTAGGGGGTTTCAAATGCTGAAACTCAAAGACTACCGTTCCAGAGCTAAAGGTCTGCCGGATTTGCTCCCCTATGCAGCGCTGATTGCGCCGGGCGTCATCCTCAATAAAGACGGTTCGTTTCTGGCTGCCTGGGAAATCCGGGGGCAGGATACCGCTAGTTCCACGCCGGACGAGCTGGCATTTGTGTCCGCACAGTTCAATAACGCGACCCGGTTGCTCGGTACGGGCTGGATGCTTCATGTGGATTCCATCCGCAGTAGTCATCGGGCGTATCCCGCGCCGGAGAAAGGGCACTTCCCCGATCCGGTGACACAGCTCATTGACGATGAACGCCGGGCCTTTTTTAGCGGCAACCGTTGTTTCAGTACCAGCACCGTTTTTTCTGTCACCTACAAGACGAGTTTTGAAGCCGCGAAACTCGCCGGAAAGGTGCAGGCAGGGACGGTTACAAGTCCCGCGCTGGAAAAAGCCTTGGGGCAGTTCCAGAATACCCTTGAAGACCTGGAAGACGCCTTGTCTTCGGTTCTGTGTATGCAACGGCTTTCGGAATATGAGGAGTGCGCCGATGACGGCGAAACCTACACGCAATCTGACCTTCTCTCCCATATCCAACATTGTGTTTCCGGCGATCTGCACCCACTGCATGTGCCGAAAAGAGCCATGTATCTGGATCACCTTCTCGCCAGCAATGATCTGGTGGGGGGCATCATTCCCCGCCTCGGCGGGAAGTACCTTGCGCTGCTTTCCATTGACGGGCTGCCGCAAGAATCCTTCCCGGCCATGTTCGCGGATTTGGAGTCTCTTCCGCTGGAGTATCGGTTTTCCACGCGCTTTATCTGCCTTGACCAGTACGATGCCACAAAGGAAATAGACTCCTATCGCAAGGGCTGGCGGCAACAGGTGTATCGCTTCCTTGATCAGTTTTTCAACAACCCCAACGCCCGCGCCAACCGTGACGCTTTGCTTATGGCCGAAGACGCGGAAACCGCCCTGACCGAAGTACAGGGCGGCTATGTGGGCGCTGGCTACCTGACCTCCAGCATCGTGTTGATGCACGAAAATCAGGGGCAGTTGCAGGATTGGGCGCGGGAACTGCGCCGAAACATCCAGACCTTTGGTTTCGGCTGCCGGATTGAAAAGATCAACGCTCTAGAAGCCTGGCTTGGAACGCATCCGGGCAACGGATACGCCAATCTGCGGCGGCCTATGGTCAATACCCTGAACCTGGCTGACCTGTTGCCCCTGGCTTCGGTCTGGACTGGTTCGCCCGTCTGCCCCTGTCCGTTCTATCCGTCCAACTCCCGGCCCTTGGCCGTGCTGACCACGGATAAGTCAACACCGTTCTGGTTCAATATCCATGTGGGTGACCTCGGCCACACCTTGATTTTCGGGCCTACCGGCGCGGGCAAATCCACCTTGCTGGCAACGCTGGCCGCGCAATTTCGCTGCTATGAAAACGCCCGCATCTACGCTTTTGACAAGGGCATGAGCATTTTCCCGCTTTGCCTCGGCTCAGGCGGGACGCACTACAACATTGGCAATTCCGATCAGCTTTCCTTCGCGCCGCTCCAGCGCATTGACTCCGAAGCGGAACGGGCCTGGGCGGAAGAGTGGATCGCTTCCCTTATGGAGTTGCAGCACATCACGGTCATGCCCTCACACCGCAACGCCATTCACGCGGCCATGCTGGACTTGTCGGCACAGCCGGAAAATCTGCGCTCTCTGACCAGCTTCTACCACATTGTACAGGATAACCAGATTAAAGACACGATCCAGCACTACACAGCGCAAGGGGCAATGGGGCGGCTGCTGGATGCGGACACGGACGATCTGACTCTTTCGCCGCTTATGGTCTTTGAAATTGAAGATCTGATGAACCTGGGCGACAAGAACCTGATCCCGGTGCTGACCTATCTCTTTCACCGCATCGAAACTTCTTTGGACGGGACGCCGACCATCCTTGTGCTGGATGAAGCCTGGATCATGCTCGGCCACCCTGTTTTCCGGGCAAAGATACGCGAATGGCTGAAAGTCATGCGTAAGGCGAACTGTGCGGTGATCCTTGCCACGCAAAGCCTTTCGGACGCCAAGAACTCCGGCATTCTGGACGTTCTGGCCGAATCCTGTCCGACCAAAATATTCCTGCCCAACATCACGGCCACACAGGAGGCGCAGCGCGAACTCTATGTGGGCATGGGGCTCAATGAAACCCAGATCAACATTATCGCCCGCGCCACACCAAAGCGGGACTACTACATTGTCTCGCCCTTCGGCAGGCGGCAAGTGCAGCTTGCCCTTGGCCCCAAAACCCTGGCCTTTGTCGGTTCCTCAGACAAGGAGAGCATTACCCGGATTCAGGCACTTGCTGCGGAATATGGCTCTAGCGACTGGCAACACCAATGGCTGCGGGAACGCGGCGCGGCATAACAAGGAGTTTTTATGAAAAAGCTACTGTTTATCCTGGCCGTCATGTGCATGTTCGCCACTCCCGCCCATGCTCTGACTGTTTCTTGTGTGAATTGCAGCAACAGTCTTTTGCAGGCGTTGGATCGCGCCACAAACATGGAGCAACTTTCTACGCTCATCAGCGAATACCGCGAATCCATAACACAAACCGCGCAACAAATCCGCATGGTGCAGCAAAATATCGAGCAATACGCCAATATGCTGCAAAACACGGCCCAGCTTCCGGCCAATCTGGTGAGCGAACTCAAGGGCAACCTGACCCGCCTCGCCAATCTCTCCGGCGACCTCAAGACGATGCGCGGCGATATTGTGGGCCTGGGGCAAGTGTTCAATTCTCTGTTCCCTGAGCAATCCCTCTTTGGCGATCTGGCTGGGGCCAGCCCGACACAAGTGGAAGCCGCCAACGCGAAATATCAGCAACAGTGGGACAAGTGGTCTGCAACCGTGGATCAGGCTTCCCAGGCCACGTTCCAGCTTTCCGGCTATCAGCTTGAAGATTTGCAAAAAGACGCCGGGCGCTTCCAGTCCTACCTTGACGAGCTGCTTTCCACGCCGGACGGCCAACAAAAGGCGATCATGGCCGGAAACCAGCTTTCGGCCCTTCAGGTGCAGGAGGCTCGGCAGCTCCGCGAACTCATGGCCACACAGGTGCAGTCCAACTTGGCCAGTCAGATGAAGTCGGAAAAGGAAAGCCAAATGGCAGAAGAGGCGTGGCGGGACACTCTGAAAACAAATCGGATCGGCAGTGCAAAAGCCAAGCCCGATCCCTTTTAGGCGGCGATCATGAAAAAGTATTTGCTGCTTCTGGCCGTGCTCTGCCTTCCGGCGCTGGTGCTTCTGCTTTTGCCGGAACAGGCCCATGCCGCTGATGAAGATTTTGTGTCACGGCTGGTGCATGAGTTCTATTCAAAGACAAGCGTCTGGGAACCGACCTTGAAGCGGTACGCGCTGACCGTGTTCCGTTGGCTAGTTATTCTGGAAGTGTGCTTTCTCGGCATCAAGGCCGCCCTCAACCGAGATCAGCTTGGCGACATTCTGAAACAGTTTGTCATGCTCTTGCTCATGGCCGGGTTTTTCATGGCCGTTATCACGTATTACAAGGAATGGTCGTGGAATTTGATCAATGGCCTGAGCGCAATCGGCAGGGAACTGACTCCCGGTGGCTACTCTTCGGAGTCTCCGTTTCTGACCGGCATGCAGCTCGTCAAACTGGTGCTGGATAAACTCTCCGTCTGGTCGCCGGGCAACTCCATAGCCCTGCTCATTGCCGCCCTGGTGATCATCGTCTGTTTTGCCCTGATTTCTGCACAAGTAGTCTTCATCAAGTGCGAAGCAATGGTGGCAATGGCGGCGGCTGTGATTTTGGTCGGCTTCGGCGGTAGCGCTTTCCTCAAGGATTATGCCGTCAACGCTATCCGTTACGTTCTGGCCGTGGCCTTCAAACTCTTTGTGATGCAGCTCGTTCTTGGCGTGGGCATTGCCTTCATTGAAGATTTTTCTACGTCCACGGCGGAATTGCAGGATATCTTTGTGGTCATTGGCGCATCCGTGGTGCTTCTTGCCCTGGTCAAATCGCTGCCGGATGTATGCGCGGGCATTATCAACGGTTCCCATGTTGCCAACGGTGCGGCGCTTACAACCTCGGCTGCCGCCGTGGGTGGGGCGGCTATCGGCGCAATGGTCGCGGGGAGCAACACCGTGCAGAACGTGAAAGACGCGGCCAAGGTGGCAGGAATGGATGGGGCCAGAGGTCTGGGCAAAGCGGAGCACATGGCGAAATCGCTGTGGGGAGCGCGGCAGGATGCCAAGGCTTCAGGCGAAAAAGCCCTCAGTACCCGTACCCGGTCTGAAATGCAGGATCGGCTTGAACGGGCCAAAATGAATAACGACACATAAGGCGGTATCTATGTCTTTTTTCAAATCACTAGCGGAACTACCTGGGCGAGAAAAAGGGGGAAGCCCCTACCTGAACGGACGTGAAGAGTGGCTTGAACGCTATGGCTCCTATATCAGCCGTGCGGCGCAATGGCGTATTGTCGCCTTCCTCTGTCTGCTTATCACCAGCGTTTCTATCACTGGCAACGTCATGCAGGTCAGCCAGGCAAAGGCCATTCCCTACATTATTGAAGTGGACGCTCTTGGCAAAGCGGCGGTTGTGGCGCGGGCGGATGCGGCTAGCAAAACTCCGCAGCGGCTGATCCAGGCGGAAATTGCCAAGTGCGTAAGTGATTGGCGCACGGTCACGGCGGACGTGGAACTCCAGCAAAAAATGATCGAGCGGCTTTCCTTTTTCATGGCCGGAAGCGCCAAGGGCGTTTTGCGCCAGTGGTATGAGGCCAACAATCCCTATGAAATCGCCAAGACCGGCAAGCTCGTGCATGTGGAAATCAAAGGGTTGCCGCTGCCAGTCAGTTCTGACTCGTACCGGGTGGAATGGGTTGAAACCGTCCGCAGTCATGCGGGCATCATGTTGGATTCGCACAATTATGAGGCCACTGTGACAATCCAGATCAACCCGCCCACGGTGGACGCTGTTCTGCTCCGCAATCCGGGTGGTGTATATATTACGGCGCTGTCGGCCGGAAAAGTCCTCGGCGCGCAGACCCCATCCATTCAGAAAGAGCAATGAGGTCTACCATGAAAAAGATATTGCTAGCTGTCACCCTTGCGCTCTGCGCCCATACCACGTTTGCGGCTCAAAATATTCCATCCGGTTATCCTCCGCCCCTAGACGGCATGAGCGCCAGCCAGCCCGTACAGGAAATCGACTATATCAGCTCCAAGGTCGTACCGCTGACCCCGAAGGAAAGAAAGGCTCTCAGCCTTTCCGATGAGTGGGCGCGGCAAAATGTTGATCCGGTTCTGTCCGGCGGCGGCAAGGTGGTGTACGTCCACGGGGCCAGCCTGCCCACGATTGTGGCAACGCCTATGCAGGTTTCGGATGTGGAGCTTGAGGCCGGAGAGGTGGTCAATGAAATCGTGGTGGGCGACTCGGCTCGTTGGATGGTGGAATCTGGCTCCGCTGGTTCTGGTCCGGATGCCAAGGTGCATCTATTCATCAAACCTGTGGATGCAGGGCTGGAAAGCTCCACAGTGATCACCACAAATCGTCGTGCGTACCACTTGCGCCTTGTGTCGCAACGCAAAGGGCACACGCCCTATGTCGGTTTCCTCTATGCGGACTCCCTGAACCGCCAAAGCGCATCCCGGCAAGCGAAAGAAGCCAAAGAGCGCGAATGGAATTCCACTAATGTAGACGGCCAGCAGGCGGATTTATCCAAGCTCAATTTTCGTTATGAGGTGAAGGGCAAAGCCGCTTGGAAGCCAGAGCGTGTTTATGATGACGGGCGGCAAACCTTTATCCAACTGCCGAAAAAAACGGCGTCAGGGGAAATGCCTGTGCTGCTTGTCCGCAAGGGAAGCCGTGATGTGCTGGTTAATTACCGAGTGAAGGATACCGCTATGGTGGTGGACGGACTATTTGAGCGTATCGCGCTCATTGTCGGTGTGGGCGGCGATCAGGAAAAGGTGGAAGTCATAAGGGGAAACAAGTGATGCGTATCCTCATTTTCCCTTTGCTGCTCATGGTGCTACTGGCTTCGGGCTGTGCGGGGCGTGGGTCTGTGGGTTCCTATTGTGGCCCTCTGGCGGAAGGCAAGACCGTTGCTGCTATTGCCGCCGATGCCGTGGACTTACTATCAAACCTGTATCCTCCGGGGCATACCGCCGTCCACCTCGTCCCGGCCAAAAATGTAGAAAATACTTTTGTACAAGACTTTGAAGGTGGTTTACGGACAAAAGGCTTTACGCTGGCTCCCGATGCGCGGGCTGATGCTGTGGCAGTGGCCTACACGTTGGATGCGCTTTCCGAGAAAGGCGAAGAACGCACATGGTATCTGCAACTCCGCATTTTTGACAGCAAAACAGATGGCATATCCATCGCACGGGCCTACACCCCCAGCGGCCAGCCGGAAGCCGGACAAAGTCGCACGGAAACCGCACTCAAGCGTTCCATGCTGGAAGAAGTCACGGACACCACCCGCAACGCTCTTTTCGAGTAGGGGGCGATATGTCTGCTACAAGCCCCAACAGTCTGGAACCGACAAAAACGATCAATGCCGCCCGCATGAGCAAGTGGCCGCTCTATGCCGTGCTGCTGGCCGGGCTGCTCCTGTTCGGCATACTGGTTTACAGCGTGAACTTTGCCCACAATCAGGAAGAGGAACAAGGCGGCACTCCCAAGGTAGATATCAAGGAGGAAGAAAAACCGCTGCTGATGGGTGAAGGGCGCGGCCTTGCCTTGGCTCCCCCTGCTGGTTCACCCGCTGTCATGCAGCCGGATAGACCTACGCAGAATGTCGCAAGCCGGGAACCGCTGATCGTGGTGCAATCCGACAAAGGCCAGTCCGACAACTACCGGCAGGAATTGGAAAACCTCCGGCGTATGAAGGCGCAAGCCCATCTGACCGCGCTTTCGGCTCCCCTTGGCGTGAAAAAGGCCAGCCAGCCAAATGCAGGTCCGGTTCCCTATACGGATTCCGGTTCTGCCCCTGGTAAATCTTCCATGCCTATGCCCGTCGATCCGTATGGTGTTCGGGAAAGCTCCTATGACCCGAATGCGGACAAGGACAAAGAGGCATTCTTTGATCGGGCCGGGAAAGATACAAGCTGGATTTTGCCTCACCCGCGCATGGCCGGGCAAAAGTATGAAGTCAAAACAGGCGCGGTGATTCCCAGTGTCATGGTGACGGGCATCAATTCTGATCTGCCCGGCAACATCATTGCCCAAGTGTCGCAAAACGTCTTTGATTCGGCCACGGGCAATCACTTACTGCTGCCCCAAGGGGCAAAGCTCTTCGGCGTGTACGATTCCCGCGTGATCTATGGACAGGAACGGGTCCTGGTCGCCTGGAATCGCGTGATGTTCCCTGATGGCTCGGCTGTTACCCTTGGAGCCATGCCCGGTTCGGATATGGCGGGCAACGCCGGATACACAGATGAGGTGAACAACCATTATTTCCGCATTTTCGGTTCCGCAGTGTTGATGAGCATGATGTCTGGTGGCATGGCTTTTACAATGGATTCGTTGGATAATAGTGCTTCTAACAGGGACAAGCCAACTCTCCAGAATGAAATGGGTTCCGCACTAGCCGCGCAACTTGGACAGACCACGCTCCAACTCCTGCAAAAGAATCTGAACATCAAGCCCTCACTAGAAATCCGACCAGGCTACCAGTTTAACGTCATCGTCACCAAAGATATGGTATTTGAGCGGCCTTATCGACCTCAGAGATGATCATTTCTTCCTGTTGTCGATGTCTCTGGCTACGCGTCATCCGACGGACTCTACACATAAAATTTTATATGCTAAGTACCAGTTTGGGTAGAAGCTTAAATAGTGGGTTTCAAGTCAGTATAAGGAGTTTGTATGAGAGTTCCTCAGAGAAGCATGCTTTTGGCGTCCAGACTAAATCAACGAGCAAAAGAGTTTTTTATTTCTGCTGAATCGTTGAGAGCAAATTTTTCAGCAGTAGTGCACGTTATAGATTATTGTACAGCTTTATCTTTCGAACTAAATCTGAAGTCAATCCTTGCTGTGCGTGGTGTGATTGCAGGTGAAGAAGTGGATAAGGCGCATCGTCATCATGACATAATTAAGTTTTTTAAGGAATGTAATATTGTATTTGAAAATAGTAAGAGTAGTGAACTTGTGGAATATTACAACTTAATTTTAAATGGGATAGGGAGGTACTCCACAACAACAAAAGGGGATAGAGGAAAGCTTGATGCCGCATTATCTGGGATGTATAAAAAAATACCTAATTTTTTTAATACGCCAGAAAAAAACTGTATATATGAAATAAATCCAGAAAGTGGTATAGTTGACGATAGTTATAAGAAAATTTGGAACACACTCGATAATATTTTTAGGACAGAATATATTGCAGCCCAAGAAGGTTTAACGTCCTAGTCATCCTTATTGATTGCGGGCTATGTGCTCCAACCCCGCGCCGCTTGACGGCCTCCACAAGAGGACGTCATGTGCGCGAAAAAAGTTCAATACGGTTTGAGGGAGAAATCCCCTCAAAAAACGCCGCTACGCTGGCTGTATCTGCCGTTCATACTGCTGCTCGGTATTGGCAACATGGTTCTGGCGACTCAGCGCATAGCGGCGTTTTTTGGGTATCAGGCCGCTCTCGGCCAGCCGTGGGGAGTCGCCTTTGGCCTTCTGTGGTATGCCCCGTGGTCGGTCTTTGCCTGGCAAGAGCGGCTTGGGGCAAGCGATTCCAACGGTTTTATTGATCAGGCCATTGCCCACAGCCAGGCTCTTTTCCTGCTTCCTCAATTCGTCATCATTGGCGTCTGGCTCTGTTTTCAGAAAAAATTGCGATCTAATGCCAATCTGCATGGCTCGGCGCGGTGGGCGGAAGAGCGCGAAATCCGCACAATGGGCTACTTTGATGGCAAGGGCGTTTATGTAGGCGGCTGGCTGAAAAAATATGCCGGGGTCGCACTCCTACTGCGAAAGCTCAAATCCCGGCCCGAAGAAACACAGCTCTACCTCCGGCACAACGGCCCGGAACACCTCATAGTCTTTGCGCCTACACGTTCGGGCAAGGGGGTGGGCCTGATTCTGCCCACACTCCTGGCCTGGGAAGGCTCCAGCATCGTTCTTGATATTAAAGGCGAAAACTGGGCTTTAACTGCCGGGTGGCGCAAATCCCAAGATCAGATCGTTTTGCGTTTCGACCCCTCCGATCCTTCCGGCGCGTCGGCCCGCTTCAATCCCCTGGAAGAACTCCGCCTCGATACGCTGCTGGCGATACCGGACGTGCAGAATATGGCTGCCATGCTGGTTGACCCCACTGGCAAGGGGCTGGAAGACCATTGGAGCAAGGCGGCTTTCGCCATGCTCGGTGGGGCGATTCTGCATTGCTGCATTATGACCCGTCACGCCCAAAAGCGGACGGCAACCCTCTATGATCTCTCCTGCATGTTGGCGGACGAGAGCCGCACCATTCAAGACCTGTTCAAAGAAATGGTGGAAACGGATCACGCCGTGCTGCTTCAGGAGATATTCCCCGGCGCTGAAAGCGGTGACAAAGCGCATATCTTTATCGCCAGTTCCGCCAGAGAGCTGTTGAATAAGGCGGAAAACGAAGCCAGCGGCGTGGTTTCCACGGCTTTGACCAATCTTGCGCTCTACCGCGATCCGGTGGTGGCTCTGAACACCGCTTCTTGCGATTTTCTTATCCATGACCTGATGAACCATGAAAAGCCGGTGAATCTGTATCTTGTCATATCCCCTGCGGATATTGACCGGATGCGGCCCCTCCTGCGGCTCATGGTGGATATGATTGTGCGCCGTATCTGCGCCAAGATGGAGTTTGCGGACGGCGTAAGTGTGGCCGGGTACAAACACCGCCTTCTGCTCCTGCTGGACGAGTTCACCAGTCTGGGCAAGCTACCAATCATGGAAAAGGCGTTGGCCTATATCGCCGGATACGGCGGCAAGGTCTACATCATTGTTCAGGACATTACCCAAATGAACGCCGTGTACGGCAAGGATAACGCTCTCATGGCGAACTGCCATGTTCGCATTGCTTACGCCCCCAACACCATTGAAACGGCCAAAATTATTTCCGATATAACTGGCAAAACCACTGTTGTGGAAGAAAAAGTTTCTCTCTCCGGTTCAAGAACCGGGCATATGAAAAACGCCTCGGTCAACGTCTCCGAAACGGCCCGGCCCCTGCTCACGCCTGACGAGTGCATGAGGCTCCCCGGCCCGGAGAAGGATTCACTGGGCAAGGTGGTCAAACCCGGCGATATGCTGATTTTCACCACCGGGCAGTCGCCTATCTACGGTCGGCAAATTCTCTTTTTCTTCGATCCGGTTTTCTCGGCTCGCGCAAAAATCCCCGTTCCCGGCCTGACACCTCAATACCAAAGCGGGGTATCGGATTCCATTTATGCGCCGCGTCCTGCGGCGTGGTATGCCGCAACGCCAGCTCCCGCCGCAATCTCTGAAAAGAAAGAGGCTTCCAGTGAGCAGTATTTCGTTGAGTAGCGTGCTGCGGCGGGCGCTGTTCGCCGTGATCGGACTGGCTCTGACCCTCGTCCTGTTTTTTTGTGCGGGCCTGCGCTTCAACCCCACACCGTCTTTGCCCAAGGGCATCTATTGCCTTGTTTCCGAAGCTCCAACAAAAAATAATCTGGTGAGTTTTTGCTTGGAAGGCGAGTTCGCGGAATTGGCTTTGGAGCGCGGCTATCTGGAACCTGGTTCCTGTCCCTCCGGGCTGCGGCCTTTGCTCAAACGTCTGGCCGCGCTGCCGGGCGACTTTGTTGATCCTTCCGCATTCCCGATCCGCGCCGTGGACAGTCAGGGACGGCCCATGCCGTCGGCTCTGCTTCCGTGGATGTCGGGTGTCGTGCCTTCCGGCATGGCGTTGGTGCTGGCCGATCATCCCGGCAGTTTCGACAGCCGCTATTTCGGGTTCGTTCCGCTGGAAAGCCTCCAATGGGTCGAACCTGTTTTTGTTTTTACCCCAAAAGGAAATTGACCATGCAAGACAAAGAATATTTACGCGCTGCGGCAAAAGTCATTGCGCGGCAGATTGAAGGCAATGTCGTAATTTACGGTGTCCCGCTTGACCCTGACGTTGCGGACTATATGGGGGCTTTCCCTGAAGAGGCCATCACGCTGGCTGACATGGTGGAAGACGGCCTTCTGACGGTCACCGATTCCGGGGAGGTGGTCTATGTCGGCTAACACCAAAACCGGCACTCAGAAGCCGCAGAAGCCGAAGCGTCCCCCGTTCCATGAAGAGTTTGCCAGCAAAATCATTGAACGCCTCCAGCAAGGCACAGCCCCGTGGCAAGTTCCCTGGACGCCGGGGAAAGTCTCTCTGGTTCCCCACAATCCCGCCTCCGGCACTGTGTACCGGGGCATGAACCGGGTGCATCTGGCGCTTTCCGGCTATGACGATCCGCGCTGGATGACGCTGAAACAGGCCAATGACAACGGTTACAGCATTTTGCCCGGCAGCAAGGCCACACCGGTGGTCTATTTTCAGTTCACCGAAGAAAAAGACAAGCTGGATAAAGAGGGTAAGCCCGTCCTTAATGCCGACGGCAAGCCGGAAAAAGAAAAGGTGGAATTGGATAAACCCATTGTCCGTTTCGCCCACGTGTTCAATGCCGAACAGGTTGACGGCATTCCTCCGCTCCAGCTCACGGATAAAGCCTATGAGTGGGAACCCATTGAAAAGGCGGAAAACATCCTTGCCGCTTCCGGCGCGATCATAAAACACGATCAGAGCAACCGGGCCTTTTATCGGCGTATGGAAGACGCCATTCATCTGCCGCCCAAGGAAAACTTTGACGCGCCGGATAAATACTATGCAACGGCCTTGCACGAGTTGGGCCACTGGACAGGTGAAGAAAACCGTCTGAACCGTGAGTTTGGCCCCTTGGGTTCGGAAACATATGCGCGGGAAGAGCTGCGGGCGGAAATCGCCTCGTGGATGCTCGGACAGGAAATCGGCATCGGCCACGATCCCGGCCAACATGCCGCCTATGTGCAGTCATGGATTCAAGCCCTGAAAGAAGACCCCTATGAAGTTGTGCGAGCTTGCCGGGACGCGGAAAAAATCAAGGAATACGTCTTTGACCTGGAGCGGAAAAAGGAACTCCGGCAGGAAGGCCCGGAACAGGTTGTGCAGCCGGAGAAGTCTGCGCAACGAGGAAAATCCTTTGAAAAAAGGGAGCAAATAGCCGCTATGGGTGTTCCTGCGAATCCGGCTCCGGAGAAAACCTTCCTTGCCGTTCCGTATCGGGAAAAAGAGCGGGCCAAGAAGTTCGGCGCGAAGTGGGACAAGGAAAACAAGCTCTGGTTTGCGCCGGAAGGAACCGACCTCACGCCGCTGGCGAGATGGGTTCCAGAAAAGACGCCGGAAAAAGCCCTAGCGCCGGAACTATTTTTGTCTCCAAAAGAAGAGTTTGCCAATGCTCTGGAACAAGCCGGGCTGGATTTGCGCGGCAAAGCGCCGATCATGGATGGGCAGATACATCGTGTTCCGCTCATCGGCAGGAACGGCGGCGACCTTGACGGCGCATACTGCGGCTATCTTGATGAACGGCCTGCTGGCTGGGTGCATAATTTCAGTGCCGGCGAAAAAACGACCTGGGTTGCCACGGGCCACACTCTGAGCAAGGAAGAGGTGGAGGCCCAACGCATCGAAATTGCCAGAAAGCAGGAAGAACGCCAGCGGTTTATTCTGGAGCGCCAGCAAAAGACGGCGCGGGACGCTCATGCGGAATGGATCGCTCATGATTGGGCCTCTGCCGACAACCCATATTTGCAGGCCAAGGGCGTTCAGCCTTTTGGTGTGCGTGAGAAGGTGGACGGCACTCTGCTGGTTCCCGTTATGACGGTGGACAAGGAACTGCGCGGCCTGCAAACCATCACCCAGGATGGCACAAAGAGTTTCATGTACGGGATGGAGAAAAACGGCAACTTCCACATGTTTGTCAATCCCGACAAAGACCTTTCCAAAGATTTGGCCCACGGGGAAATCATTCTGGCCGAAGGCTACGCCACAGGGGCGACGCTGCACATGGCAACGGAAAAGCCCGTGGCCGTGGCCTTTGACGCGGGCAATCTAGAACCTGTAGCCAAAAAACTGCGGGAAAAATTCCCCAATGCCGCGATCACTATCTGCGCCGACAATGATCATCAGCATACGCGACGAACGCCGGAGGGGACAGAACCCTGGAACAAGGGGGTGGAACTAGCTCAAAGAGCCGCTCAAGAGATCGGGGGCAAGGTCGTGGCTCCGGTCTTCACTGATGAAGAACGGGCAAAGGGGTTGACGGACTTTAACGATTTGCACCAGTCGCGTGGCCTAGATGAAGTGAAACGGCAAGTGGGCCTCGTTCTGCAGAAAGGCGTTGACCGGAAGAAATCACACCCTCAAGAGATGGAAAGGGGTATGAGCCTCTAATTCTTACTTCTGCGGGCCTCGCGCCCCAATCTCGCGCCGTCTGGCGGCTTAATATCGCCCTATCTTGGCTAGATTTTGACGCCAATCTCTGGCACACTAAAAATTCAAATACAACGCTCACACAATGTCAGCATGTTATAAAAAGAGAGTAGAATAACAATTCTGCGACATGTTTACAGTTCTTAATCCAGTTATTTTATAGGCTTTTTAAAAAGGAATCATACGAAGTGAAGTCTAATTTTGAAAAAGTAGTATACTATCTAGATACGGATATTTGTATCACTCTAGACAAATATAGAGATAAATCAATTACGAAAAAAGCAAAAATAGGTGTATTAGAAGGTAAAATAATTATCAACTTTAGCGCCGATGATATAGAGTCTCAACGATTCATGACGGATTGCTCATATGCAATTCAAGAAAATCCATATGTTGATATGGAAATTAATGGCAGAGTGATACGTGGTTTTATTATATATACTGATACTGTGTTTTGCAAAAATCATGAAGTATATATTGGAACTAGCATAAATAAACTGGAAATTAATGTTGCTCCTGGCTTATGCGAGCACGCTATACTTAAATTTGGAAAAAATATAAATGTAAAAAATATTTTTAAATTTAGCACATTGATGAATTACAGTTTTCACATAAGCGACGAAGATGAAAGTAATGTTATTAAAATCAAGAAAAGTGACAACTCTGATATAGAAATTGATGAAATGATGTTATTTTTAAATCAAATTCGCTATTTTATATCTTTTCTAAATGGCAGATTCATAAATTCGAATTCGATAGAATTATTCGATAAAAACAATGAAAGAGTCCTTATCCAGTTATTCCCTGGTCTACAAACTAAAGCATCCCACAGCGTGTTGACAGAAGAAATGGAAGCCAAAATCAATCATCTATTTGAAAAATTTATATGTATATGTGACTTTGAATCATTGAAGAGAGTCATAAGCATGTATTTAACAGTAAATTCAAGTCGTAATATAGATTTAATATCAAGTGTTATTATATCAAAGACTGCTATAGAGGTATTGATTGATAGAATACCAACCCCTTCTTTTATTTCAGAAGAAAATTGGGAAAAAAACAAATCATTTGGTAAAATCGAAAAATACTTAGAGAGTATTTCTGCAAATGTTTTTTTGGGCAATGCGAGAGAACTACAGGCTCTTGGCGCTTGTTGTGGCTCGACTCCATTTGACCTTGTAAATCGCATAAGGAATGATTTAGTGCATTCCGAGCAAAAAATAATTCCAGATATGGATCGCAGTGCGGTTCTTCTCATGGAAACGCATACAATATTACTGTTATTCTTGGAAAAAATCATACTCAACTTGCTTGAGTATCATGGAACATATTTACAGCGGGACGTTTCACCAATGTTGGCAAAAGAAATATGATTTCTTAATTTAAGCGCTCTGCGGGCCTCGCGCCCCAATCTCGCGCCGCATGACGGCCCCTTAAGGAAAAGTCATGTGCACGAAATTGTTGATCCTCGAATCCCCCGGCAAGGTGAAAAAGGTACAGGAAATCCTCGGCTCTGGCTGGAGGGTTGCGGCCTCTGTGGGCCATGTGCGTGATCTGCCCGTCAAGGAAATGGGCGTGGTCGTTCCTGACTTCAAACCGCAGTATCTTCCAACAGATAGGGGCAAGGAGGTGTTGTCCCGGCTAGCCGGGCTGGTGAAGCACGCGGACGAGGTTTTTCTTGCCACAGACCCCGATAGAGAGGGGGAAGCTATTGCGTGGCATCTGCAAGACGCCCTGAAACTGAAAAATGCCAAGCGCGTCACCTATACAGAAATTACGGAAGCGGCCATACGCGCTGCGCTCTCCAACCCTCGTTCCATTGATATGGCCCTGGTCGCCGCGCAAGAAGGGCGGCGGGTGCTGGATCGATTCTGCGGTTATCTGGTGTCCAGGCCGCTCTCCAATGCCGTTGGAGAAAAACTTTCCGCTGGCCGGGTGCAAAGCCCGGCGGTACGTCTGGTGGTGGAGCGGGAAAATGAAATCAAAGCCTTTTCCAGCACAACGCATTACGGCGCGGAACTTACCTTTGAAAATGTGGACAATATCACGGACGGCTGGAAAGCCACGCTTCTGGTCAATCCTTGTCTTGAAGAGGGACAAGAATATTTGCTGGATAAATCCCTTGCGGAAAAAGCGGCTGCGCTGCGGACGCTGGATGTGCTGGACTGCACGGAATCTGAAAGCCACGCCGCGCCTCCGGCTCCCTTCACGACCTCCACATTGCAGCAGGCAGCCAGCTTGTCACTCAGATTCACACCAAAGCAGACAATGCAATTTGCGCAACGCCTTTATGAACAAGGCGCGATTACCTACATGAGAACAGACAGCCCCAACCTTTCGCAAGAAGCGGTATACGCTATCCGGGTGTATTGCGAAACAAAGGGCTGGCCGCTGGTGGAAACGCCCCGCAATTGGAAATCCAAAGAGGGGGCGCAAGAAGCACATGAGGCCATTAGACCGACTCACATTGAAATTGAGGAAGCCGGGGAAACTGCGGACGAAAAAGCTTTGTATCTTCTTATCCGGATTCGTTCTCTGGCTTGCCAGTTGGAAGATGCTGCTTATGCGGTTCGGACTCTCCAGCTTGGCGCGGATACGGACGGAAACCAGGCATTATTTGAGGCAAAAGGCCGAACGCTGCTTTCGCCAGGTTGGAAGGTTCTGGCGACATCGGAAGATGATGCGGAAGGTGAAAAAGAGCCTTCCAACCTCGTCCCGGCCATGAAGCCCGGCACAAAAGCCACGGCACTGACGGGAACGGTCACGACGAAAAAGACTAAACCCGCCTCCCGCTTTACGGAAGCCAGCCTTATCCGCGAGCTGGAAAAACGCGGCATTGGGCGTCCGTCTACCTATGCGGCAATTATAGACACCATCTCCAACCGGCAATATGTCACCACGGAAAAACGCTTTCTTGTGCCCACGGTCTTGGGGGAAAAGATTGTTTCTGGTCTTTGCGGACATTTTTCTTTCATTGAGTACGACTTCACCCGCACGATGGAACAATCCCTTGATGATATTGCGGAAGGGAAAGCGGAATACCACGCCGTCATAGCTTCAGCCTATGACCGGCTTTCCAATGAAGTACAGGCATTTGCCAAGGCCACGGGCAAAGTTTGCGAAAAATGTGGCAAACCTATGGTGCATCGGATGAAAAAGCCCGGCAAAGATGGCAAGGGCGGTTATGATTTTTGGGGCTGCTCCGACTGGCCGGAGTGTGACGGCAAAGCATAATTAACGAGAGGACGCCCGCTGATTCAGCGGTAAACTAGTTCGGCGGGTGTATTTTATAAAGTATAAAGCGTCTGCAAACATTTGAAACGCGAAAATCAGTCTTGAATAAATAAATGTTTAATGGTGATACGCAGTATAGCGCCAAGCCTTTTTTTACTCTCATCGAAAACAAGCCTAGATCGCCGGACCGCGCATTCTAGCTGGCAAAAGAAGTGTTATTTTTGAGTGCTATTTCTTGTAACCTCCTTTGTTTTTCGTGCTGCTCACTGCGGCAACGAAAATCTTCACAAAAAGGACAGCCTTTGCTGTCGCTCAGGCTTTCGATAATGCCACATTCTCCGTTTTTTCCTTTAGAACATTTGTGTCGCAAATGCTCTAACTGGGCTTTCAACTGAGTCAGTGATTCTATCTGCTCTTCCACGTTGACGATGTGTTTTTGGACAAGAGTGCCCACCCAATCGCAATTTGCTTTCGGGGTATCTCTGAACGCCAAAAGCTCACGGATTTCCGAGAGTGTCATGCCATGGCGGCGACAATGTCTGATAAAGCGCAACCGCTCAATTTCCTTGTCGCCATAAAGCCTATAATTGGCTCCGGTGCGATCCGGCTCTTTCAAAAGCCCTTCCTTTTCATAGAATCGTATCGTTACGACCTTGCAGCCAACCATTTTGGCTAGCTCCCCGATTTTCATTTTCATGGTGTCTCCATAACTGCCCAATAAACCCTCTAGTAAGTATAGGTATTGGTGACGTAAATTTTTGCGCTAATGGCGAGCACGCCACGAAAGTGCATCCCCAAAATCACTCATCCGTTCCTCGAGCTAAAACTAATCTCTATACTCACTATAGAGTCAACGGGATGCAGGCTAAGTATCGCTCATTCTTGTTGAGTCAATTCAACATTGCGAAATTTTAAGAAAATATTTTTCGTGAGAGTTTTACAAAAAGCCTTGACCCTATACTTCCTATAGACATTAGTCTGCACTCAAGGGTGATGGCTCACGGAAAAATGATTCTAAAATCAGCTTGACCCTATAGCCTCTATAGACACTAGTTTTAGCAAAAAGATGGATGAGAAGGCAATAACGCCCATCAATCTCAATCATATGCCCGGAGAAATCCATGAGTAGTCCAACAGTAGCGTGCCCTTGCGGTTCCCTGCATCCGACAGGGTTTCTTTGTGAGAAGGCCGCTTCCCTTCTTGCCTCACAAAAACACGATTCATGCGGTTGTTCCCACAACCATACCCAAAAAGTTTACGAACACACCCGCAGCGAATCGTGCAACCATGATCATACGGAACATGACCATGCGCATGAACCGGCCCATGCTCATAGCCATGACCATAGTGGCTGTGCCGGGCATGGTCATCAATCCGCGCATGCTCACAGTCACGACCACGCTCATGCGGACGGCGGTTGCTGCGGTCATGACCACGCTGAAGCTGCGCCAGTTGACCTCGCAGCCATTGGTGAGGCTTCCGATACCCGCGCCATCTACCGCATCATGAATATGGACTGCCCCATGGAAGAAGCTCTTATTCGCAAAAAACTGGGGGGAGTTCCGGGCATCACCAACCTTGATTTCAACTTGATGCAGCGTGTTCTGACCGTTGACCATGAATTGCCCTCCACGGAACCCATTATCGCGGCCTTGAAAGCTATCGACATGACGCCCGAAGTAATTAGCGCGAAACAAGGCACGGTAGCCATGTTCTCGGTTAACGGCATGGATTGCCCGGTTGAGGAAAATCTGATCAGGGCCAAGTTGAACGGAATGCCCGGCGTGTTGGGACTTGAATTCAACCTGATGCAGCGCACGTTGAGGGTGCGGCACGAGCCGTCGGCTCTCCCATCCATTTCCGAAGCTCTCATATCTCTGAACATGAATGCCAAGCTCATGGATATGGAAGCGGGAGAAAGCAACGTTATTCCCGAACCCAAAATTCCCTGGGGCAAGCTGGCAATCGCTGGTGTTGCAGCCGGGCTTTCTGAAGCCTTTGAGCTGATAAGCGAATGGGGGACAAAGCCATTTGGGGTTGATATCAGCACATGGAAGATAAACGGCTTTGACGTATTGGAATGGTTGCCTTTGCTCTTTGCCGTGCTTGCCATCGTTTTCGCAGGTCTTTCCACGTACAGAAAGGGTTGGCTGGCTATCTCCAATTTCAACCTGAACATTAATGCTCTCATGTCCGTGGCCGTAACCGGCGCGGTCATCATTGGGCAATACCCCGAAGCCGCAATGGTCATGGTACTGTTCAACTTGTCGGAGGCAATTGAAGCCAAGGCATTGGACAGGGCCAGAAACGCCATCAAGGACTTGCTGGCTCTCGCGCCGGAAAAGGCCACTGTTTTACGGCCTGACGGCGCATGGGTGGAAATGGATATTCGTCAGGTGGCCGTTGGCAGCCGTGTGCGTGTAAAGCCCGGCGAAAAGGTCGGCCTTGATGGAACCATCGTGCAGGGCCAATCCGCCATCAATCAGGCACCCATTACCGGTGAAAGTATGCCGGTTGAAAAAACTATCGGTGATACCGTTTATGCGGGCACCATCAACGACTCCGGCTCGTTCGAATTTGAAGTAACGGCAGCGGCCACGAATTCCACACTCTCCCGAATTATTCATGCTGTTGAAGAAGCGCAGGGAGCGCGTGCGCCAATGCAACGCTTTGTTGACCAGTTTGCAAAGTATTACACCCCCGCAGTGTTCCTGACCGCCATCCTCGCGGCTGTTATCCCGCCACTGTTCTGGGGGCCGAGGTTTACCCCTCCATTTACACTGCGCTGGTTATCCTCGTCATCGGTTGCCCCTGCGCCCTGGTTATTTCCACGCCGGTCAGCATCGTTTCCGGCATGGCCGCGGCCACACGCTACGGCATTCTGATCAAGGGCGGCACTTTTCTGGAACAGGGGCGACTTCTCACATGGCTGGCGCTGGATAAAACCGGCACCATCACCCACGGCAAACCGTGCCAGACGGATTTCGTGGAAATCGGCAACATGGGCGACTACAGAACAACTGCTCTTGCCGCCAGTATTGCCGCCCGTTCCGACCACCCTGTATCCAGAGCCATCGCGGAAAAAGCCGTTGAGAACAAGATTGAGCTGTTGGGTGTGGACGATTTCGCAGCAATTCCGGGCCAGGGCGTCTGCGGCGTAATCGGAGGGCAGAAGTGGTATCTCGGCAATCACCGCATGGTGGAAGAGTTGAAGAAATGCTCGACCACGTTGGAAGAACGTATTTTCGCACTGGAAAAAATGGGGAAAACCGTCGTCGCTCTTGTCGGAGAAAAAGGCGTGCAGGGCTTGTTCGCCGTGGCCGATACATTGAAAGACTCCAGTATTGAAGCTATCCGCGAACTCAAGAAGCTCGGCGTCAAGACCATGATGCTGACCGGCGACAACGAGCACACGGCATTGGCTATTGCCGAGCAGGTGGGTGTGGATTCCTTTAAGGGCAATCTGTTGCCCGAAGACAAGCTCCGTGTCATTGAAGAGCTTGAAAAGGCTGGTGGCAAGGTCGGTATGGTGGGTGACGGGATCAATGACGCCCCGGCTCTGGCCAAGGCCAATATCGGCTTCGCCATGGCGGGCGGCGGCACGGACACGGCCATAGAAACCGCCGATGTTGCCCTGATGGACGATGACCTGCGCAAGATACCGCGCTTCATCGGCCTGTCTAAATCCACATACGCCATTCTTGTGCAGAACATTGTCTTTGCCCTTGGTGTGAAGGCGTTGTTCTTCGCTCTGACCTTCATGGGTCTTGCGACCATGTGGATGGCTGTCTTCGCGGATGTAGGCGCGGCCCTGGTGGTTGTCGCCAACGGGCTGCGGGCAATGCGCAAATAACAGAAAAACCTGCTGGGGAAAACTATTGTTTGTTCTTTCCTGCAATAACCCTATGAAATCGATTTTTCTACGGAGAAAGACATGTCACAACAAAAAACAGGACATATGTATTCTGACGCATTCGCAAGCTACAAGGCAAGCGACGGTTACCCCTGCTTGTCAGCTGATTCCAATCCTTGGATAACTCGGCGAGCGCGGAAGTAGCTTTCGTCAACCCCAACTTCGCCCTTTACAGAAGATTCAGCCTTGCAGAAATGGGCCATGCCCTGGCGAAATGCCGCCAAATACCTATTCACAGTATCTCGGTTCACACCTGCGATTTGCGCAATCTGCAAGGCATCCAAGTCAACGGCAAAAAATCTCACGATTTAAATGATTTTGGCCTCTAAGATTTTCGAACGAGTCGCATACTTGTTTTTTTGATATACCTGGCTAAGCCAATCATGGTTGGCTTAGCCAGGCAAGACACCATTTTTATTATTAAAAAGCATGATAGTCTTTAAATTTTAGATAGTTAAAATGCAGTGATTGTGATATGATTCACTGTGCTTTCTATCGTCAACGCATCATAAGTGACAGGGGTGAGAATGCGTTCATCAAATTCAGAAATTATGTGCCGTGAGTTGTCAGATCTTCCTATTAAATTGCAAAGTGAGATTGTGTTTTCAGATATTCACATGGTGCCACGTGATGGTGGAATTTGGCTGATAGAAATAAAAACAGAAAAAATATTTGAGCTACTTTTTTGTCGAGGCATGCAATATTATAATCCAATAAAATTGCAGAAGGTGTGTGATAAAACAAAAAATTCAGATATTATATTTTATTGTCCAACAATAAATTATAAACCACGTGCATTGAATAGCTCTATAGAGTTAATGGATGGGCGACATCATTTGTTGGTGTTGCTTAAATGCTTCCCTGATGTTAAAATGCTTCCATTTGCTTTGCTTAAAGACGGAAATAAATTAGAGTTTGTTCTTGGGAAAATTCGTGAGGAGTATGGGGAGGCAAGGGTAATCACTTCATGTTAACGATATGCCATTCTTATCCGTTGCTGGCCACACTCGTTCAATCTCGTTCCGTCTGCTATCTACGGGAAGGGAGGCTGAATTCGACTTTGAGCCGTAGATATTTCTATGGGGGGGCGCAGGGGGGGATTTCTGGGGAGTTGGTGTTGTAAATTTAAAAATTAAACTCCAGAAGTACATCTTAGAATAATGTTTAAAATGTTATTATGGTCAACATACAATTAATCATGCTGATATGATAGTTGTAATACGTTGTGGTATTTTTTTGTTTGGAGGTAGAATGAAAAATAAAATAGATGAAATAGATGAACGTATCATATATTGTTTAAGAAAGAATGGGCGTATCACCATGAAAGAACTAGGTGATATGGTACATCTTTCTGGCCAAGCTGCAAAAAATAGGGTCGAGAAGCTTGAAGATATTGGTGTGCTTCAAAAATATACTATAAACATAGATTGTCCAGTTTTTGGTTTCAAAATTCATGCACTCATACGTTTGCAGATGGAAAAGTCAAATCTTGGCAATTATGAAAAAAAATTAAAGAATGACAGGTACCGCATGATACATTGCTACCAAGTTACGGGAGAACAATGTTATGTTTTTGATATGGCATTCCTTGAGATTGAAGATCTACATAGTTTTCTCAAGGATATTGAAGAGGTTGGTCGTTGTGAGGTAAATCTTGTTTTAAAGAACATGCAAGATTTTGAAGACTAAATACATTGAAGTCCTGTTCCTTTAAAAAGTTATCCCCCCATCCGAGCTGTCATAAAAATACTGCCAGAGGATGGGGGGGCTGTCAGGGAGTTTTCTCCGTTCAGATGTGTCGAAATCAGAAGCTGTAGTCTTCTCCGTCATTAGGCATGAAGACTTTGTTCCATATGCCGCGCTCTGTCAGACGTTCACGCATGGTTTCCCTGGTGATCGAAGCATGCGCCACATTATCCATATGGCTGATAATGATATTGGACTCAGGGCAAGCGATATAAACTTCATTGACATCATTATCGTCCATAATTAGCCGCCCTTGGTCAATAAATTCTGCTGCGCAGGCATTGAGGATGATAACATCGGGATTGAATTTCGTTAGCGTATCGGCCACTCCCGAATACCAGATAGTGTCACCAGCAACGTATAGTTTTTTTTCATTCTGGTGCTCAAAGATTACACCGCAGGATGGCCCACAAGGAATTTTTGTTCCGTGCAGGCCAGGGGTCTTAATAAGTTTAATGTCATGGAAAAAGGAATTTTCTGACAGTACGCTTACTGATGTGAAACCTGACCGCTTCAGAATCTCGCCATCATCTTCACTCTGCACAAAAACCGGAATATTTTTATCCATAGGAGCACCAACTGTGCCATCGGCGGCCATGTCAATATGGTCCGGGTGAACATGGGTCACGATGTAGGCATCGACGCCTCTCAAGATTTCTTCAACGGACATTGGCAAGTCGCACATGGGCATGGCAATCTTGGCTTGCTCTGGATTGCAATAGCGAAATGATGGGTCAGTAAAGGGCCCCATGCTGCCTTTTTCCCCCAACCAGGGGTCAGTCAAAAAGGTTTTTCCTGCATAATCAATGCGAACCATAGCACTTCGAATTTGCTTAATATTCATAAGTCACTCCTTAAAAGTTGTTTCCCGCACTCATTGGTGAGGAAATGTTTCTGATTAAGAGTGACCTTATCATTGTGGTTTTTGTGGATACAGGATCTAATTCTAAATTAACGATGTTTTTTCTTGAAAAAATCAAGTGAACCCCAACTCCCCCTAGTATCCGCTGTTGACCCTCCCTCAGAAAAGTATGCCATTGAAAAGTTAGTGATCCTGTAAAAACTGTGCTCCGGTTCTTCACTGGCGTCGGATGACAATTTCTGACTAGCTCTATTATTATGGGCCTGAAAGATATTGCCGAAGTTATACGAGAAACCCCAGAAGAAACAAAGATTATTGCTTCCTATCTGGACGCAGTAGGTCATGCAATGATTGGCAGAAAAGAAGTCCGCCAGTTCGTTAAGGTTGTTATAGCCAACCTTCAAGATGGTTATCCCCGAAGATGACGATCTGCTGAGATCCCAAATCTAAATATAGAGGGTTTAAACAGCCAGAAAATTTTCGGGACGCTATATGGCCTCTTTTTTTATTTTAACCCCGTGCTTTTTGCTGACGATGGCGTGCACAGTCGGGACAACTATCCCCCTTGTTCAGACTGTCGATTATCCCTCGGCCGGGTTTTTTTCTGGCGCATTCCAGCAATTGTTCCAACTGCCATTCCAGGTGGACAAGTGATTCTATTTGCATTCGCACATTGACAATATGTTTTTTTACCAGAGCATTGGCAAATTCACATCTTGCTTGTGGGTTATTTTTGTAAGCCAAAAGTTGACGAATGTCGGACAATCCTATGCCGTGTTGACGGCAATGTTTTATGAATCGCAGCCGTTCAAAATCGTCGTTTCCATAAATTCTGTAATTTGAATCGGAGCGGACAGGAGCATCCAGCAAACCTTCCTTTTCATAAAACCGTATCGTGACAGTCTGAATCCCAGATAATTTTGCCAACTCACCAATTTTCATTATTTTCCCACCATAAAAGATATTTGTTGGATTACCTTGACCTTATAGTGACTATAAGCATTAAAATTTCCAAAAGCTAGGACTGGCTGTGGCGTTAGCTTCAACACTTCAAATGCGAATGAGATCCCCATGAAAAAAGCATCTATTGGCCTTGCGGTTGAAGGCTTACCATTCATTCTTTTGTGCTCTTTTTCCGCCCTGATATTTTCGCTTATTGGCTGCTGGCCGTTGACACTTGTTCTGCTTGTGGCCACGTGGTTTTCCAGTCATTTTTTTCGTGATCCTGAAAGAGTCGTTCCAACCGAAGAGGGAATTGCCGTCAGCCCTGCGGATGGGAAAGTTGTTAAGATTCAGGAAGCGCCAGAGCCGTTTACGGGGCAACCTCGTGTGTGCATCAGTGTCTTTATGAATCTGTTCAACGTGCATGTGAACAGGGTGCCAGTAACGGCCAAAATCTCCGCTATTACCTATTATCCTGGAAAGTTTTTTAACGCCTCACTGGATAAAGCGTCCAAGTACAACGAACGGTGCGCCTACTCCATTGAAAGCTCGGATGGAAATTTTGTCATGGTACAAATTGCGGGATTGGTGGCACAGCGCATCGTGTGTCGTGTCGATGAAGCGGATGAACTGAAACGCGGTGAACGCTTCGGCATGATTAAATTTGGCTCCAGAGTAGACCTGTATCTGCCAGAAAACTACTCCCCCATTGTTTCAATAGGGGAGAGTGTGTTTGCCGGACAAACTGTTATAGCACAGAGGAAACAGTACTGATGACAGGCAATGACGCAATCTCGCCAAGACACGAATTAGACGGGGGAGCTATCGATCCTTGCCCTGATGATATGCTTGATTCTGTTGACCGCCGCATTCTCAACATCATCCAGAGTTCATTTCCGCTAGAGTCTCGACCCTATGCCGTTATCGGGCGGGCTGCGGGTGTGTCGGAGGAAGAGGCTTTTTCCCGCGTCCAAAAAATGAAGGGGCGGAAAACCATTCGTAGGATTGGTGCAAATTTTGACGCGGCCAAGCTCGGATTCAGGAGTACGCTCTGTGCTGCAAAAGTGCCGGAGGCAAAACTGGCCGCATTTGTGGCCGAAGTTAACGCCCATCCTGGCGTTACCCACAACTATCTACGCAGCCACGAATATAACGTTTGGTTTACTTGCATAGCACCTTCATGGGAAATGCTTTGCGCTATTGTTGACGGCATAGCAGATAAAATGGGCATTGCCGTTCTGAACCTTCCAATGACCAGACTATACAAGGTCAAAGTGGACTTCAAAATGGAGAAATAGCAAGCGGATAGTAATTCAACTTACTGTTAAATAGGAGAATTTGAAAAAGAGCGAACAACGCTAAGTTCGCCGTTACGAGCGAATTGGCAATGAAAAGTCTGCCCAAGCTGCTGCGCACAGTAAGGCATTTAACATCAGCATACTGCACTTTGTATGTCTTTGATGCCTTTGTGCGTTGACTCTTGAGAAATGGATCAACTATTTCTCGCTTGTGGCTTTTATAACCGCTTTGTACTTGTTACAGGCGGTTTTTTTGTATGGAGCTGCATCGTCGCGGTGTGCGGAAAACTCCAAAAGGAGTTTTTGTATGGATAGGGACAAAATTGAATTGGAAAAATTAGAACAACTTTGCCGTGAAGTGATTAGTGGGGTTTTGCTCACATGCGAATCGGAACTAATCAAGCATGGTGGAGAAATAAAGGGTCTACCATCTGCTGCAATGGCCGTGAGAGAATCCATCCTGACTTTTTTGGCTCTGATCAGTCTTGAATAGCATTCCTCACAATTTAACCCGTGCCGACATTTGTGGGCACGATAATCTGCGCTAGCGACATCCCTGGCTGTCAAACAAATTTCACCTACTCGTCTATTATGTCAAATTATGGCAAATCGACGAGTAAAAAAGAGTCCATATTTCGGCGAAGTATTACGCGCTTACAGGATTGAAAGGCAGCTCACACAAGAGCAGCTTAGTGAGCGTGTCGATGTTTTGCGGACTTTTATTAGCTCACTGGAAAATGGTGCAAGGCAGCCAAGTTTTGAAATGATCTTTCGGCTTGCCAAGGCGTTGGACACAACCCCCGGAAAGCTGCTTGACCCCGTTGCCGAAAAAATGGAACAACAATAACTACCGCTCCCTACTCTGTTGTTGCTTCCAGTGCTGCTCCTTCTCCAGCTTTTTTTTCAGCCGCACAATTTTGTTTTCCTCTACATGCATCCCCTTTCCCCATTTTTTCTGCGCGTACTGAACTGCTGTGTGCCGTGCGGCCTCATTGTTGCCCGAAAAGAGTATCTCCTTTCCGCTGTCCATAATTCTTCCGCCGTCGGGCAGGGAGAAGATGACGGTTCCCTTGCGGTCTATTATTGCAGAGAAATGGGCGGCAATCTGCTCCATGCGTAATATCGCCAAAAGCTGCTTTCTGCCCTGACAGCTCAGGTTTTCATTCTTCAAGGCGGCTACTTCCCTGGCTGCGTATTCTACCTGGATTTTTGAATGGTTCTCTGCGAACTTTTCCTTGCTGTGCTGTGACCATGCTTTTGCTCTAGTGGATTGCGGTTCCCGCTCCGGCTCCGCAGTCCTCTGTTTGGAACGCAAAATGGCTAAAGCGATTTCATTGCCCTGACCAGCTTTATATTGCAGGAAACCATTCCATGAAGTGAAAGGAACCTCTCCACGTATATCCTCACGAGTAGATTGAAACGGCAGTTTGGCTCTGGCGATTTCCTCTGCCTCATGCTTGTGGGCCAGTTGCAGCAGACCAAGGCGGTTCTTTTTTGCTATGTTCAGCCGTTCCAATTCCCTGCGTTTGGCCGCCCATTTTTCTTTGATCGCAACTATAGCAGCGCCTTCCTGATCCTTGACGGTGGCCAAGCCTGATTTTCGTTTTTCAATGCCTTGTTGGTATTCCGCATACAAAGCGCCGCGTTCTGGAGAACGATGCAAGGGGGTTGCCTGATACCGGCTTTGCTCTGGTATTTTTCCCAAGTTCCGCGCTGGAAGGTACAGCCCGAATTTTTCCTCCAACTTTTTCAGCGACAAGGCTCTGTCTACCATGCTGGCTTTTGCGGTATGCCGCTGATTATGGCGATCAGCCAGAATTAGACCGTTACCACGTGGTTTTATCACCAAGCCATGCCGGGCAAGCCTCTCATGAAGTGTTTGCCAGTCCGTTGCCGCTGTCAGAAGATATAAAATGCTGTCTCTGCGGCCTTGGGCATACGACTCAAATGATTGCTGGCCAGTATGGGTTTCAATAAGCATGGCTTTCGCGCTCAAAGGTCGTTGCTTGTCTTTAGTTCGGCCATTATCAATGGTAAGACCATATTCCCACTCCAGTTCTCGGCATATTTTGTCCCGCTTCCAGTAATCGCGGAATGGTTCATGCCGAGTATATTTCTCCGGGTGGATCATGCTGTATGCTATGTGCATATGAAGATTGGCCGTGTTTTTGTGGACGCCGCAATGTCGCTGATGCTCGGCATATCCCAATGCGGTGGCAAAGCGTTCTTCGATGACCCTGAAAAGCGCTGGCGTCAGCTTGGCCTCGTCCTCCGAGCGGAAGCTGATTATAAGGTGATAGGTCTTGCCCTGTCGGCTGCGAGTGTTCATGGCCTGAACATCTATGACATCGGCAATAGCCTCATGGTAATCATCGTCACCAAGGCATCCGGCGCACCAGCGCATGAGACATTTTTCGCCTCCATGCCTGGCATCGGCAATGTACTCTGCAAGACGGGCGTAGCTGGCATTTTTGGGGCTAATGTCCACTTTTTTGCTGATCATCGTATGACCGCTATGGCCTGCTGAACTTCCCGCTGCCGGGCGTCCAGCTCATGTAAAAGACGGTGAACTGTCTGCCTGTCCGCGCCATTTGCCAATGCCTGCTTCACCAGCCCGCCAAGTCTGCCGAGGTCGCCTTTTAGCCGTCGTAATTCAATCCTTGCCTCCTGATGTTCCAGGCTTGGGACGGAAAACCCAAGGCACACCCTTTTGCTGAACGTGGAAAGGGACAGCCCCGCCTTGCGGGCCGATGCTCTGATCTGTGCGTGTTCCTCTGGGGTCAGATAGGTTCTGAGAATCAACTTTTTGCTCGACACAAGGAGCCTCCTGAATTCTGGAGGCTCCTAGGCCTGCATAGTGACGATAAACGAGCCAAGCGTAGCGCCTGCCACGCTCCGGGTCTGGGGAATGGTATTTGCCCACGGCTTTCCAGTTCAGTCCGTGCCGGGCGATCTCTTCCGCAAGTATCCATGTACCCCAACGCTCATTGGTGGCCGGGTCGAGCAGTGATAGCGGGTCTATGCCGTAACGCTCCATCCACCATGAATTTATCTGCATTTTGCCAACGTCAAAAGACAGGCCAGCCGCAATCGCCCTTTGTATGAGCTGTTCCGCTTTCTCCCGCGTGGCAGGGGAGTAGGATCTTCCGGCTATATTGACCGCAAAAGGGTTTAGGCCGGATTCCTGAAGGGCGATAGCTTCCACCAGTTGGGCGGGCGGCTCTGGCTTGGCGTAAAGTTCCGCTGCAACTGTTGGCGTATGCAGACAAAGCAGAGCTACCAGCGTGAGTATTTTTTTCATTGGGCCAGCCCTCTGATTATGCGTTGAGCGGAACGCGAATAAGCAGCCCCGCAGGGCAGGAATGGAATGGAACCACTGAAGGTGGGTACACTTCCTCTGTCCTGTCCTCTTAAATGCCCATACAGTAGCATATGAATAGCGATTTAAGAATACATAAGCCGGTATTATGTTTACTTATTGCAATCTATGGCTATGGATTGTTGTCTATGCTTGCCGGCGCTAAATTATGAATGCGCTCCATCTGTGTATGGCTGAATATGCCTGTGCAGTGCGTTATGGGCAAAACGAGGAGCTTATGAGGATGACTTGAAGAGCGTAATCGGCTAATTTAACATCAGATGCTGCAAAAATAGATGCTACGGGTAGTAGATTTATAGGGGGGAAACTTGAATATTTCTCGAATGAAAATTGAAAATTTTCGGAATTTTTCCGATTTTGATGTGGCGCTTAATGGCAATATTGTCGTAGTTGGAGAAAACCGTGTGGGTAAAAGTAACCTGATGTACGCTCTTCAGCTACTATTTGACCCAGGTTTGCCAGATAGCGCACGACAACTCACCTTGGCAGATTTTTGGGACGGCTTGGAGGATATAGGCTCAGAGGACAAAATAACCATCATGGTTGAGATTGTAAATTTTGAAAGTGATCTCGATCTGTTAGCCATTCTTACTGATTTTAGAGTTGATAGTGACCCTCAGACGGTTCGGTTAACCTATGAGTTTCGCCCTAAACCAAGCCTTGAGAACGAGCCCACATCTGAAGATGACTATGAATTCATTTGCTATGGTGGCGAAAGCGAGACGAAACGATTTGGTCACGATTTGCGGCGCCGAATCCGACTGGACTTGCTTCCGGCTTTGCGGGATGCAGAGGGAGAATTGGCTAACTGGCGGCGTTCCCCATTAAGAACTCTACTTGAAAGAGCTTTTAGCAGTATTGACCGTGAAGATCTTGATGAAATCAGAGAGGCCATGGAGGGTGCAACAGACAAGCTTACTGAATTTGAGTCTGTAGAGACACTTGAAGGGCAACTTAAAGAGCTTTTTACAGAGATGAGCGGCCCCAAACAAGATGTAAAACTGAACTTGGGGGTTGCAACTACAAGCCTTGCTCATATTTACAGAAATATCAAGCTGTTGATTGATGAAGGACGTCGATCAATTTCTGATGCCAGTCTGGGCTCTGCAAACCTAGTGCTACTTACTCTCAAGGCTTTAGAGTTACAGCTTCAAATTGACGAAAACAGTCGAGATCATACTATTTTTGCAATTGAAGAACCTGAAGCCCATTTACACCCGCATTTGCAACGTTCTGTTTATCGTCATCTTTTTATGACATTTGCCAATGGGGAAGATAAAAATGCGTTATCAATTATTCTGACAACGCATTCCCCTCATATTGCGAGTATTGCCCCGCTGAGTTCTCTCCTTTTGTTAAAGGATACGGAAGATGGCACTATTGGTCACTCAACCGCCCGTATTTCGTTGACAGACGCGGACGTAGAGGATCTCGAGCGCTATCTCGATGTGACTCGTGCGGAAATGCTTTTTTCGCGAGGAGTAATTCTTGTTGAAGGTGATGCAGAAAAGTTTCTTGTACCTGTTTTTGCCAAAACGCTCGGTCACAATCTTGACTATCTCGGTATAACAGTTTGCTCCGTCTCTGGAACAAATTTCACTCCATATGTTAAATTTTTTAGTGCGCTAGGAATCCCATTTGCCGTTATTACAGATTGGGATCCCGCTGGTAAAAATAGACCACGGGGCATAAATCGCTCAAAGCAGCTAGTTTTAGTGAGTGAGGAAATTCGATCAGGTTCATCGCAAAAGGGCCTTCGAGGGGAGCTCAATCAATTATTGGAACAAGAAGGCGAAATTGTATTTTGCAATAGATGTGAAGACTTCGGCATCTTCACTAATTACCACACGTTAGAGGTAGATCTGTTTAACGATGGCTTTCACGAGGAGATCATTGCCACCCTTAATGAGCAACGGTGGGGGAGCAAAAGAAAAGGATGGATCGAGGAATGGTCTGCGGATAAAAGCATGCTGGATGTTGATATTTATTTGAGGCTGATCGAAACTATTGGGAAGGGACGCTTTGCGCAACGCCTCGCTTCCCGTGTTAGCGGCATGAAGCCACCTAAATATATACAAAAAGCAGTTGAATACGTGGTTAGCCGTGTCTAATAGCACTCTATATCTACGCGTTGCGGAAGACTTGCGCTTAAACAAAGGTCAGTGGGATGCTTATGAATCCCAAGGCAACTGTGTTGTCCTGGCTGGGCCAGGAAGTGGCAAGACAAAGACTCTGACGCTCAAACTCGCTCGTATGCTTATAGAAGACGTTCAAGCGCCACGAGGACTCGCCTGCATCACTTACAACAACGAGTGTGCTAGGGAACTGGAGGAACGTCTTGGAGCACTGGGTGTTGAGCCAGGAGGACGTGTATTTATTGGAACAGTCCACTCTTTTTCGCTTACCCAAATTATTCTTCCTTATGCAAAAGTAGCTCAGATGGGTTTGCCTGATGACTTTAAGGTGGCCTCGCGTTCAGAGCAAAGAACGGCTTTAGAGCGTGCTTTTTTTCAGGCCATAGGAGGCCCAGAAAACCCACAAAGTTGGGATTTGCCGATGAATAGGTACAGGAAGTCGATCATTGATCGAACAGGCAGGGAGTGGAAAGAACGGGATCCTCAACTCGCCCAACTTGTAGAAACATTTGAAACAGAATTGCGAAAAGTTGGGCGTATTGATTTTGATGATATGCCCTTGCTGGCAATAAGATCTTTACAGCAACATAATTGGTTACGGAACGCTTTGTATGCAAAATATCCCATTCTTGTTGTTGATGAATACCAAGATTTAGGCTTGGCTCTCCACCAGATGGTGATGGCACTTTGCTTCAACACGGGTATGCGTCTTTTTGCAGTTGGCGATGTAGACCAATCCATTTACGGATTTACAGGCGCGAGTCCAGAACTACTTCAAGAGCTATCTGAGCGTGATGACGTGGAAACTATCAAGCTTCGTCTGAACTATCGATGTGGTTCTCGCATTGTCACTGCCGCGACTTATGCTTTAGGAGAAGACAGGGATTATGAGGCGGCAAGGGGGACTGGGGAAGGGACAGTTTATTTTCACCCACAGAATGAGGCCTATCCGACGCAGGCCACCTTTCTATGCTCCACTTTGTTGCCAGAGATACGTACGCGGCTTCCCCATCTGAAGCTCGGTGATATCGCAGTTCTCTATCCTGCTGCATTTATAGGCGATCATGTTGCCGAGGCCGCTCAGACGGCAGGGCTTTCAATCCTCCGAAGCGATGGGAATGCACTTTATCCACGTGGAAGTCGTCTTATGCGTTGGCTGGAGCAGTGCGCTGAGTGGTGTTGTGGTGGCTGGAGACGTGGTTCGCCACGTTTTGGGCGCATAACTAGTGAGGGACAACATTTATTTGCAGAAGTTCTTTCAACTGAAGATGCGCGACTTGTTTTCCAGCAAAGACTTATTGATGTATTATGGGGGCAAAAAAATGAATCTGAGCTTTTAGCTTGTTGGCTTCGAAATTTGTATGATGCCTTAATCAGTGATTTAGCGAAAGCATGCCGAACGATGGAAGATGACGTCGAAATCTTACGTGCATTTATTGGACGTTGTTCGGAGGGTGATTGCCAAGCAATGACTATTAGCCAATTTGCAGGTCAAGGAACTGGGCTGGATAGCCTCAATTTGACCACGTTACACAGTTCTAAAGGACGAGAGTTTTCAGTTGTTATCATGTTTGGCATAGATGCAGGGCGACTACCGCGAAGAAATTTAACCAGCCGTGAGCTGGTCGAGTCACGACGGCTGTTTTATGTTGGTCTTACCCGTGCCAAAACAGAAGTGCATATGATGTTCTCTGCCCGTAACCCGTCACAATTTATATCTGAGCTCCAAAGGCGTCTTGATGAATAAAGATTGTTTTTGAGGTTATCCGCTATATTAATTTGAAGGCAACCCAAGTTTATCAAAAAAGGCCTTATTTCTTTCTTTTGCCGCAGTGATTAATCGGTCAAAGCCAATGACTTCAATATAGGCATTATGGGAAGGGTTGTAGCCAAAATAGCCCATATGGTCACTGGTAACAGTTAGTGCCGCGTTTTGTGCGCGAGTTTCCATAGTAGGTGTCAAGTCTGCTAGAATGTAGCAAAAGGCAGGTATTGATGCTGACTGAGGAATTGCCCGTCCGTCTTTTGTTTTTGTTCCACCAGCACGAATTTTTTTTACATATGCCAAGGCTTGCTCAATGGGGTTATCTTCCTCGCCCTCAGAGAAGTCATTACGCATGGGTCTCTTTATTTCAATGACTGTAATACTTGCTAGTGGAAGCTGTTTGCCGTTATTGACGAGCAAAGGGTTATCATACACACCGAGCGATACAATATCCGGCCTTACTGTTTCTTCAGACTCTGTTATTGGCATGACCTTTAGAGCTTTGTCAGATGCTAAATAATTATGAAACGCGAGACGTTCATCAATAAGCCATAAGTTTGCATTTTCCAATTTTATTTCATCAGATTCAACCTGCATTGGCATTATAAGGCGGTGGACAATATTTTCTTGCGAATATTTTCCATCTCTATGTCGCAGGATGATTTCTTCAAAAAAATCTAACACTACTTTTCTATGGAAAACATAGTTGGCCAAATCTGCCATTTTTATGTCATTAACCTTAGCGAGATAGTCATTTAATCGCTCGCTATAGTCTTCAAATGGTTCATTTTCTTCTGGTGTGGACAATTCATGCCCTTTCGATATGACTTCTACTTCAAGCTCAGAAAGCTTTTTGTACAATAGAATATCTAATTCCTTGTCTGTGGTGTCGGGGTCTACTGAGAAGTTTGGATAATGGCGCATTATGGATTTATACTTTGGTGCGGTATTATCAACAAATACCTCCACTCGTTGCCGTCCTGTTTGCTGGCTTGTCGCCAGCGTATCGCCAATTTTTTCGGAAATTTTGCTCAGAACAACCTTATCTATATCGTCAAACACGATATCATTAACAATAACACCAACAGTAGCGTTAAACAAAGAGCCTTGGTCGCCTTCACTCCTGCTATCTTCTATCTCAAATCCTGTTCGCTCAGAGCGAACGCGCTCATCTAAGAATGGTGATGTTACGAAGCACATGTAAGCGAATGCACCATATTGATCTGCAATGCGTTTATATAATCCGGGTATTTTATTTGTTATATTAACTTTTTTTACGAGGCGGCTTGCAGCGCAGTAGCAGATTTCATGATTGCTCAAACTAGGGTTTCGAGCCTTTATATATGTCAACTCAAACCTATGACTACCAATGCTTGCAAAGTCATATTCAATATTCCCAAGTGTGTAGCTATCAAACAAAGCATCCAGCTCAACGCTCTCGTCGCCATCAATAAGTTTTATCTGTGGTCTTCCGCCCTCTCGAATAAAGTACCAAAGGCAATGTTCCAGTAACAACTCAGAGATTTTATGAATTGTTTTTGGCGCATACTTTCTATATGCAGGGTAAAATTCTGACATTGTAACAGTCGTTTGAATAGTCGTTGCCGTAGTCGGCTTGCCCTCTGGGGCTGAGGGCATGACACCTTCTTTGCTGAATGAAAAATTCCGCTGACGCATGCTACCATTTGGCTCTGCATAACGGCTCAACACCTCAACTGTTTTGAACGCCTTGAGCCATAGAAGCCTCCCTACGCCGCGACACCCTTTTTGTTCTTTATAATCGCTATCAAGAGTCTTGAATGACTCCATATTTGCATCATTAAAACCAACTCCGTTGTCTATAATCGTGAACCCCTTTATTTCAGGTAACGCTTCGACTCCTGCTTTTCGAGGTTCATCATTAAGCAGATCAACTTGCGGAGTTTCTTTAGGTTCGCGCAAAATGTGAACGGTTATCGAACGACCTTCAGTGGCACTGCCGGCTTCATTTTCACATGCATGAATCGAGTTAACAACCGCCTCAAACAATGGGAGCAGTGCATGGGTTCGCGGAAGCGGAGTGTTCCGCAATCTACCGGCTAAATTTGTTGTCAAACTCATCGCAAAAACTCACTGTTAGCACTGTTGGAGTTAATTTTTGTTTGTAAGCGTTCGCATTGCTCCAGAATAATGTCAAACTCTAAAGCCTGTGTTAGCAAAATTCCATCTTGGATCATGCTGTTATAGTCTTCACGCAGGGCTTCACGCGCTGCCCCATCAGGCACAAGGCATAGCTGCCCATTCAGGCACTCCCGATAGTCAATGGGCGCTCCAGCCTGATCCTTTTCCTGAAAGAACATAGCCTTGTGCCGCACAACCTGTTCCAGCCAAGACTTATCTGTAAGTGCGTTCTGGATGCGCTCGGTTGCTGCCAGTTGCAAAAGATCGTGCCAGTGCCGTGCAAAACGGTTACCGCGCATTTTTGCCTGACGGCAAAAGACGTGTATGGCTGTCGCTTTTTCCCAAAAGGTGCGTTCCATTTTCATGACCCGTGGCCGGGCTTGGGGAAAGACAATTCCAGGGATTAACTGGGCAAGGTCGCAGACAACTGGCAGAAGCTCACAAGGCTCGCCGGTAGACCGCGCTCCGAACTCCAACCGGATATGCGGTGCGACATATCCGGTGCCCTGTCGCAACGGCGGGTATTTCACAAGAATACTGTCATTGTCTTTGCCGATGATGGCGAGAGTGGCCTCCATGCCATTATCAGCCAGTTCCGCTTGGAGAAGTGGAATTACGCTTTCTTCGATCCATTGCGGTAGGCGGGAACGCACAGCCTTTGTCCATTTCGCGGCCTTGCTTGATGTGGGAGGGATTCCTTCTGGTTCTGTCACCATATCTGGAAGCAGACAGCGAATATCACAGGTGAGGTCAATATCCTCCGAAAAACGGTCAATGACGTTGTAAGCCTTGGAAAGTGATGTGCCTCCCTTGAAGGTAAGCCTGTCCGTCAGCGAGGAAGAAAAAAGGCAGGACAATGTCCAGACAACCCAAACGTCTTTTTCAAGAAGGTGGGCAGGGCGGCCAGAACGTGAAGAAGCGGTGTCCAAAAGTTCGGCCTTTTCCGACGTGGTAAGAGAAAAATATGTTTCAGGCATGTTGTTCCAATCGACTCACAGTTCTAGCCAGCCATGAGGGTAATTCAGAACGCACAGCAGCTACCGCCTGCCATTCTTTGGCGGGTATAATTTTGTATGCTTGCGGCATAACCATTTCTACCTGCTTCGGTCCAAGCCAAGCCAAGGCTCTAAGCAATGCGCCCTCGGAACTATCTCCAAAGAGTAATTGCCACGGTGGGGCGTGTTTGATTTCCAAAACACGAGAGCCTAGCCTCAAGGCACGGCTCCGTCCCGATGTCAAAAAAATCTCACGAACGGGCACTTGTGTGGTCAGGCCTAGGCGGTTAGCCGCCGCTGCTCCATGCGTAACCACTGTCTCACCAGTTTTTTTCGTCAAGGCAGCAATAAGTCGCTCCGGGGAAGGGGGGCGAGGGCCAAAGCGCCCCTGCAAGGGAAGCGTATACAGTCCCCTCCCAACCCGCAGTAGCTTATTTCCTTTCACCAAGCGGGTAAACGTCTGATCAACCGCTTCCCGGCTCGCTAAATGCAAAAAATCTTTGGGTGAGCAGACCCCGCCTTCGGGTAACTGGCCGGCATTGGTGAGTATATGTTGAGCAAGTGAAGACATGATGTACCTCTTATGTCAGAAATATATTCTAGTTTCTGACAAAGTCAAGATGCTCAACGGGAATCCTAATCAATTCTGTTCGCATTGGCCGCGCCGGAGGCGCGTGCCTTTCAGGCATTTAAGTATGGCTAAATTACCACAATAAGAAAGTTACGGTCTTAGCAGGATTGAGCAGCCAATTTTTTCAATGCTTACTTAGCTTTTTTGTCGTTTGGTTTGTTGTGTGCGACAGCTAACGGTGTTCTTTTTAATCCGATTGTCGATGAAGAAATTTTTAATAAAGACGACAAGTCAATGTTTTTTGCTTTTATAGCAAAAAACATTGACTTGTCGTCTTTCCTCTTATATATTGTTTGCGAAGACGGCGTTACGCCGTAGCGTTCTTTGACAATCAGAGACTGAATACTCCTTGTACTTGGTGGTTAGCCTACTCATCTCCCTTCGGGGAGCTATTGGTCGGCATCTGTCGGCTCCCACTTCTTTGATGAAGCGGGCGGAAGGAGTGCGCATGACGACGCCCACGACACGGGCGACGCCGACGCAACGCACTGTAATATCGTATATGCGAAGCAGCTCACTCCGTTTTTTTGCGTTAATGCACTTTGGCACAACAGGTCGAAGTGGGAAAGAACCTCTTCGGCTAATCGCATGCAAGGAGCTACATTGGGTGCTCCTTGCATGCGTTGTTGTGTAACCATTAACGCATGAGGAGGATACCACCATGCGCATTACAGAAATGGAATTCCGGATGAGAATTCTGAAAAACGCCTTTATGCTGAAGCTGCGCCGCGTAACTGTCTCTGATTCCCACGTATCCTTTCCATGGCTGCCGCTACTGTGGAAGATTGCTTTGGGGCTTCCAGGGTATATTTGGAAGCAAATTATCAGCAATGAAAAGTAGCAGTGATAGTAGTCAGGGGGATGTAGACCCAAGTGCCCAAGAAACAACCCTGACCAAATGGGGTATATATATGTCTTCAATCGGTAATATTCTCAAACTTATCAGGGCGCATCGGGCCATCTCCCAAGGGCAGATGGCTGAACGCCTTGGGGTTACTCAAAATTTTTTATCCCAGGTAGAACACGGCAAGAAGGCCGTAAGCGTCACAAAAGTTGACGAATTTGCACGGAAGTTAGGTATTTCAAAAGAAATTCTGCTCATTGCCGGGTGTGATGTCCCCAACGAAATGACAGACAAAGATAAACAACTTTTCCTGAATATGAAGAAGTCGGCCATGCAGATTATTCTGCTTGATCAGAATCATGCTTAATATATGGAAAAAACAACATTTAGCCCTACGGCTCAATATCTCTCTTGACACTTTAGAGATGGTCGCTGGTGATATTGACTCTTACTGTACAATTAAGTCAAAAACCACAAAGAAAGGTAAAATTCGTGATGTTGCTCAAACGAATTCCTTGTTAAAATTTATCCAGCGCAGCATCTTGGATAACCTCCTCACTTCGATTCCTATAAGTCTAGACGCGCACGGTGCGGTGCCCGGCCACTCCTCCAAAACAAACGCCGCAGTTCATGCCGGTAATAAGTGTGTATTCGGCATTGATCTTAAATCCTGTTTTCCCAAAATCCATTCCTCGCGTGTTCGCAAGCTATTTGAAGAAAATTTGCGATGTAGTCCGGCAGTTGCCAGCCTGATAACCCGGCTGACGACGTTTGATTATCATCTGACACAAGGATTCTCCACTAGCGCTGCCTTGTTGAACATGATGTGCTTGCCACTGGATGCAAAAATAAAAGAATTCGTTGTCCCTAAAAGGTTGGTATACTCTCGCTATATTGACGATATTACTATTTCTGGCGATTTTATTACTGAAAACACGCGAGGCAGAATCCGCGAACTCATTATGGCGGAAGGATTTGTTTTAAACCGCAAGAAAGAATTCTTTTCCAGAGGGAGTTTGCCTGCCATCGTCACCGGATTAAACGTCAATGGAGACAAACCTAAAGTACCCCGGAGCTATAAGCGAAACCTGTGGGCAGCCAAACATAATGTGAGAAGGCAACCCATGCTAAGCACGGCTTCTTTTGAAAAAAGTATGCGCTCCATAAAAGGAAAAGAACAGTACATCAGGTATATTGAAAATGAAGAATGATTCACTAACCATAGTCCCTGAAAAACTCACAGATCATGTGATGAATTTTTGTTCAAAAGTATCCCCCAGGCAGACACCATGTTATGTCCCTGTATTACCCGAGACATACTGTAGGATGGGGTATTGTTTTGAAAATGTTGCGGCAAAAATAGCTAAGGATGGAGGTTCAATCGAGTATGGATGGCAAATATGGATGTGGCCGGGATTTTTCATTGAAGCTGAATTTCATGCGGTATGGAAAAATCCAACTGGTAAGTATGTTGACATAACTCCTAAAGACGTTGCACACCCTAACATCCTTTTTGTTCCAGATGGCAAAAAGAAGTATAATGGTTATCAAATTGATAATATTAGGCATAATCTTTCTAAAAACCAGCTCGTAGATTTATTTATAGACGTAACAGAATGCTTGTTTAGCGTTCAAAATTTCGTGAAAAAGCCATACGAAAATGTTGTGACTCTTCGCGGTGAAGACGCGGAGCTGTTCAAATATTTAAGCTTTTGGAGATATACACTGCAAGAAATGCTGAAGAAAATTGTTAGCCGCAATGCACCATGTCCTTGTGGGTCTGGAATTAAATTTAAAAACTGTTGTTGTAAAGAACTCCTGAAAACAATTGAGATACTCAAAAAACATCGCTAGCAGCTCTACCTGATCAACTGTCCAGCCAGAGCAGAAAACTCTCCCCCACGGGCCGCGACGAAGGCACGTGTGTCTCTCTCCGCTGAGTCCGATTTATTATGGCAGATTCGCCATAATTAGGAACGACTACGGCGGGGCAGCTATAATAAAATTGGTTTCCTTCCTTTTTCTTTCTTAATTTTTTGCCTTTTGGGTTTTATGCGCGACACCTACGGGCCAACTATGCGACACTTATTTTTGTGGTGCTGGCATATCAGGTGAATAAGTCACCGGCATGGGCAATTGGGGGCAGAAATTTCGATTTTGATGGGGTAGGCAAGGGCAAAAATGGCTCAAAAATCAGAAAACGGCCGCGCGGCCAGACTCACAAGCTCTGTTATGCACGTCTGCCGGGGCTGTAGTCGGCGGGCAATCCGAAGTCTGTGTTGGTTTGCCGTCGGCATTCGTCTGGATCAAGGCCAGCAATCATATATTTCGCGCAAGCCATATTCCAGCGCCGGGTTTCTTCCTGGTGCTTTTCCATATCGGCTTGCGAAAGGCGGGACTTCCATCCAAATGAATTGCGAAGTCCTTTGGTCCCTCGGCGCATGAAGTCGGTCAGTTTGCGTTGGGCTTTTCTGGCCCGGCGTTGGAGCCTCTCTGTGGCTCTGGCACGTTCTCTCTGGAGCATCGGCCCAAGGTTCAGAAATTCAAAAAAAAGCGTGGTCACAACGCGGATAGCCCGAAGGCCCACATAGTCGCCCTGGTCGTTGGTGGCGCGGGGTTGCTTCACCTTCATAAAGCCCGCCTCTTTCAGCAGGGCAATAGCCCGTTCGCACCGGCGCTGGCCGATACCTGAATCTCGGACTATGGTTCGCATGTCAATGTCGATGAAGCCATTTTCAAGCGTAGGCGTACCCAGACAAAGCGAAGCAAGGTCAAGGTGGGACAAGATAGTCTCAATGACTGTCTGACACGCCTCACGCCTTTCTGAGCGTGTTTTTCGGTGTGGGTGGGGTTGGAGCAGCTTGCACTTCTTAGGATGGTAGTACCACGCCTTGGCCCTCTCTGCGGCCAGTGACAGGATACGCGGCAAACCGCCTTTGCCTTTTCGGATAGGTTTGGCTGGGGAAAGCCTGGGGTGCTTTGGGTCATGCCCGCAACGGTTGCCGGTCATATTTCCACCCCGTACGGGGAGAAAACCCGGACATGCTCTAAATACGCTCGAAAAGCGATTCCGCTGTCATGCTCTAAATAGGCTAGAAAAGCCCTTTGGACGCAAAACAGGGGTTTAAGTGCCTTTTTTGCACCTAAACCCCTGTAATTTATGGAGCCAGCTGCGAGAATTGAACTCGCTACCTGCTGATTACGAATCAGCTGCTCTACCAAGTGAGCTAAGCTGGCAAATACCTGTTTTGTAAAACTTTTTTCGTCACTTTTGCAGCGACTTTCTACTTTTAGCCAGTTGACAAGCTGGTCTATTACGAATCAGTCGCTCTACCAACTGAGCCAAGGCGGCAATGGAAATTTACTTCGGTCTCGGACTGTATGGTTGAAATGTCATCAAAAGATGCTCATGACAACCACTAAGTCCCTCAAGCCTCACAGATCAGAACTAACAACGTGCGTTTTAGGGCGCATCAGTGGTTCGACCCATTTCGTGAAGCAGACGACCGGGTTCTATTGCCAAAAAAATATCTGCTTGTCAAGGCAACTTGGTCGTGGTGCTAGGCCTTTTCAATAATCAGGGGAATGGCGTGCAGCTCGCGGCTCACTTCTTCTGTGTGACCCAGCTTCCAGTTAACGCCTTCAGCAGCCCAGCCCAGCTGTTGCGCCACATTACGAGCCACACCCGCCACATTGAGGATGGGATGGCGCTGAAAAACCTGCGGCAGACCATACGTCAGGTTGCAAACAAGGCATTTACCGGGGCGCTGGCGCAGTTCAAAGGCCAGATGCGCAGCTTCAGGAGTTACCTGCCGGCACACAAGGCCGATATCGTAGGCACCTTCTTCCGCACCGCCAAAAAGGGCGTCAAAAAAATCATCCGCACGAGTGGCAGGAAAAATTTCATCCAGAAAAGTCTGATTCAGATTTTGCGAAGTCATGCACTCCCCCATCAGGCTATGAGATACGCTGTCATTAAAATAATGCTACGGCTTGTCTTTAGGATTTGCTTGCCCATGACGGGCCTGCTTTTTTGCCTACTGCAACCAAACCAGCGTGTTTTTATTGCAGCAGTGCGCGTAAATGGCTGTTTTCAATACGCACATCCTGCCGGGGCAGGCGGCTCCATGCAAAGGCTGGCAGAAGTTCACCCGGGTTGATGGCCCGCGACGATACCTCCAGACCAGCCAGCATGCCAAGCAATCCCACAATACGGTTCGGGTCAACTCCCTGTTCCCGCAAATACCGCAGGGACAGGCTGTTGTGGCGCTTGGCCAGGCGCTCTCCTTCTTCGTCAAGAAGCAGGGGCACATGAGCGTAGGAAGGCGCACCATAGCTCAAGAGTTGGAGAAGCGCAATCTGGCGAGGAGTAGAAGGCAGGATGTCTCGCCCGCGGACAACCTGGTTGACTCCCATAAGGGCATCGTCAACAGCGACAGCGAGTTGGTAGGCCACAACGCCGTCTGAGCGGCACAGGGCAAAGTCGCCGCCGCAGTCAGCAAGCGAAAACGTTTGTGGGCCAAGCAGCATGTCGTCAAAAGATATGGGGGATTGCGGGCAACGCAGGCGAATGCTGGCCCGTCTCCCGTTGCGGATCATGTCCTGAATTTGTTCTTCATTCAGGTTGCGGCAGGTGCCAGGGTAGGGCGCGCCTGCGTCATCAATATGCGGAGCCGCAGCCAGTTGGCGTAACTCTTTACGCGTGCAAAAACAGGGGTAGGTCATGCCTGCTTCTTCCAGCTGCTTCAGAGCGCTGGCGTACACTTCTCCACGGTCGCTTTGGGTGTAGGGGCCTGCAGGGCCTCCCACATCCGGGCCGTAGTCCCAATCCAGGCCAAGCCAGCGCAGATCTTCAAGAAGGTGCGTCGCGTACTCTGGCCGGGACCGTTGCGGATCAATGTCTTCAAGGCGCATGACGATCTGGCCGTCTTGCGACCGCGCAGCCAGCCAGGCGAGCAGAAAAGCCCAGGCATTACCCAGATGGATATGGCCGGTCGGGCTTGGTGCAAGCCTGCCGCATGGGCGTGATGATTGACGCATGATTATTGGGGGTGATTTGGCTGGTAGCATGAAAGGCTTTCAGCAACTATGGAATGGTAGAGTCTGTTGCCTGCAGGCACCTTTGATTTGATGCGGCGGCAGGCTGAAATATGGGGTAATAATGGCTGCGTGTTGCATGTCTGGCGGTACAGCCCGGCGCATTAAGGCGGGGTAAGCATACCCCGCCTGCCATTTGTATTCTTTACGAGTTGCCGCCCTTGCCCTTGGGCTGATCTTTTTTGCCCTTGGGGTCGGCCTTGGTTGCTACCTTGTCCGGGGCTGACTTTTTAGTGTCGCTTTTTTTGCTTTCAGCTTTCTGGCTGGAAGGCTTGGAAGACTTGGATGCCTTGTCTTTATCTGCGGAAGCCTTGCTCGAACTGGCCTGCGCGGAAGATTTGCTTGAACCAGACTGGGCCGAGGACTTGTTAGAGCTGGACTGAGCTGAAGTTTTGCCGGATTTTGCAGAGGAGGAAGCCTGCTGCCGATTCGCGGAACTGCTTTTTTTATCGTTGCTGGCAACCTGCACGACTTTGTCTTTTTTCTTGCCTCGGCTGTCATCACGGCTGTCGTCGCGTTTGCTGCCGCATGCGGCAGACTTGCCAGCCTTTTTCTTGTCGCGGGAGAGCTCACGCACCACTCTTTCTTCCGTAAAGTCGTTGAGGCGGCTTTCGGCCTGGGCGACCATAGTTGGGCCGCCGTCAACCTTTACGCGGCGTGCGCCAAGAAAAGTATTTTTGAAGTAGGGATCGTCAAGCGAGTTGACGCGCACGCTTGTCCGTTTGCGGGGGCTGTGGATGAACTTGCCGTCGCCCACATAAATGCCCGTATGATAGCCGCGGCGGGGATGGCGAAAAGCCACGATGTCTCCCGCGCGCATATCCTCAACGTTAGTGATACGCTGACCTATGACGGACTGTTCACGGGCGGTGCGGGGAAGCTGCACGCCAACGCTTTTATACGTCCAGCACACAAAACCCGAACAGTCAAAACCGTCCGGGGTAGTTCCACCACGCACATAGGGGGTGCCGATGGCTGATCTGGCCTTGCGCAGCAGCTGCTGGCCGGATTCTTGCTGATTGGAGTCAAAAGCAGCTTCATATGAGCGGCGAAACCGTTCGGCGTGAATGCTGTTGACGCTGTCTTCTCGCGGGCTATTTTTTGCGGCGCAACCGAAGGCCAGTATGCAGCCCATCATCAACGCGCACAGTTTAAGACATTTTCCCATCAGCGCTCCACAAATGTTGTGCCTGCCGCAGGTGCGGCGGCTGGTCGGTCAGAATGCGGGCATGCCCGGCGTAAACTGTAGGGTTCGCGGCCCTTTTCTATGTCTGGCCCGATCCCGCAAGACCGGAGCATTTGTGCTATGGCGCTTAGGCCTTGATATCCAGCAGGGTGCCAAGCATGGCGTCACCTGTGCGAACAACCGCTGCATTGGCCTTGTACGCGTGCTGGCTGGTGATCATAGATACCATTTCACGGCCCAGGTCAGTGCCGCTGGGGTTAGTGGCCTCAAGCGGCAGACCCGACGTTACGTCGTACACCGCTTGAGCGGCACTGAAAGGAGTGCTGCCAGCATTGGGGGCACCATTACCCTGAAGCACTGCGTCAAGGCGCACACCCTGGCCTGCAGGACCTGTGGCATAGACCGCACGTTGAGGCTCAAAGCCAGCGGTGCTGACATTGGCCACATTATGAGCGGTCACAGCCATACCCCACGAATGGGTGTTCATGGCCGACGCGCCCAATTGCATGCTGGTGCTGATACTGCTCATCACTTGTACCTTACGGCAGAATTAGCACAACCATCAGATGATTGCAAAAAACTTTTTTGCCGTGCAGCGCCAAGGGGCAGTCTGTTTATTAGCTGCTGATCTGGCGCTCTATCCGCGCGAATGCATTATGATTATGGATAGATTCCATACTTTCAACCTCAACACTGAACCATTCAACCTGGCCATGCTCTGAAAGACGCTGCGCCACGTTGCGCACTACGTCCTCCACAAATGTGGGGTGGGCAAATGCGTGTTCGGTAACGTATTTTTCGTCTTCTCGCTTGAGCAGGGTATACACTGCCGACGAACCCGAGGCTTCAGCTATATCAATGAAGTCTTCAAGCCAGGAAAAAACTTTCATGCGCAGGCTCATGCGCACCATTGCCCGCTGGCTGTGCGCGCCTTCGTCACTGATGGCCTTGGAGCAAGGGCAGACTGTCATGACCGGCACATCAACCTCAAGGCAAAAATGCTGGCCTTCATCGTCCAGCTCTCCAGTAAGGCGGCACTGGTAGCTCACCAGAGCCGGACTGCCCGAAGCCGGGGCATTTTTTTTGATAAAATAGGGAAAACAGAAGCGCGCGTAAGCTCGTCTGGCTTCAAGGCGCTGTTTGATATCCAGCAACAGACGGCGCACCGACTGGTAGCTTATCTCATCATTCCACTGTTCCAGCGCCTCAACAAAACGGCTCATGTGGGTGCCCTTGAATTCAGAGGGCAGGTCCACGCCAAGGTCAACACTGGCCACAGTCTGTTGAGTGCCCTGGGTGCGGTCGCGCACCAGCAGAGGCAGCTTCAGTTCGCGCACGCCAACGCGGTCTATGTTCAGGGCCACCTGCGGGGCATGGCTTTGCACGTCTTCCATTATGCCAGGTCCTCTCCTGTGGTAGTGCCGGTGAAGGTGCCGTGCTTGACGCCACGGCAGGCGATAAGCTTGTCGGCCAAAGCGCGCATCCGGGTGGGCTCTCCTTTGAGCACCAGCACCTCAAGGCAATTGTAGTGGTCAAGATGCACATGCAGGGTGGTGACTATGAGGTCGTGGTCGTCATGCTGGATCTGCATGAGGCGGCGGGAAAGATCGTTTTTGTGATGATCGTAAACCAGCGTGAGCGTGCCCGCGCCGTATGCGTCGCTATTCCATTTTTCTTCCACCAGCGCCTTGCGGATGAGATCTCGTATGGCCTCGGAGCGGTTGGGGTAACTTTTGCGCCGGCAGAGTTCGTCAAAAGGTTCCAGAAGATCTTCGTCCAGTGAAACTCCAAAGCGTGCCAGATTTCCCATAGCAATATCCTGCAACGCCTCCTACAGGAAGCGGGTGCGTGGTTTATGTTGTTGCCGCGTCAGGCGCGGCGAATTTCCCACACCTGAACAGTAACTGGCACAGGTTGGGCGTAAATAGCTTCCACTTTTTGGCTATACACACGTCTGCCTTGCCAGCCGCCGCTTTGCAGGGCGTGCAGAAATGTTTCGTATACAGAGCGTCCCGGTTCGGCTACCCAGGCCGCGCCGTCAGAAGACAGCGCGTGGTTTAAAAAGCGCAGCACCGGGGCCACAAAACGTTTTTCATACATGATGTCACCACCCCACACGCGGTGCATGCTGCCAGCACGCAGGGCAGGATTGCGCCAATCCATAACAGCCCACAGGGGCTGAGGCACTTCATTGATATCAGCATTACGGGCGGCAAAGCGAACGGCTTCTTCTTCATAGTCCATAGCCGTTACGCGCGCGCCAAGCCATTGGCCGACCATGGCCGTGAGGCCCAGCCCGCAACCGATATCAAGACAGGATTGTCCGGCGATTTCATCTTTGCGTTCATGCAGCCATGAGGCCAAAGCCACGCTTGAGGGCCAAAGTTCTGTCCAGTAGGGCAGGCGCTCGTCCTCAAAGTCGCGGGAATCTGCCGTCATGGCCTCCCAGAGTTGTTCAAGATCGGCAGCGCGGCTGAGTTGCCACAGGCGTTCGGCGGCTCGTACGGTAATATGCGGCTGGTAGGCCTGCAAACCCTTGTCTTCGTTTTGCGGATATTCTGATGGCATATGTTTCTCTTGCGAAGAATAGCCTATTGGGCTTGGAGTGTACAGAGCCATTGGCAGAAGGGGGCGGCCTGATGGAGCTACCGATCGACGCCACAAAATGCCTTGCATGCGCGTAGCCTGAACAGCATGCGCAGACAACGGTATGTACTGTTAAATACAGCCCGGCAGTGCGGTTGTTTTGATGGATACATCCGGACCCGCCGTAGTTGGTAGTGTCGTCGCGAGCGATTTTACGGTTATTTCTGCGTCGGATTTCTCCTTGATGTAGCGGGACATGCATTTCGTGACGACACAACCTGTTTTTTTAGTTTCCAGAGAATTGAAATGCATGGCGGTGAACAGGCGGTGTCGCCTGCCGCAATGGGACGTGGAGGGAGTTGATAAAAGCGTTTCGGCTAAATGGCAGCTTTGAAATTGCGGTCAAACTTAAAGCGAATCTGCTCCAGATAAGGGGCTTGAGGTGTGGCGGCGGCGGGTATATAGGAAATGTGGCGGATGTTACATGCCCTTTTCGTACGGCTGCATGGCGGCCGTATCATTTTTTTGTTGTCGCAAGGATAGATCATGCACAAGCACAGCGAGTACCTGAACCGCATACTGTTGAGCCGCGTTTATGACGTGGCGGTGGAGACTCCTCTTGAAGAAGCCAAGACCCTTTCCCGGCGTCTCGGCAACCGAATTTTTTTCAAGCGTGAAGACTTTCAGCCTGTTTTTTCCTTCAAGCTGCGCGGCGCGTATAACAAAATGGCCCGCCTTTCGCCTGAAGACCTGCGGCGCGGTGTTATTGCGGCTTCAGCCGGAAACCATGCCCAAGGCGTGGCCCTGGCCGCGCGCAAGCTTGGTTGTGAGGCCACCATTGTCATGCCCGTGACCACACCAGCCATTAAAGTGGACGCAGTGCGCCGCCTGGGTGGTCAGGTTGTTCTGTCGGGTGAGTCATTTAGCGATGCATGGCAACATACGCTTGATCTTATCAAGGAAAGCGGCTGCATTTATATTCCGCCTTTTGATGACCCAGATGTCATAGCTGGTCAGGGCACCATCGCTATGGAAATTCTTCGTCAGCACCCTGGCGATATTCACGCGGTTTTTGTTCCCATCGGCGGCGGCGGCATGGCGGCTGGCGTTGCGGCTTACATTAAAAATTTGCGCCCTGAAATCCGCGTTATCGGTGTAGAGCCTGTGGATTCTGACGCCATGCGCCGCTCGGTTATGGCCGGGCACCGAGTGGAACTGCAGGATGTGGGCCTGTTTGCCGACGGCGTGGCCGTGAAGCTCGTGGGCGAACACACTTTTGCCCTGTGCCGTGACCTGCTGGACGATATTATCGTTGTGGATACCGACGCCATTTGCGGTGCCATAAAGGATATTTTTGAAGATACACGCCTGGTGGCCGAGCCGGCTGGCGCTCTGGCCCTGGCTGGGCTGCGGGCCTATGCTGCGGATAGCGGCTTACGTGACGCTACCCTGGTGGCCATCATCAGCGGCGCCAACATGAATTTTGACCGCCTGAGCCATGTGGTTGACCGGTCAGAAATTGGCGCACACCGCGAAGCCTTATTGGCCGTGGCCATTCCAGAAGCTGTAGGCAGTTTTCGTGCTTTGTGCGCCTCCTTCGGCAGTCGCAACATTACCGAATTGTGCACGCGTTTTTCCGATCCGGAAAAGGCGCGTGTGCTGGTGGGTATCAAAATCAGCGGGCGCGACGATGTGTCCGAGGTGCTTGCAGAGTTGCGTGGCAAGGGCTTCGAGGCCATTGATCTGACGGATAACGAACTCGTCAAAATGCATCTGCGGCATCTTGTGGGCGGTAATGCGCCTCAGGTTCTGCACGAACGGCTGTTGCGTTTTACCTTTCCGGAACGGCCCGGCGCGTTGCTGGATTTTATGGACGCCATGCGCGTGGACTTCAGCATAACGCTGTTTCAGTATCGGTATCACGGTGCAGATTTTGGCCGTGTGCTGGTGGGTTTTGAGGCTCCTGAAGAAAAGCGCGAAGCCTTTGAAGACTTTTTACATCGGGTTGAACGTATGGGCTACCCCCATGTGGAAGAAACGGAAAATCCCGCGTACAAGATGTTTTTGGGCTGGCATGAAAACTAGGGCCTGTTTCTAGGGGCTGCTTCTATAAGCTTGCTTCTAAAACAGATTAACTACGAAATGTATTACATTTCACAGTTGGCATTCTGCCGAAAACACAATTTTCGGCAGAATCTATGCCGAGTAGCGGCGCGTTGCACTCTTGTGCAATGTTAGAGCAGTTAGGCTTTTTCAAAGTTAACATGCTCTGAGCAATTCTCTTGCCAATTGGCTGTAAAAGCGGTCCTTTTCTTCCTGGTCAGGTATTCTTGCGAATCTGACCTGGAAGAAAAGGATCGTTTTTTTGTTTGCGGGCCAGTTCCGTTACCTGGAAAACCCCTCTTGGATTGACCGTTACAGTTGGACTGCTTGTGTGGCACCGTGAGAAAAATATCAGGCAATGCTTGATATTGCTGGCAGAAATGAAAAAGGCCGTGCGTTTACGACGCACGGCCTTTTGAATGTCTTTGTGGAATCAGTACGAGCAAAGGGCTTAAATCTTACCGGGAGTTTTAATTCAAGCTTGATCCATCTGCTGCAAAAGAACGTCTTGTTTTACTGTCGTCATGTCATGCAGGGGGCGGCGATCAGTAAAAACTGTGCTGGAAAATGCGCGTTAGCGGGCTCCGAAGCCCGGAACATGAAAACGCTTCTCAAGCCAGCGCAAAAAGAAGGTGGCCAGTGTTACCATGCCAAGGTAATAGGCTCCTACTGTGATGAAAACTTCGGTAAAACGAAACGTGTCCGAGGCCACAACCTTGCCCTCGCCCATAAGCTCCATACAGGTCACAAGGTAGGCAAGAGAGCTGTACTTGATGAGGTAGATTATCTCATTGCCGCAACCGGGCAGGGCGCGGCGGGCAGCCTGAGGAACCACTATCCAGGCTACAGTCTGCCATGTGCTGAAGCCCAGAGCTTCAGCGGCGCGTATCTGCCCCTGACGGATAGAGAGCAGGGCTCCCCGCACATATTCACTCTGGTAGGCCGCCGTGCAGAGAGTAAAGCTTGTGAGGGCTGCACCATAAGGCGGAAAGTATATGCCAAGCTTGGGCAGTGCGTAGTAGATCATCATCAATTGCACAACAAGGGGCACGCCGCGCACCACTGCTGTGAAGCCGTCACCAAGGCGGCGCATCCAGCGCGGCCCAAAGGAACGTGCACAGCCTAGAAGCACGCCGCCCACAAAGCCCAGACTGCCCGCAGGGATAATGAGTGCCAGTGAAACGAGCAAGCCTTTGTTGAGGGCAGGAAGAAGCTCGTTGCTGAAAAAGGCCGTGTCCAGCACGCTAGCCCCCCATCTCCAACAGGCGTTGGCAGAAGTCGCGCGTGCGCGTGGTGGAGCCCTCTGCCAGAAGCACGTCGGGCGCTCCCTGTTCAATGAGCTTGCCTTGCTCCATAAATATGATTTCAGTGGCCAGGGCACGGGCAAAGTCCATCTGGTGCGTGGCCATAATCATTGTCATACCGCCGCCAGCAAGGTCGCGAATGACGGCCAGAACTTCGCCCACCAGTTCCGGGTCCAGAGCTGAGGTGGGTTCGTCCAGCAAGATGACCTTGGGGTCCATAGCCAGGGCGCGGGCCATAGCCACTCGCTGCTTCTGGCCGCCGGAAAGCTGGGCAGGGTAGAGCAGGGCACGGCGGGCAAGCCCCACGCGGGCAAGCTCTTCTTGTGCACGGGCTTTGGCGTCTTTGGGATTCATGCCGCGCACCTTGCGCAGAGCAATGGCCACGTTTTCCTCAGCAGTAAGATGGTCAAACAGGTTGAAATCCTGAAAGATCATACCTACCTGCGCGCGAAACGCGCACAAAGCTGGTTTGCTCGTGCGGTCAAGCCTCTGCCCTTCAAGGTAAATGTCGCCCTTATCAGGGGGAATGAGGCAGTTAATGCTCTGAAGCAGGGTGCTTTTGCCAGCACCTGACGGCCCTATGAGCACCTTGAGTTCACCACGGCGTACCGAGAGGCTGCAATTGTTCAGAATGGGCTTGCCGCCCAGCATCTTCGAGATGCCCTCGATGCGCAAAATAGCTTGTTCGTCCACATTCATGGCTTATCCCACGCCCATGCCTTCCGAGCCCATTCCTGAGGAATAGCCCGGCACATGGACCTTTTCTTCCAGCCGGCGCAAAACTTTCAGCACCACCAGAGTCAGCAGAAAATAAATACAGCCCGCCGCTGCGTACAGGGCCAGATGTTCGTGCGTACGCGCGGCCACAAAAGATGTTCTGGCCATGATATCCTGCGTGCCAAGAACGTAGCAAATGGCCGAATCCTTGAGCAGGATCGAAAATTCGTTGGCCCATCCCGGTATGGAAAGACGCATGGCCTGAGGCAAGATAATGGTGCAAATACCGGTGGTTTCGCCCATGCCAAGAGCGCGGGCCGCGTTGAGCTGCCCCTGCGGCAGGCTTTCAATGGCTCCACGGAAAATTTGAGATTGGTAGGCCGTGCTGGTGCAGCCGAGCACAAGGCAGCATACCAAAAAAGGATCTGCCGGAAGGCCCAGGCTGATGAAAAGCCCGTAGCACAGGAAGAGCAGCACAAGAATGGGCACACCGCGGAAAAACCATACATAGAGCGCAACCAAACGGCGCAGCCAAGGACCGCCATACACCTGGGCCACGGCCAAGGGCACGCCGAGCACAAGGCCCATCGCCAGAGAGATGGTCACATTGCCAACTGTGACCAGACTGCCAGACAGCATGGAAGGCAGAGCGTGGTAAACTACAAGAAGTGAATCCATATGCGGGAGTTTGCCGTAGGTTGGGCAGAACAGCGCGGACCGCCGGAAAATCCAGCGATCCGCGCCAGCCAATCAGCGCTATTGCGTTGTTTACTTGTTCAGGTATTTCTTCTGCAGCTCCTGCCAATAAGGATCGGCCATGAGCTTTTTGTAGCCATCATTGATGAGCTTTTGCAGTTCCTTGTCATCCTTGCGCATGGCAACGCCGAATTTGTCGGGTTCGCCGTGGGTGCCAGCCTTTTTCACGCCACGTCCCTTGGAGATGGCGTCATCGGCGGGCAGCTCGTCCATAAGGGCCACTTCAATGCGGCCATTGAGCAGGTCTTCTACCGCAAGAGGAGCGGATTCATAGAAACGCAGTTCAAAGGGATAGCCCTTTTCCTGCTGTTCCTGCTTGATGGCGTTGGCTTCGGAGGTGCCGCGCTGCACGCCGAGCTTGACCTTCTTGGTCAGAACATCCTGCGGGGTCAGCGTGGAGTTGGCGGGGACAAGAAACACGCGTGAAACGGTCCAGTAAGGATCAGAAAATTCAACAACCTTGGCGCGTTCGGGCGTGATGCTCATGCCAGAATCAACCATGTCGATCTGTTTGGCTACAAGGGCAGGAATGATGCCGTCCCACGCCATGGGCTTATGGGTAATTTCAAAGCCCATATTTTTGGCTATCCAGTTGAGGGAGTCTACGTCAAAGCCAGCGGGTTGACCGGTTTTTTCGTCTACATAGGCGAAAGGCGGGTAATTGGGGTCAATGCCGTTCACATAGCTTTTTTTTGCAAAAGCGGGCACGGCAGCCATAACGGCGGCCAGCAGTGCGCAGACAAGAAGTTTTTTCATGCTCAGTTTCCCCCTCGGAATATGGCGGTGGCCGTTGGCGGATGAGCCACGCGGGTGCATGGCGGTAGCCGTCTAAGGATGGACATGCGCTGCGGCAAAACCGCATGAGCGCACAGGCGCGTGCAGGCAGGCACCAGGCTTGCCTCGGCGCGAACTACGGCAAAACAATGGTTTTATCTAACAGAAGCTTTGTCGTGACGCAAGGGCGGCATAGCTGACCGCTTTGTTATTTGCAGCATAACTAAATATGGTATATTTATGCTGCATTATGAGTAACATCCGGCAACGCATGTAGAGATGTTTTACTCGGATATATTTAAAATGCCGTACTGGCTCCAGCCAGGTTTTCAGCCTTCCGCAACGCTTTTTTGGGCATGATGACTATGACGAAGACCTCGTTTTGGGAACAGCTTTCCACGCTGACCGGCATTTCAACGCAAAAGCTTTTGCTCTGCTTTTTTGACCTGCTGGCTCTTCTTGGAACGGCCCTGCTTGTTTTTTTTGTGCGTGCCGCGTTTGGTGGTCTTGATCCGGTGTTGTACCACTGGGTGGTGCCCATGCTTTTTTTGGGGCCTTTTTTTGGGGCCGGGTTGGGGCTTTACCAGACTATCAGTCCCGCGCCGCACCGTGAGCTCAAAGCTCTGTTTCAATTGGTCAGCCTGCTGTACGCCATTATTCTGGCCGTTCTCTTTTTGTCCAAGATGGGGGATGCTTACTCACGCATTGTCATCATGGGCAGTTGGGCTGCAACACTGTTCACCATGCCCTTGGCGCGCTATCTGTGCCGGCGTATTTATTCCCGCAAACGCTGGTGGGGCAAGCCTCTGGTTATTTTTGACCATTGCAGGGAAGGGCGCGAATTGTGGCGGTATCTCAAACGGCACCCTGAAAGAGGCTTGAATCCCACTGCCATTTACGATCTGCCCGATACCCCTGATGAAATGCGACTGCTGTTCATCTCTGTCTCTGCCCGGTATCCCAAGGCAATGGCCCTGCTTCTGCAAAAAGTGGGTCAGGCGCCGGACACGGACGTTACTACAGAAGCTTGCCGCTACTTTAGCAATACCTTGGTAGTGCCTGCATTTGGTGGCGGGTTTCGGGTGCACTGGCTGACGCCGCGTGATCTTGGCAGCGCCGTCGGGCTGCTGGTGCGCCAGAATTTGCGTGACAAGAGAAGGCTTTTCGTCAAGCGCTGTCTTGACCTGTTTTTGTGCCTTATGGGAGCGGTCATTCTGCTGCCTCTCGGCGCTGCCCTGGCTCTCATCATAAAGGCAGACAGTCCTGGCCCGGTTTTTTACCGGCAGAAGCGCGTTGGCCAGCATGGGAGAGAAATTCGCATCTTCAAGTTTCGCACTATGGTGCAGAATGCGGACAGTGTTCTCAAAGAAGTGTTGGCGCGCGACGCTTCTCTGCGTCAGGAATGGGCATGCGACCGGAAGCTCAAGTGTGATCCCCGAATTACCCGTGTGGGGCGTCTGCTGCGCAAACTCAGTCTTGATGAACTGCCCCAGCTTATCAACGTTGTTATGGGCGACATGAGCCTTGTTGGACCGCGCCCCATTGTGCATTCTGAAGAGAAAAAATACGGCGCTGTGTTTGAAGAGTACTGCATGGTCAAGCCCGGCATCACCGGGTTATGGCAAGTTTCCGGGCGCAATAACACCACATATCAGGAACGGGTAAATTTCGACCAGTACTATATCAACAACTGGTCGGTGTGGATGGATTTGTGGATTCTGGGCAAGACTGTCCCCGTGGTCATTCTGGGGTACGGAGCCTATTAGAGCATTTTAACTTTGAAAAAGTTTAACAGCGCTAACGTTGCGTGAGTGCAACTCGTTGTAACACGGCGTGGATTTTGCCGAGATTATATTTTTTAGCAGAATAGCAGCGTTGAACGATCAAGCATTTCAAAGCTGGTCTGCCAGACTCTTCAATCAGCGTATCTGGCAGTGTTTTTCTTAAGCTTGCCCCATAGTCATAGCACGGCAGGCCGTGTCGACCTCGCGAGCAAAGCGGGTTTGAAAGTGGTGCTCTGAAAAATTCTCCGCATGACGGCGAATAAGGGCAGGGTCAAAGCCCATTTCACATTGCTCAAATTCATTAATTGCCGTTGCCAAGGCTTCTGGGGTCTGCTGATCGAAAAACAGCCCCGTTTCGTGATTTCGCACTGTTTCTAATGCGCCGCCCCGCCCATAGGCCAGAACTGGCACACCGCTTGCCGCAGCTTCCAGCGGCACAATACCAAAATCCTCCTCCCCCGGAAAAAGCAAAGCCTTGCTGTTTGCCAGCGCCGCTGCGGCTTGACTGTCCTCCACTCGTCCGAGAAAGCGCACCGTCGGTCCAGCCAAGGCTTTGAGCTTATCCATTTCTTCGCCCTCACCCATGACCACTAGCGGTTTTTCGAGCATGGTGCAGGCCCTGACGGCCAAGTCCACCCGCTTGTAGGCAGTCAGCCGCCCGAAGCAGAGGTAGTGCTCTCCGCCGGGGCTGCTTTTGGGCGTGAAACTGCTGGTATTCACAGGTGGGGGCACGACGGCGGCGTCACGCCGCCAATGTTTGCGGATCCGGCGCGCCACATTGTGTGAATTGGCCACGAAGTGGTCCACTCTAAAAGAGCTGGCCAGATCCCATCGACGAAGAGAAGGCAGGAGCAGGCGCATGCCACAGCGAGTCAAAACGCCAGCTGTGGAGAGATATTCTGCCCAGTTATCCCACAGGTAACGCATGGGGGTGTGGCAATAACAGATGTGCGGGGTATCGGCCCTGGTAATCACGCCCTTGGCCGGGCCAGATTCGCTGGAGATCACCAAGTCGTAGCTCGTGAGATCAAGCTGCTCGAGGGCCAGAGGCATAAGCGGCAGATAGCTCTGGTAGCGTTTCTTGCTGAAGGGCAGTTTATTGATGAATGTCGTGTGGATGGGGTGCTCGGCTATGACCGGAGAAAGCTTGTGCGGGTCAAGAACGTGCGTATAGATATGAGCTTGGGGGTACAAGCGGCATAAAGATTCCAATACTTTTTCGCCCCCGCCCATATTGACGAGCCAGTAATGTACGATGGCTACGCGCACGTTTGTTCCTCCGTATTTATCCATTATCGGAAAGTTGATTCAGTGGATTTTGGGGCAGATTAACTTTGAAAGTGTAGATTATCAAAGTTTAAGGCATGTATGTTACAGTATTTTACTGTGTAAATAGCTGTGCTGTTTTTGCGCCAGACGTTACTGCGCAGGAAGTTGAAAATTGCAACAGCACCTGCAAGAAACAGGTTGCGTCTGTGCTTGCGGGGGCTTCACCCGTTGCTTCGCAGAGCCGTGTTTTACACAAGCGGTCTTCAAGCGTGTCCTGAACACAACTTTTTAAGCCTGCGGGCAACGGCTCAAGCTGCTCCTACGCCGAATATTTCAAAATGAATATGAACTGATTGACAATAGCAGTACTCTTGCCGCCCGTAAACCGCCTATTTTACAGTAAAGGCCCCGGAAAACAATTCCAGGGCCTTTACTGTATTATGGATAACGTTTTGTCTTAGAATTTCGGCACATCAGCAGGTTTTCCTGCCTTGACCTTATCCAGATAGACAGCCCACGCTTCGCCGATGGCAAAGAGGCGATCCCTGGGGATGGCCGTGCTGTCATAGGTAAGCAGCACGGAACCGCTCACGGGATTGCATTCCACGGAAATGACCCCGGCAATGGCTTTCATACGAGCTTCAGCCAGGGCTGCCACAGCTTCATTGTGCAGGGCAGGGTGACGTATGCGCACTCGGCCATCTACGAAACTACGCACATATTTAAGAAGATGCAGGGTGCTCAAAACGGCTCTCCTCGCCCGGCAGGGCCTTTCTGGGCAAATTCGGGCGCATGGCATTGAGGGCAACGCCCAGTGTGGTGACATTATGCAGCAGGGCTGAAACTCCTGGCCCCATAAACATAAAGAGGCCGCCCAGCAAGAAAGCGCTGTTGAGCGTCAACGTAGCCACAAAGTTGAAATGGATGCGGCGTAACGTGCGTCTGCCCAGCAGACGGGCGTTGACAAGGCCTTCAAGGTTGGGGTGGGTCAACAATACGTTGGCCACCTCGCGGGCCAGATCAGTGCCGTCGCTCATGGCCACGCCCACATGTGAAGCGGAAAGCGCCGGGGCATCATTGATGCCGTCGCCGACCATAAGCACTTTGCAGCCCTGTTCTGTCAGCTCTTGAATAATACGGGCCTTATCTGTGGGCAGCACTTGCGAGCGGTATTCGTTGATGCCCACACGAGCCGCCACTGCGCGGGCCGTGCGTTCATCGTCGCCCGTCAACATAAGAATGCGGTTAAAGCCCAGACCGCGAAGCTCTTCGACCACGCGGGGAGCTTCGGAGCGCATGGGGTCCTCAATGGAAACCATGCCAGCCACCTTGCCGTCTTCGCTCATAAAGAGCAAAGAACGCCCCATACTGGTCTGTTCTTCAATCGCTTCGGCCAGAGCCGAAAGGTCAACGCCTTCGTCATGCTCTATATAATGGCGGCTGCCCACGCGCATTTTCTTTCCGTACAAGGAAGAGGCCACACCGTGAGCAACTACATATTCCACATGGGCGTGCTCTTCGGCATGCTGAAGGCCTTCTTCATCGGCCTTGCGGACAACGGCGCGGGCCACGGGATGCGGAAAATGTTCCTCAAGGCAGGCCATGACGCGCAATACCTCTGTGCGGTCAAAGCCAGGCGCGGGAAAAACTTCCACCACTTCAGGGCTGGCCTGAGTGAGAGTGCCTGTCTTGTCAAAGACCACAGTGTCAGCTTCATTGAGGGCTTCGAGATAACGTCCGCCCTTGATGGCCATGCCATGCCGCGCGCCTTCGCGCATGGAAGCCAGCACTGCCAGGGGGGTCGCAAGCTTGAGCGCGCAGGAGTAATCTACAAGCAGTACCGAGGCCGCACGGCGGAAGTCGCGCGTGAGCAGCCAGACAAGGGCGGCCAGGCCAAAGGTGAAGGGCACGGCCATGTCGGCGAGACGCTCGTACTTGCCCTGGATTCCGGCCTTGAGAGACTCAGATTCTTCAATGAATTTGACAACCTGACGAAGCCTCGTGCCATCACCCACATGGCGGGCGCGAATGACCAGGCGGCCTTCTTCCACAACTGTGCCAGCGAATACTGAGGCTCCAGTGGTGCGTTTGACGCCCAGCGGCTCGCCCGTCATTGACGACTGGTTGACCACTGCGCAGCCATCTTCAACCACGCCGTCTACGGGAATGCTGCCTCCGTCGCGCACAACGACCAGGTCGCCTTCCTTTACCTGAGCCAGGGGAACGGAAATCTCGGTTCCTTCGGCCAGCAGCCATACGTTTTCCACGTTGAGGGCCAAACTTTCAGTGAGAGTGGCCATGGAACGGCGACGCGTCCAGTATTCCAGCGTTTCGCCAAGGCCCAGCAGCAGGGTAAGCAGGCTGACCGTACGGAAATCACGCATGACAAGCGACGCGCCGATGGCGGCTGCGTCCAGAACATCCACGTTGAGCGCGCCGCGCAGTACAGCCCGGACACCTTTGAAAAGAAAAGGAACGGCGCTGACAACACTGTTGACTACGCGCAAGGCCATAGGCAGCAGAGGGCGCACAAAAATATATTGAAAAACGGGCATCAGCCCTTCAGTCAGTGTGGCTTCTCCTGGTTGGGGCGTGGGGTCGTCTCCCAACTCTGCCAGAGGGCCATCATCGCCTCCAGCTCCAACAAAGAGGGTCAAAGCTGTTTCGCGGCTATCTTCATTTTCAAAGAAAAAGAGCAAGCTGCCCAGACGGGGATTGACGCTTACCTCGCTTATGCCAGGCAGCGTGGCCAGCGCACCAGCCAGGGCTTCGGCCTGCGCCATGCCGAGGGGGCCAGAGGCGCGCACGCGCATTCTGCCGGAATCGGGCGTGGTTAGACCACGCAGCTCATGAACAATATAAAAACGCATGCGCGCGCTCCTGTTCCATATATAAATTTAATCTTTGCGATGGGGGTGCCCATTTGGGAAGAACAACTGTGCGCGTTCGCACGAATTGAAGCGTAGCGCTTGCCTGTCTGACCTGACAAAAGGCGGTCAGGCGTAGTGGTTGGGGGCAAAGTTTGCTGTCAGCCACTTTCGACATTGTGCAGTTGTCTGGGACGCCGGAATAGTCAGTTTTAAAATTGACTATTCCGACGCCGGGCATTTTCGTGGCAGGTTCACGCGTCGTTACACGCTGCAAATGCAGAGAGCGGGCAAAAGCTTGCGCCGGAGCGAGACTTGCCGTGCAAAATTGGTCTAGGCTTCAGCCTTGTCCTTGGTGGCCTTACGCTTATCAGAAGCCATGCGGGCTTCAGCCGTAAGGTCTTCCACATCTTCTTTAAGGGCTTCAACCTTGGTCAGCAGGGCATCTTTAACGTCAATGCCGCGGCTGATAAGGTCAGTTGCCATAGGTTTGAAATCAAACTTGCCGCGGCTCACAGCCGCAGTGCCCGCAGCGCCGACAATCAGACCACCCAGAAACCAAAGGCCGTATTTCAGTCCATTGTTCATATATGCCTCCTTAAATGATCGCGTTGCAAACCGTTCGCGCGGCAAGCCACGCTGGACGGCAGACTAAAAGCCCTCATCCCTGCCACACTTGCGTGACAGGGATGAGGCAAGACTATTACAATTGCGATAGATTGGGAAGTCTAGCTGTCAGAGGCAGCCAGGTCGACCTTGATAAAGTCGGCTTCGCTGTTACGGAGCGAGATAGTGACGCCTGAAAGGCGCAGGGCGACAGGATCTTTGAGGGGCGCACGGCCCACGATTGAAACCGTAGTGCCGGGGATGAGCCCCATGTCACGAATGCGGCGGTTCATTTCGCCAAGGGCTTCCACAGCGGCGATTTTGCCCTGCTGGCCCACCTGCATCTGACGTAGATTGACAATCTGGCTCATTGCGTGTTCTCTCTTTTTTTAGCCTCAAGGCTGTGGTACAGTAAATTTATGAGTTCCGGCCCATGCTCAACCAGCGCGCACTATTTGTACTGCGTCAGCTGAGGTGGCATGAGCGCCAAAGATCTACAGGCTTGGCAGTAAGCTTGCTCCCGCTAGTAAGATATGTCAAGAAAAAAGAAAGTCAATTTCAAACCGGGCCTTATTCGACCCGCATTCTACCAAGGAGGCCCCATGCCGTCTTCTTATGTTGTGCATGTGATGGAAGGCAGGGCGCGTCTGCGTCATCCTGCTCTGGCCGATACCAAGGTTCGCGGCGCGGCGCAGGCTTTGCTGCAAGGCGAAACCGGGGTTAGCGAAGTGCGTTCCGGTTCCGAGTCTCTTTTGCTGCTGATGGCGCCCGGTACTGATTTTGCCGCCATTTGTAAGCGCCTTGAAAAAAAGGTGCCGGCCCTTCTCAAGCCCAAGGCGGAAGTTGCCGCAGTCCATAGAGCCGAAAAGCGTTCGCAGTTTGCCGCCAAGCAGGCCGCACGCAAGGGCAAGGGGCAGGGCATAGGCTTTGGCGACATGCTTGGCGACATGCAGGTGCCAGCTTTTCTGCAGCCCCTTGTATCGGGAACCGGCAACGGCAAGATTATGGGGATAAGCCAGCGTAAATTTGCGGTGCGGGCCATGTTTGGTGCGGGCAGTCTTTGCCTGCTTACCGGACTTGCCGGAGGCAAGAGCCTGCATGTGGCAGCTGGTCTGGCTTGGGCGGCATTGGCCTCGCGCCATGTATGGGTGCGCCGTAAGGCTTTGTAAAAAACTAAGATTTATCAATGTAAAGGGCTGGGGCAACGTAATGCCCCAGCCCTTGTTTTTGGTCTTGTTCAGGTGATCGCGCATGCGCAAAGCAAAAGCCACCCGCATGCGGATGGCTTTTGCTTGTTTTGATGGGGTTATTCCGCGCGGTTATTCAGCATTGGAGTTGTCGCCGCCTTCAGGCGCGTTTTCCGTTTCATGCCGCCCCGCCACAAGGTTGCGGTGCCCGGAAATGATTTTGGGTATCACTTCGGGTTCAGCCAGAGAGGTGGTGTCGCCAATATCTTCATAACTGTCGCCAGCTATCTTGCGCAGCATGCGCCGGATGATCTTGCCCGAGGTCGTCTTGGGCATGCCGTCCACAAACTGGATGTATTCCGGGGTAGCCAGCGCCCCAATATCACGCCGCACGGCGTCACGAAGTTTGGCACGCAGGTCGGCGCTCCACGGCACTTCATCGCGTGTGACCACATATGCGTAGATGCCTTCGCCCTTGAGGGCATGCGGCATGGGAACAACCGCAGCCTCGCCCACTTCGGGGCAGGTAGCCAGTACGGCTTCAATTTCGGCTGTGGAGAGGCGGTGTCCTGACACGTTGATGGAGTCGTCAATACGGCCCAGAATCCAGAAGTATCCGTCCTGATCTATTTCAGCCGCGTCTCCGGAGGCATAGCAGCCGAATCGTGAGAAGTAGGACTGATATTTCTCTTCATCATTGAAAACACCTTGCATCATGCCGGGCCAGGGGCGGCGAATGACCAGATGTCCGGCCTTGCAGCCCGCTTCGGGTTCTTCACCGTCGCGTGCCGCTGAACCCATAACAGTGGCGTCAATGCCGGGCAGGGGCTTGGAGGCCGAACCGGGTTTGAGCTTTGTGGCATATGGCATGGGAGCGATCATGGCTCCGCCGGTTTCCGTTTGCCACCATGTGTCTACAATGGGCAGCTCGCCGCTGCCGATATGCTTGTGGTACCATTGCCAGGCTTCGGGGTTGATGGGTTCGCCCACACTGCCCAAGATGCGCAGGCTGCGCAGGTCATAGCGCTCTGTCCACGCTTCGTTCATGCGCATAAGCGAACGGATGACGGTGGGGGCCGTGTACAGGATGTTGACACGAAAGTTTTCAACAATGCGCCAGTAGCGGTCAGGGTAGGGCCAGGTGGGTATACCCTCGAACATGAGCGTCGTGGCCCCCAGAGAAAGCGGCCCGTAAACGCCGTAGGTATGCCCGGTGATCCAGCCTGCGTCGGCTGTGCACCAGTACACGTCGTCGTCGCGCATGTCGAAGCACCACTGGGTAGTGTGGGCCGCATAGGTCAAATACCCGCCTGTGGAATGCATGACGCCGGTTGGCTTGCCCGTGCTGCCGCTGGTGTGCAGCAAAAAGAGCGTGTCATTGGAATCCATTGGCTCACAGGGAAAGTCGGGGTTCAGTGTAAAGTCGTCGATAAGGTCGTGCCACCAGATGTCCCGGTTGCGCTGCATATGGACATTCTCAAGTCCTGCATGCTTGACCACCACCACATGGGCCACAGACGGACACTTTTCAAGAATGGGATCAAGATTGGCCTTGAGCGGCTTGAATTTGCCGCCGCGCACGGCGGCATCCGCCGTGATGACAACGCGCGCCTTGCAACCCTGAATACGGCTGCGCACGCCGCCTTCGGCATAGCCGGAGAAGATGGCCGTGTGTATGGCCCCAATGCGGGCGCAGGCCAGCATTGCGATGAAAAGCTCGGGAATCATCGGCATGTACAAGGCCACATGATCGCCTTTGCGGATGCGCAGCGAGCTCAGTGCGTGGGCTACCCGGCAGACTTCAGTGTAGAGCATCTGATAGGTATAGCAGCGTACATCGGTTTCTTTTTCACCCTGCCAGATGAGGGCGGCTTTGTTGCGGCGACCTGAAATAAGGTGTCTATCTATGCAGTTGAACGAGGCATTAAGTTTGCCCCCGGTAAACCACTTGTATTTATGATTTACCTCATCAGCTTCTAGTACCTTGTCCCAGCGCTTGAACCAATGGACCAACTGCGAAGCTCGAGCACCCCAAAAGTCACTGGGGTCTTCCAAGGCACGACGGCACAGTGCATCGTATTCTTCTGCTCCGCATACCCAGGCAGATGTTTTGCCGTGCTCTGGTGGAAGATAGCTGCGATTTTCATTCAACAGTGTCGTGATCCGTTCCTGAGACATGATCCAGTCCTCCATCTTGTCTAAACAGTAAATTGAAAAGATGAGAATTCGCCATGATACTCGAGTAAAGAGATTTTAAATAACAGTCAAGAGCCAGATTCCTGTTTGTGCTTTCAGTCATAGTTGTGAAAAAAATATCAAAATTACAAAAATTTGGTATTTTTTACCATTTTGCGGGGATTGGAATACCATTACAATTGAAGAAAATTTTCACAATTATGGGGTAAAAAAATATAAAAAATTTTCAGATTTGGTGGCGGATTGCAATCTCGTGAATAAATAGCCGTTCTGTTGCGCTTGTTCGGCCACGATCGCGCTTGCTTAGGCGGCCATCAGAATATTTGAAGGTGTAAATGATCTGGATGTGGGTGATGGCTTTTTGAGGCACAGCATATGGGAGTTAATGCTTCACACCAGAGTGAAGAGGCTTATATGAAGAGAAGGCGCAGAGGGGCCCAGTTGCTTTTGAAGGAACTTCGCTGGTCTGCGCAGGTTTTTGCGAAATTGGACGCAACACAGCGTGAGGCTTGCATGCTTTAGCCTGTAGTTTAAAGTAGCTACAACCAATCTTGCGGTGCCGCTAGGGCAGCAGAGATGCATTGCCCTTTGGGCCGGAATGCCGAAGTGAAGATATTTTAGGCGCAGTATCGCCGTGAGAGGAATTTTTGCATTATAGCAAGGAGAGCGTACTTTTTATGCAGGGAGTGGGCAGACGGTACTCGCCGGAATAAAAGGAAACGTTGGACGCAAAAATTCCAGAAAAAGTGCTGGTAACGAGACTACCTAGGGTATTTTAACCTTGAAAAAGTCTAAATGCCCTAACGCTGCACAAGCGTGCAGCGCGCCTCAATGCGGCGTGGATTCTGCCGAAAATCGCATTTTCGGCAGAATGACAACTTTGAAATGTAATGCATTTCAAAGTTAATCTGCTCTAGAATGGAGAGTGGGGTGTGTAAGGTCGCATGAAACCCCGGTTAAGCAGCAGATGAGCCAGTTGAGTGACTGGCAGGCCCACCACGGTGCTCCACGAACCTTCAATCTTGTCTACAAGAAAAGCCCCTTGCCCCTGAATGGCGTAGGCCCCTGCCTTGTCGTGGGGTTCTCCCGTATCCACATAGGCCCGCAGCACATCTTCAGGCCAGGGGTGGAAAAAAACGCGGCTTACATCGCTGAAAACCAGTTCTTCCGTGTGCACAGGACGCCCGGCTTCATCCACTGACGCAGTGCCAGCGGGCGACGGCAAGAGCAGGCATACGGCGCTGATGACCTCATGCCCGCGCCCTGTAAGGCGTTGCAGCATATTCAAAGCATGGCAGGAATCATTTGGTTTGCCCAGAATGTCTCCGTCCACAGTTACAACCGTGTCGGCAGCAAGAATGATTGTTCTGCTGTGAGGCTGCGCCGCCTCAGTAGCGGATGCACTGTGCATACCCGCAGCCACGGCATGCGCTTTGGCTGTGGCTGCTCTTCGGGTATAGGCGTCAGGGTTTTCACCAGGTTCAGGAAGCGGTTCTGCCCCATCAGGGCGGGCCAGTTCAAAAGGCAGGCTCCATTCTGACAAAAACTGTCGGCGCCGAGGCGAGGCCGAAGCCAGCAACAGTCTGTAGCCAGGGGCCAAGGTGAAAAGCGGTGAGCGCTGAGAGGATTGAGTCATCATTGCGGTGCGTGTGCAAATACTGGCATGCGGCGGTTACGCCGGGGTATGGCGCAGAAGTTCCCGATCCTGCATGTCCAGCACGCGGAACAGGCCGTTTTCATAAACTCCGTAGCTGCGCGGAGAGTCGCCCTTGGGCAGCGACAGAGAGCCAGGATTCCAGAAGTGCAGACCGTCAAGGGTTTCGCCACGCGGAACGTGGGTATGCCCTCGCAGGATGACAGTGCCGGGCTTGAAGCCGGGGCAGGGGGGATTTTCCGGCAGGTGGTGGCCGTGGCTGGCGAAGATGCACAAGCCGTCAGCTTCCAGCCATGCTGAATCGGCTACGTTGAAAGGCAGCAGTCCCAAATCCACTTCGGCGTCGCAGTTGCCGCGCACAGCGGTAACTGGGCAGGGCAGAGCATTCAGATCGGGCATTTCACGCATGACCGACTTGGTGTCGTAGCCCAAAGGCAAGGGATTGCGCGGGCCGTGGTACACTAGGTCACCCAGCAGCACCAGCATGTCGGGTTCCAGCTGGCGCGCCTTTTCCACCAGAAAGCGCAGGCTTTCAATGGAGCCATGCAGGTCGGAGGCAATGAGCAGACGCATCAGGCGCGTTCCTTAGCCTGGGAATGCTGGGCGTTCCAGGTGGGAAGGTCAATCGCTTCTTCCACCAGCATGACGGGTATATCTTCACGAACGGGAAACACAACCTGACAGGCTGTACAGGCAAAACCCGCCGTGTTTTCATTTTCTTCCAGAGCTGCAAGGCTGCCAAGGCATTTGGGGCAGGCCAGGATACGCAAAAGTTCTTCAGTGTTCACGGGCATATATTTTCCTCTTATATCGGCGTGGGCAAAGACTATACAGCGATGCGGCGTTCAGTTCAAGGCTTGCACCATATTGATATTTTGCGCTATTAATAAAAACTCACCTTTAGTAAGGTTTATGGTGTATGGAACTTATTGACCTGCATACCCACACTTCTGCCTCAGATGGTACCGATACCCCTGCGTTGCTTATGGCCAAGGCCGCCCAGACAGGGCTGAAGGCCGTGGCCGTTACAGATCACGACACGCTCTCCGGTCTGGATGAAGCAGCCGAAGCCGGGCGGGAGTGCGGGGTTGAACTTATACGCGGCTGCGAAATCTCAACGGGCACAGAGCTTGGCGAACTGCATATTCTGGGCCTGTGGCTGCCGGAAAATCCTGTGGTTTTGCAGGAAAAGCTGGCCTTTTTGCGTATCAAGCGCGCTGAACGCAACGAAGGCATAGTACGCAAACTTCAGGATCTTGGGCTGGACATTACAATGGAAGAGGTGCTGGCCACTGCCAAGGGTGAAAGCGTGGGAAGACCCCATATCGCAGAAGTGCTGTTGCGAAAGGGATATGCCAAAAATTCACGCGAAGTGTTCAAGGAATATCTGGGGTGCCACGGCAAGGCCTATTTGCCCAAGGAAGTGCTTGAACCCGAAGAAAGCGTGCGCCTTCTGGCGGATATGGGGGCAACCGTGAGCCTGGCTCACCCCATGCTGTGGAAAGGCCCGCCCGGATGGATAGACACCCAGATAGCGCGCCTCAAGGATTGTGGGCTGAGCGCCATTGAAGCCCTGCACAGCGAACATTCCGAAGCGGATGTGCGCGCCTGCCTTGCATTGGCCAAACGTTTTGGTTTGGGGGTCAGCGGCGGGTCGGACTATCACGGAAACAACAAGCCCGCCATCCAGCTTGGCAAAGGTTATGGCAAGCTTCGGATTGGCGTTGATGTGCTGGACAATCTGCGCGAGAGACGTATTGCAGAAGGATTGCCCGTCTGACCGATTTTTGCGCCCAGGCTTCTTAGCCTGCATTCTTGCGGCAGTTTTGTTTCTTTTTTCGTATTTTGCCCGTCAGACCAGATTTTACTTGAAGACCGTCATTTTCATCATGCCCCGGTTGTTTTTCAACCAGCCTTATTCTTTACCTGTTTTTTTACTTGAGGCATTTTCATGCCTTGCGCAAAACTGTTCTGCGCGTTACAGCGGCTTGAAGGCAATTCTTTTTTGCCATGCCCCGCAGTGCATCTCGCCGAGGCGCAGACAAAAGGTTCGCGCTGGGCGTGCTGGTTACGCCAGATAATTTTATGAGCATTTACCGGAAAAACAGGCATGCGTATCTTACACAAGCAACAGCATTTGCCGCCTCTTGATGGTCCACGGCTGGAACCCCACCCTTTTCGCGCCGCAGGCATGCCGCCTGACAAAAGCAATGGCGCGCCGCTGGTGCCAGTGAACCGTCGGGAGCACGGCCTTGAGGCCCGCCGCACCGACATGGCCGCAGACCAACGCGGCGAAGGAGCAGCCGTGAATACCGAACACAAGGACGGGGACCGACAACCGCCCCACGGCGCTCACGACGCCTTTGACTTCCGCCAGCTTGGCAAGGAAGACTTTGAGCAGTTTGAAGCCTTGCTGCGGTACGCCTTTCAGGTGAGTTCGTCCGAAATGGCCCGCATTGGCTGGTCAGACAGGGAGATGAAACTTTCCAAAAAGCCCATTTTTGAAGCGTCTCATGTGATGGGCTGGTTTTATAAGGGGCGTCTTGCTTCGCAAGTGGTTATCTACCCTATGGAAGTGAACGTTCAGGGCGAAATTTGCAAAATGGGCGGCATTACGGGGGTGGCAACCTATCCCGAATATACCGGGCGCGGACTGATCCATTCGCTTCTTGCCAAAAGCCTTGAATATATGCGCGACCAGCAGCAGATCATCTCTTACCTTTGTCCGTACTCCATCCCTCTCTACCGCAAGCACGGTTGGGAAATCGTGTCAGACAAGATGACCTTTGCCATCAAGGATACGCAGCTTCCGGCGCGGCATCCCGTGGAGGGTCAGATAGAGCGCGTGGACATTGAAAGCGAAGACCTGCATAAGGTTTACAAATACTTTGCGCTTCAGGAGCACGGCGCGCTCATACGCGGCGCTTTGGAGTGGGAAGAATACTGGCGCTGGGATTCGGACGACGTTATGGCGGCGGTATATTACAGCGTAGACCGTAAACCCTTGGGCTATGTTATTTACTACATTGAAAACGAGGTTTTCAGCATCAAGGAGATGGTCTACCTGAATCAGGAGGCCAAATACGGCATCTGGAACTATATCAGTGCGCATTTTTCAATGATTACAAAGGTCGAGGGCGCAAACTATACGGGTGAAGCCATGGCCTTTCAGCTTGAAGACAGTGAAATTGATGAAACAATTCAGCCATATGGCATGGCTCGTATTGTGGATGTGCAGCGCTTTATGGAGTTTTATCCGTTTCAGTTCAGCGATCCCAGGCTTACCCTGGATTTTGAGGTCAAAGACCCCATTGCCCCCTGGAACAACGGAATCTTTCATGTGAGCTGGCAAGATGGCGAGGCTGTGTGCGAGCAAGTGGCCACATGTCATTCGGGACACCGCATCGCGCTGGATATTCAGACCCTGACAACCATGCTTATGGGGTACAAGCGGCCAACCTATCTGTACAACAACGACCGCATTGATATGGACTATCATCTGCTCAAAACGCTTGAAGCGCTGATTCCTCCAGACAAACCCTATTTTTCAGACTATTTTTAATATGAAAAAGGCGCGCCATTGGCGCGCCTTTCTTGCATCTGAATCAAAATTCTGAATGATATTTGTCTTTCAAAGGCATTTTTTTGTGGGAATGCACTTTGCCACAAAACCCATACGCCCACTGCGCATCACACATCGCACATCACACATTGCGTCAAATCCGAAAAATCTGCTTTTTCCAAAGCTGCCGGCTTTACTTCTTGATACTGCGCGAGGCGCGTTTGCAAATTCGTTCTGTTGCCTTGCAAGGATTTTCTGCCAGCCAGCGGGCGCAGACATCCTGCACCCATTGGGGCTGAGACTTGGACGCGTCATTGAGCCAGTTGCCCACGCTGTCTTGCACATAGGCCGCAGGGTCAGCCCGCAGGGGTTCCAGCACTGGCAAGGCCAGGGCTGGGTTTTGCTTGAGCGTTTCAATATGGCTGCACCAGACACCGCGCGGGCGAATGCTCTCGCTGGCAAAGCGCCGCACCCTTTCTGAAGTATCACCTGTCCAGCCGCTGAGGTGAGCTATGGCGGCATCAAGGTCTTCAGCAAGGTGAGGGCGAACAGCCATCCAGACCCATTCCCGCACGCCGAAGTGCGCGTCGTCGGCAAGGGGGCGTATGGCTTCCAGGCGTTCCCCAATGCTTGCAGCGGGGCAGAGCGCAAGGGCAAAGCAGGCCCAGCCGCGCACCGTGTCTGAAGGGTGCGCCATAGCCGGAGCCAGCCCGTCAGGCCCAAACGTGTCAAACAGCAGTTTTCCTGCCACCCGCATACGTTTGGAAACTCCCTGGTCTGCCATTTCGCGCAGCGTCACAACGCCGCTGGCGGGCACATCTGGCATGGCCGCCGCCATAAGAACGGCAAAGTTCACGGCAAGGGCTTCGGCCAGATTGCTTGAAGCGGCCCGACCGCTGTTGAGCTGGTCCAGCCTCTGATTGTCTATGTTCATAGCGGGTCCGGTTTGGTCTGATGCGGCCTCAGATACACGGTAAAGCGCTTTTGGAGGTCGTAACGTGAAGGGGTGGCCCCGCAACGCGAAACCACCCCTGCCACCTTAGATGTTTGATTCAAGAAACGCGCGGTAAGCTAGCGCTGTAGTGTACAAGTCGGCGCAGCTTGCCAGTTCAAAGGGGCTGTGCATGGACAGCACGGCAGGGCCAAGGTCAATGACGTGCATGCCGTAGGCCGCCAGAAAAAGCGCCACAGTGCCGCCGCCGCCGTGATCCACGCGGCCCAGTTCCGCAGCCTGCCAGGGGATGTTTTTGCTATTGTACAGGTTGCGCAGCGCGCCGAAGAACTCGGCATCGGCTTCGCTGGCCCCGTACTTGCCTCGGGAACCTGTGAACTTTGAGAAGCAGGGGCCGTAGCCCAGCTGCGCTGCGTTCTGTTTTTCGTGCACTTCTTGGAAGTCCGGGTCCAGGGCGGCCTGAACGTCGGCCGAAAGGGCGCGGGTTTCCATAAATACGCGAGAAGCAGGCAGGCCGGGAGCCCACGCCTGGGTCAGGTCTTCAATGCAGTATTGCAGAAAGCGCGAAGCCGCGCCGGTTGCGCCGTCCGAACCGATTTCTTCCTTGTCCCAGAAGATAACGGCCATGCTGCGCCCTGTGGCTTCGGCTTCCAGCAGGGCTTCAAGGGCGGTGAAGACGCAGATGCGGTCGTCCTGCCCGTAGCCGCCTACCAGAGCCTTGTCGAAACCAACGAAACGCGCCGGGCCAGCGGGCACGGCCTGAAGCTCGGCAGTAATTAGATCTTCTTCAGTAATGGCGTATTTTTTGTGCAGGATTTCAAGCAGCTGCGTCTTGATGGGATCCTTGGGCGCTTCATCTTTCTTGCCCTTGGAGGCATTGGGGCTATGCCCGAGGATGATGTTGAGCTTTTCGCCTTCAAAGGCGTCGCTTACTGTTTGCGTGGCCTGCTTCTGGGCCAGATGAGGCAGAAGGTCGGCAATGCAGAACACGGGTTCGCCGGGTTTTTCACCAATGGTGACTTCAAGAACAGAGCCATCGGCCCGAATCACAACGCCGTGCAGGGCAAGGGGACGCGCCAGCCACTGGTACTTGCGTATGCCGCCGTAGTAGTGGGTTTTGGCCTGGGCCACGCCGGGCTGCTCAATGAGGGGACGCTGCTTGAAATCAAGACGCGGCGTATCGGCGTGGGCGGCAAGCAGGGCAAGCCCCTGATCCAGAGGCAGTTTGCCACGGCGGGCGGCAAAGATGGCCTTGCCACGCATGGGCCGCATAACGCGGTCGCCGCTGAAGTCTTCTGTATAGCCTTGCGCGCTCAGGCGCTCACGAACGTATTCCACAGTTTCACGCTCTGTCTTGCAGCGCGTGATGAAATCCATATAGCGAAGAGCCAGAGACTCCATCTGCTTGCGGGTCTTGGCGTCTGCATCTTCCCAGGCATTCTTGGGTTTGTATGCCAGAATTTTTTCCATGATGTTTTCCTTTATGCCCTTGGGGCAGCGGTCATTCTTGATACCTATATAAGTCCGTTGGCGGCCAGGGCCAGTGCCTCGCGCAACACGCGCAGCAAAACTGGTCTGTCGGCAACGTCCAGTGTGCGGGGGTCAAGGCAAAAACTGTCATCTTCCAGCCTGCCTATGAGCGGTGGATCAGTGCGCAGCAGCGCGGCCTTGAGTGCCGTTGGGCTGCATGCGGCGGGCTTGAGGCATACGAGGGTGGTAGGCAGGTCGTACTGGGGAAAAGCGCCGCCGCCCACGCGGGAAACATCGGCTTGCAGGCTTATGCGGCAGGATGTTTCCGGGCTGGAATTAAGGCTCTTGCGCAGTGCAGTGCCCAGGGATCGGGCCGCCTTGTCCAGTTCTTCGGCAGTGCGGCATATCATGCGCAGGGTGGGCACGCTTTGCCGGGCCTTCTCAGGGTCAAGATAGAGGCGCAACGTGGCTTCCAGCGCGGCGAGGCAGAGTTTGTCGCAGCGCAGGGCGCGGGTGAGCGGATTGCTTTTGAGCTTGTCTATCATGTGCTTGCGGCCAGTAATGATGCCTGCTTGCGGGCCGCCCAGTACCTTGTCGCCCGAAAATGTGGCAATGTCCGCCCCCTGCGCCAGCACAGAAGGAACCGTAGGTTCGTTGGGCAGGCCAAAGGAGGAAAAATCCGTCAGGCTGCCGCTGCCCAGGTCTTCAATAAGCGGAAGATTGTATTCTTTTGCCAGCTCTGCCAGTTCCGGCAGGGGCACGGCGGAGTGAAAGCCTACAATGCGGTAGTTCGACGTGTGCACGCGCATGAGGGCGCGGGTATTCTCATTGATGGCGGCGCGGTAGTCACGCAAGTGGGTGCGGTTGGTGGCCCCGACTTCCCGCAGGGTGGCTCCGCTTTTTTCCATAACTTCAGGAATGCGGAAGCTGCCGCCGATTTCCACCAGTTCGCCGCGCGAAACGACCACTTCGCCGCCTTTGCAGAAGGTGTCCAGCACAAGCAGCACGGCAGCGGCATTGTTGTTGACCACCAGGGCGGATTCAGCCCCTGTGAGGCGGCACAGCAGATCTTCCACCAGGGCATGGCGGCTGCCGCGCCCTCCGGTTTCCATATTCAGTTCCAGATTGCAGTAGCCAGTGGCAGCGGTGATGACTGCCTCGCGGGCTTCCTTTGCCAGCACCGAGCGCCCCATGTTGGTATGCACCACCACCCCGGTAGCGTTGAGGGCCGCGCTGAACCGGCTGCGCAGTCCTGCCCGGACATGGGCCAAAAGGTCGGGCAGGCGGGCTTCAAGCGTCAACTGACCGGCAGTGCTGTATCGGCCCTCGCGGATAGCCTTGCGCTGCTGATCCCAGAATGCCGTCACCAGATCACGGGCAAGGGAACGCGGCGCGTCGATCATAAGGGGATCGGCTTCGCAAAGGGCTGCAAGGCAAATGTCCACAGCCGGGATGGCGCGAAATAGTTCATTCATGAGCTTTTCTCCCTTGGGCTGAAGCTGTGGGCGAAAGGTACGCGGGGTAAAGGCTGAAAAATTCGGCCAGCAGGTAAAGCGAGCCTGTTATCAGCACTGGCTGCGCTTTCGCACCGGAACGGGCAATCGACGTGGCGTGCGCAAAGGCTCGGGCAAGAGCCGTGGACAGTGCGCCGTTAACATCCAGCGGCGTTGCCGTCGGGCTATCCGTAGGCGCGTTCGTTGTCACATGGGGCGGGGCGGGCATGGCCTGAGCTGTGGCAGGCGGCATGCCGTTGAAAAACTGCGCCACATCCTCCGCTTTGGCTGCTCTGGGATTATGCAGCGTCGGCACAAAGATGGGAACCTCCCCCAACTGTTTTTTAAACATACCCGCCGCTGTTTGCCAATCCTTGTCGCCCAGGCAGGAAAAGACCACGGCTGCGGGTTGATGTCCTGTCTGCTGCAGTGCCTTGATTAACGCTGTCATGCCGTGGGGGTTATGCGCGCCGTCCAGTAAGAGGGGAGGCATGCCGTTTGTGGCAGGTACATACTGCAGGCGGCCAGGAATGAAGGCCTGTGCCATTCCTTGCTTTTGCAGCTGCGTGTATTGCGGGTTTTTGCCGAGCATGGGGGCCAGTTGTTGCCATGCGGCCAGGGCCAGGCCTGCGTTGTTTCTTTGGTGCGGCCCCAGGAGTCCCAATTCAAGGGAAGTGTCAACAGCGTCGGCCCAAACAAGCGGGGCCCTTTGAGCAAGGGCGGCGGCTTCAAGTACGCGGGCAGCCTGCGGAAACTGACGGGCCGAGCATACGGGGGCCGCCGAGCGGATGGCCCCCGCCTTGTCAGCGGCAATGGCGGCCAGATTGGGGCCAAGCACGTCTTTGTGGTCCATTGCTATGGGGGCGAAGCAGAGCATGTCGGCACTGATTGCGGTGGTGGCGTCGTGGCTGCCGCCAAGTCCGGCCTCCAGAATCGCCACATCTACCTGTTCTTCCGCAAAGGCCAGCAAAGCCAGCACTGTAATAAATTCAAAATAGGTCAGCTCCGGCGCGGCGCTCATAACCTTGTTGGCCTGCGCCGCCCACAGTTCTTGCGGCCAGGGCTGGCCGTCAACGCGGATGCGTTCGGTGGGGCTGACAAAGTGGGGCGAGGTATACAAGCCCGTGCGCAGGCCGTGGGCAGCGCACAGCGAGGAAAGAAACGCTGCGGTGGATCCCTTGCCGTTGGTGCCGAGTATCTGCACAGTCACAAAGGGTGGCCGGGCAAGGCCCAGGGCCGACAGGGCGCGCCGCATGCGGTCCAGGCCCATGTCCATATGGAAAAGCCCCAGACTGTCCAGATGCCGCTCAATTTGCATGAAGTTGTTGAAATGCTGGCTCATGGGCAGCACGGTACCTCAAAGGTGGGCGGCTGTCAGCGTTCTGAAATCAATTCATCCCGCTCAGGATGCTGAACAACTTCTATGGAAGTACCTGGAGGCGTTGCGGCAACACGCGCTCACAGCAGGAATTAAATTCGCCTGACACGGATTTTTTGTGCGGCTAATTGAAAAACAATTTGTAGTCTCAAGGAGCAAGGCGAGGAACATGTGTTGCGGGCGCGAATTTTTTTGAGGTTCACGGCATTTCGCAGAAAGGTTTTGTTAAAGGAAGAGTAAGTGTTGCGATGGTGTGTTGCGGGATGGAGTTGGTGCGAAGCAACCGTGCGGATATTGCAGGCACGACGCGGATGGAAGAGCAGGTGAAAATCAGGTGAAAATAGCGTGCCCTTTGCCGATTCTGCATTGGCCGTGTAAATCGGGCACAATAAATACTTGGCGCATGCAGAAAACCGCTGCACCGTTGGCGAAGGTACTTCGCGCTACAGGCCGGGCTACCGCAATTGGCTGTCCTTGCTGCCGCGCCTGTTATAGAGAGAGACTGTTTTTTGTTCCTGATCCGTCTCCTGCTGGCAGGCAATGCACAGGCGCACGCCGGGCAAGGCTTTTTGCCGTGCCTGTGGTATGGCGTCGCCGCATTCTTCGCAATGCGTCAGGCTTTCACCACTGGGAAGGTTGCGCCGCGCACGGGCAACTTCGTCATTGATGGAATCCTGAATCTGGTCCTGCACCGCGCCGTCTCCGGCCCAACCGCTTGCCATGACGTCCTCCTTCTCGGGGCTGTTTCGTCTACAGCCAGTGTATGAAATATAAATCTGACAGGCAGAAAAAGAAAGCAGCCCGGCAAACCTAAAAGGCCGCCGGGCTGAGAGAGTGTCTTTCTGCCGAGATGGTTAATCAGGCAGTGGAACGTCTGTCTGGTATCCGGAAGCCATGCACTGGGCGATAAGCTCTCCGTCGCCATCAAACACCTTAACAATATAGCTCTGTATGCGTTGACCCTTGCGTACGACATAGGATTCAGCCGCCAAGGGGCCGCATTTGCCAGGGCGCAGGAATTCAATGGTGGTTGAAAGGCTTACTACTCCCATATCTTTGCCCGCATTGGCCGCAGCTCCAAAGGCCACATCCGCTAGTGCGAAAATAGCGCCGCCGTGGGCCATTCCCATGCCGTTTTTATGGTTTTCGGTAATGGGCATGGTCACTCGGGCGAATTCGGGAGTGGCGGTTTCAATGGTCATTTGCAGGTAGCGCACAAGTTTGTCGTGTTTTTCGACGTAGTTTCTCATGTGTTCTCCAAGGTTGCCAAAAGCAAGCCGGAAGCCAAAGGCTTCCGGCACAGTGTCTACAGTAACGTATCCGTCAGTGCGGAGTGTAAATATTACTCTACCTGCTGAATGCCGTCCAGCTTCCAGCTGCCACCCTGCACAGGGCGCATGAAGTGCCATACTTCGCGTACGGTAGACGGAGCCTGCTGGTCCGGGCTTTCGCGCATCAGCACATCAAAGAATACCTGCGCGTACTGCTCGTTGCCTTCATTTTCCACACCAAGCAGCTGGGCATTGACCAGCAGAAGCTCTGTCGTGCTGGGCTTGGGGTCGGCGTCCATCTGTTCACGCACGGAATGCTGCACGGCGGCGCTGGTGAATTGGGCCACATCGTTCATATCGCGCTTGTCCCAGGCATTTTGCAGCCGGGTATAGGCCATCTTGGCGCCGCGCAAAAATTCTTCAGCATCAAAGCCTTCAGGCATGGGAATATTGGGGCCAGCGGCAGCCTGAGGCGCCGCGCCTTGCGCGTTGCCACGCAGTACGTCCCAGCCGTTGCTGCCTGTGGATTCGCGCTGCATGCCCTGCGCACGGTCTTCATAGGCGTTGCCCTGCGCGCCCGCGCCAGCAGCTGCGGGAGCCTGACGGTTGCGAAAACGGGCAAAGAGCTTGAGACCCAGAAAAGCCAGCAGCCCAAAGAGGATGATATCCATAAAGCCGCCGCCCGCAAAGCCTCCGCCAGACAGCAGAGAGCCGAGCAGCGTACCTGCCAGAAGGCCGCCAAAAAGGCCGCCCATACCGCCGAACATGCCGGGGCGCGGGCCCTGTGGCGCAGCCTGTGCCTGATTTGCAGGCTGGCGTGGAGCTTGGGTGGCGTCTTGCCGCATGGCCGGTTTTTGCGCGGGGGTACTCATAAAGGGCTTGCTACCGAAAGAGCGTCCACCTCCCAGGCGGGCAGCTTCGGTACTGTCGGGCAGGGCAAGCATGATGGAACAGCAGAGAAAAAGCACAATGGTCAGAAAGGCACTAAATTTCATGAACAGCTCCCATGAGGGGGTTGTTGGGTTGCAGGGTGCGATGGTCGCACGGTCTGTTTAGCCTTTTTGTACCATAAACATTGTGACAGAAAAGGCAAGGGCCGGATTTTTGTCCGGCCCTTGCAGTGAAACAAGAAAAAAGAACTTTTTTATGGTGCGTTATAGCAAACGCTGCACTCTCGCGCAGTGCGTCGCAACTCCCCGTGGATTTTGCCGAAAATTGCATTTTCCGACAGAATGAAAATACTGCAATGTGAAGCATTTCAACGTTGATCTGCAATAAATGCAAACCAACAGTATTGAAAACGGGCGATATTTTTTATTTCCGTTTCACTGCCAGCGAGATGCACGCGCAAAAGCGTCTGTTTGCTCGGCAGCCCCGGCATGGCAATCAGCGCTTGCGGGCGTCGGCCTGACCGTCCACATACATCCAGAGCAGCGCGCCAAGACTGAGTGGCTTGGGCTGGCCGTCTGATCCTTTAAGCGGGTCCCCGGGAGTCATTGCCGTGCAGCACCACCAGCCCGGCTGATTAAGAATGAAGGAAAACTGTCCTGCCTTGTCTGTGCGGGCTGACAGCTCTTCGTGCCAGGGCGTGGGAACGGTGCGCTTTTCTGTATTGATGCGTGCCATACGTACCGCAGCATTGGGCAAAGGCTTGCCATTCAGCAGGGCTACCCCTGTAAAGAGGGCGGGCGCGGTGAGCCCGAAGGGTCGGGTAAGAGCCTGAATTTCGAATGTCTGGCCAACAGGCTGATCCCATCCGCGCTCCACGCCGTGCACGGGCAGCATGGTTTTGACGTAATGCTGCAAAAACTGCCCTTGAGCTGCGTCCCACCAGGGGCGGCCTTCAATAATAAACTGATAAAGACCGGGAGTGGTCAGAGCCACATTGGCGCCCCAGGCTTTCTGGTCCAGGTAGCCTATTTCTTCCACATCGCCCAAAAGGTCGCGGCGTTCTGGCTGAACCAGCCCATCCTTGACGGGGCTGGCGTTGTCATAACGCAACGCGGCGAACAACTGCGGCATGTCCATGACAAGGCCCTGATTCTGGAAGGGGCGCATCATTGTGATGAGCACATCGACCTGCTCGTCAATGGAAGGAAGCTCTGGCGCAGGGGGCGGCGTAGGGGCATCTGCCCCCGCCTGCGCGGGAGCCTGGGTTGAGGCCTGATCCCCATTGGGGGTGGCTTTGGCAGGCGCGGCGGGGTCTGGCTTGCGTGCGGTTGCGGCGGTTTTGCCAGCGTCTGTGCTTTTTTCAGGCTTGGCCGCAGGCTGTTTGTTATCCTGCTTTTTATCTTCGCGCTTGGCCGCCGGTTCTGCCTTGTCGCTCTTTGGCGGAGCTTCAATGCTGGGCTGACTTGGCACCAGCAAGGTGACCTGGGCGCTGGCTGAAACCGTTGAAAGGGTACAGCACAAGGCTACCCAAAAGGCAGCAGACAAAATTACGCCCGCCATGCGTGGCAGGCTGAATGAAAAGAAAAGGCGCGGCATGAATGCTCCTGAAATGCCCAAAGTGGCGGCCCTGTAGCTCAAAACGGTGCTGAGCCCAAGGGCGGAACGTTCTATTTTCGCCAACGTAACAGAACGCTCATGCATTGTCATGTGGCAGACTGGTGACTTTCTTGCCCGTTGGCGCATGAAAATACGGGATCGCTTGCGTATTCGGCATCGTCTTTGGGGGTACGCGCCACAACCAGCACGTCCACACGTTTCGCTCCTGCCTTGAGCAGGGCCAAACCAGCCGACCGAAGCGTGCTGCCCGTGGTCATAACATCATCCACCAGCCACAGGCGCAGCCCTCTGGTTTGTGGGGAAGCCTCGAAGCTGTGGCGTACATTTTCAGGCCGCGAGCGGGCACTGAGGCCAATTTGGGCAGGACCGGGCCGGGTGCGGCAAAGCAGATCGGGCCTGAGCGCAAATCCGGTCTGCGCGTGCAGTGCCTTGGCAAGCTCATGGGCCTGATTGTATCCTCTTTGCCGCAAATGAGCAGGGTATTGGGGCACAGCCACCAGCGCATCGGCTTCAGGCAGGCAGCGGGCCGCTTCAACAAGAAAAGAACTGAGAAGAGGGGCCAGATAAAGGTGCCCGTCAAACTTGAGCCGCAGAAGCACATGGCGCAAGGATTCACGATAAAGCCCGTGAAATGCCGTTTGCCTCCAGGGCGGCGGGTCTGTGAGGCAGCGCCCGCACAGACTGGCTTTTTGCTCAAAGTGTGAAGGTTCACCGGCAAGGATGGAAGGCATGACGGGCAAGCCGCACAACGGGCAACGGGGTCCCTTGTAGGGAGCGAGCAGGCTGCGGCACTGGGGGCACAGCGGGTTGGCAGGCGTGAAAATATCCGTAGCGGCGGCGCATGTCTGGTCTGAAAAAGTTTCGTAACCGGGGCTGAACGGGCGCAGGCAATGAAAGCATCGCATCTGGGCAAGACCCAGGCGCTGGGCGGCAATGGAGAGCCTGCGGCCAAGTTGCAGGTTCATCTTGCTACCTGACCGTCCGGTTTACGATATGGGCCAGATATGATTTCACAGATAGGAGGATTGGCGAGGGCCGATCAGCAGGGGCTTGATGCGCCGTCTTTGCCGCAGCCGGGGCCGGGAGCTGTGCTGGGGTCATAACCCGGCACCTTGCCAGCCATGAGTCTGCAGCCCCAGTCGTGTCCCCACGCACGCAGCGCGGCACGCACGGCGGGACGCTCTTCAAGGTCTTTTACTTTTTCAAGCCCGCGCAGCAGCCGGGTTTCGCTGATGGTTGCGTTAAGCGGAGAAAGGAAATAGCGCAACGTCAGCAGGGAGCCTGAAAAAAGCAGCTTACCCCGAGGTCTTCCGGCCACAAGGCTTACCAGCGTGGGTTTGATCGGGGCGCGGGGCAACGTGGGCTTGCCCGCCGGGGTGTGGTTTTGCGCTGCCCAAAAGCGTTGGGTGCGGTCAATAAGCGCCTTGAAATGGGCGGGCAGGGAGTAAAAATAGATAGGCGCGGATATGAAGAGCAGGGGAGCGGCTTCGATAAGAGAAAATATTTCTTCAGCCCTGTCGATGTTTCCGCCGGAATTTCGGCCCGCAAGAGTGCATTTATGCGGCGGCTTGGTGCAGCCGCCACAGTCAATACAGCCTTCAAATGTATAATCGCGCAGAGCTACAGTTTGCAGGCAGGCTCCAGCTTCGGCCACGCCTTCAGCCACAAGACGGGCTATGGAGTCTGAAACTCCGTTGGGGTGCGGGCTGCAAAGGAGGGCTACCGGGTTGCTCATGGCCTGAACTCACCACAAAAGGGGTTGTTGGCGGCTTCGTCGCCAATTTTGCTGGCCGGCCCGTGCCCGGGGTAGACCAGTGTTTCTGCGGGCAGCTTGAAAAGCACGTCCCTGACTGAGCGCAGTAGGGTGTCATGGTCGCCGCCGGGAAAGTCCGTGCGGCCAATGGAGCGGTAGAACAGGGCGTCGCCTGTAAAGACCACATTTTCATTAGGAAAATAGTATGAAACTCCACCTGGGGTGTGCCCCGGGGTTTCAAGCACTTCACAAAGCATATCGCCAAGAATTACCTTACCCGTAGGTATACGGCAGCCCGTAAATTCTGGCACTTCAGGGAAGCCCCATATGCCGCCCTTGCCGGATTCTGTTTCTGCAAGGCTGTCGTCGCCCTGCGGAACATAGACCAGGGAGCCAGTGGCATCTTCCAGCGCAGCCACACCATAAATATGGTCGAAATGACGGTGCGTTATGCAGATGGCATCAAGCGTCAAGCGGTGTGCTTTCAGATACTCCAGCATGGGTTCGGGGTCGCCGCCCACGTCAATGGCCACAGCTCTTGGGCCGTTATGGATAAGATAGCTGTTGGTCTGTAGTGGGCCTATGGGAAAAGTGGCAACGGCCATGCGTATATTCCTTGTAGATATGGATGCCGTGCGAAGCTCGGCGGGACGCGCCTCAAGGGCCAGCAGCGCGGTTTATGACTTTCGTCCGTCCGATACTATCCTCTTAATTTTTGCGGGGCAAGTATTGCATGGGCTCTTTGGGCACTGAGCAGCAGTTTTTCAAGATATTTTCTAGACAAGCTCCTACCGGCACACTACACTGCCGCCATGAAACAGGATTTTATGACCCGAGAAGGACTTTAGGACATGACCCAGCACACGACACGGAAAAATGCCAGAGTAGACAAGAAGGGCAAGAGTCATGATACGCGGAATGCCCAGCCCGGCGCAGCCGCTCAGGGCGAACCGTCTGGCGAAGCAGCCCGCCCGGAATGGGCGGGAAGAGCCGAGTCCTTCTGGGATGTGCCGATGCGCGGTGAAAGCGGCAACGAGCGGGTATGGTCAGAGCTGCGTTATATACAGGAACTTGCCCGTGAAGACCTCATAGAAATGGAAGGATTGCTATGCCGCCAGCTGTCAGCCTTTTTGAGCTTCAGCGGCCATGCGCTCTATTTTCCCAGAGATCATGCCCAGGATGAGCCCCAGTTGCTGGCGCGCGAACGCAGGTTGCTTTTGCCCCTGTTCTGGCACGATCGCCTGCTCGGCATGGTCATGCTGCACGGTGTGCGTGCGCGTGAGGTGCGTCCTCTTCTGAAAGTGCTGCCAGCCCTTGCCTCTTTGTGTCTTGAAAATCTTGCACGCGCCAAAGCGGCACGCACTGATGCCGTTACTGCGCTGGCCACGGAAGAAAGCCTTTTTGCCCGAATGGAAGGTGAAGCCGAAAGAGTGCGCGCGCACCTTAAAGAACCTTCCGCGCCGGAAGGTCTTGCGATTCCTATGTACCGCATGTGTATGGGAATTGTGCTGCTGCGGCTGGGCAACGGGCCGGGCATGGTGCGGCGGCATGGTTTTGCCTTTGGCGAAAACGTCATGAGCCAGCTTGCCGATGCTTGCCGGGCTGTTCTGCCCTCGGATGTGCTGGCTGCGCGTGTGGGCTCGCACGAAATAGCTCTTCTGCTTTCGGCCAGCGGGCGCGGCGCATGCCACAAACTTGCCCGGTCTGTTCTGGCCCGTATGGAAGCTTTGCGCCCTGTATCGGCGCTGACGAAGCAGCCCGCAGCTCTGCGCCTGTGCGCGGGGCATGCCTTGTATCCGCAGGACATGCA